>CAYYIK010000081.1:0-13345 GCA_964471955.1 uncultured Thermoanaerobaculia bacterium | reverse complement strand
CGCCGCGGCCGGCCGCGGCGCCAGGTGGGTGGTCGGCGCGCTGTCGCCCACCGGGCGGGTCGCGGCGCCGCCGGCGAGGCGCGCCGCCAGCTCCCGCGCCCGGCGGGCGAAGGTGCGCGCGTCGGCGAGGCGCGCTTCGCGGTCCTTGGCCAGCACCTGGCGCAGGAAATCCGCCAGCTCTCCACCGAGCGACGTCGCGAGGCCCGCGTCCTCGAACGGATCCTCGTGGAGGATCTGGTAGACCAGCGTGGTCACCGTGTCGGCGGGGAACGGCTTGCGTCCCAGCAGCATCTCGAACAGCACGACACCGAGCGAGAAGAGGTCGCTGCGCCCGTCGAGCGGCATCCCCTTGATCTGTTCGGGCGCCATGTAGGCGGGACTGCCGACCATCATCCCGGTGCGCGTCAACTCGGTCCGCTCGCTCACCGCCTTGGCGACGCCGAAGTCGCTCACCTTGACCCGCCCGTCGCGCCCGATCAGCAGGTTCGCCGGCTTGATGTCGCGATGGATGACCCCCGCCTCGTGGGCGCAGGAGAGGGCGTCGGCCGCCTGGGCGGCGATCTCGAGCGCCTCGGAGGCGGCCGGGAAGCGGCCCGTGGCCAGGCGGCGGCCGAGCGTCTCCCCCTCGACCAGTTCCATGACCAGGTAGAGCGAGTCCCCTTCGCTGCCGGCGTCGTAGATGCCGACGATGTTGGGGTGGGCCAGTTGCGCCGCGACACGCGCCTCGCGCTCGAAGCGGGCGGAGATCTCGGCCCGGTCGTCGCCGCCCGACATCGCGGTGGCGATGGTCTTGATCGCCACCTCGCGGCCGAGCTTGGGGTCGCGCGCCCGCCAGACGGCGCCCATGGCGCCGCGGCCGATCTCACCGACGATCTCGTAGCGTCCGACCCGCGTGCCCGGTCTCATGCGGAGGCCATTCTAGCCCGGCGGGCGGAGCTCAGCCGGTGGCGGCCCGGGCGCCGGTAACCGGCCCGCCTGCGGCGAGGGCGGCGCGCCGATCTCGCGACATCGTCAACCGGGTGCCGTCGGCGAGCTCCACGGCGAAATCCCCCTGGCGCAGCGGTCGCACGCGCGTCACGGCGCCCGCCTGCACGATCGCTTCGCGGTGAATGCGGACGAACCGGCGCGGGTCGAGCCGGGTCTCGAGCGAGTTCAGCGTCTCGCGCAGGAGATGGCGAACCTCACCGACGTGAACTCGCACGTGGTTGCCGGCCGCCTCGATCCAGGCGACCTCGCCGGCCTCGATGACCGCCAGTCGGCCGTGGTCGCGCACCACGAAGCGATCGAGGAAAGGCTGTTCGCCTCGCAGCTCTGCGGCGAGGCCGCGCAGCTGCGCGTCGTCGACCTCGGAGCGCGGCGACCCCAGCAGCGGTCGCGCCCGTTCGAGCGCCGTCCGCAGGCGGTCGGCGTCGAAAGGCTCGAGCAGGTAGTCCGCCGCATGGACCTCCAGGGCGCGCACGGTGCGCTGGTCGAGCGGCGAGGTGAAGATCACCGCCGGCCGCTCGGCGCAGTCGAGGCTCGCGAGCATCGCCAGCACGTCGCCGGGCAGGCGGATGTCGAGGAACATCAGGTCCGGGCAGCCGGCGCGGGCGAGCAGGCGCGCCTCGGTGACCGTCGCCGCCTCGCCGACCAGTTCGAGGCGCGGTTCGGCCGCGAGCAGCCGGCGCAGGCGCACCCGCGCCTGCGCGTCCCCGATCACGCTCATCACCCGCGTGCGCCCGCTCATCGTCCGATTCGTCCGCCTCCCCTTCCGATACGCGAGAAAGGAGCGCGGGTTTCGGCGCCTCCTGTACAATTCCTTGTGCAGTCCGCGAGGCCCGTCCCGCAAGGAGGCCGGATGCAACCCGAACGCATCGCAGAGATTCAGCAGGCATTGGCCGAGGCCGAGCTCGACGCCTGGCTGTTCGCCGTCTTCCAGGGCAACGACCCGATCTCCGTCGACCTGCTCGGCCTGGGCGGGCACGGGCTGATCACCCGCCGCTGCTACTACCTGATCCCGCGCCAGGGCGAGCCCCGCCGCCTGGTGCACGATCTCGAGCCGGCGATGCTCGACCACCTGCCGGGCTCGAAAGCGGGCTATCGGACCTGGCAGCAGCACCGTCAGGAGATGGAGCGCCTGATGCGCGACTGCCGGCGCGTGGCGGCCCAGTACTCGCCACGCAACGAGCTGCCCACGGTCTCACGGCTCGACGCCGGCACCGCCGAGCTGCTCGCCTCGTTCGGCGTCGAACTGGCCTCCTCGGCCGACCTGGTGCAGCGCTTCGTCGCCGTCTGGACGCCGGAGCAGCTCGCATCGCACCGCCGGGCCAACGTCGAGCTGCACCGCATCGTGCGCGAGGCCTTCGCCTTCACCGCCGACCACCTGCGCGGTGGGCGCGACATCGACGAGTACCGGGTCATGCGCTTCATTCTCGAATCCTTCGAGCGTGCCGGCCTGCACACCGAAGCCGAGCCGATCGTCGGCGTCAACGCCCACGCGGCCGACCCGCACTACGAGCCGACCCGGGAGACGTCGCTGCCGGTGCGGCCGGGCGACTTCCTGCTCATCGACCTGTGGGCCAAGGAGCGCGCGCCCGGCAGCATCTACGCCGACATCTGCTGGTGCGGGGTGTGCGCCGCCGCGCCGACCGATCGCCAGCAGGAGGTCTGGAACGTGGCGCGCGAGGCGCGCGACGCGGGCATCGCGCTGGTCCAGTCGCGCTGGCCGTCGACGCCGATCCGCGGCTACGAGGTCGACGACGCGGTGCGCCGGGTGGTGCGCGACGCCGGATTCGGCGACCAGTTCATCCACCGCACCGGGCACTCGATCGGCGTCCAGGACCACGGCCAGGGCGCCAACATGGACAACCTCGAGACCCACGACACGCGCCGCCTGATCGCGATGACCGGCTTCTCGATCGAGCCCGGCATCTACCTGCCGGGCGAATTCGGCGTGCGCACCGAAGTGAACCTGGCGCTCACGCCGACCGCCGCCGAGGTCACCGGCGGCGAACCGCAGCGCGACCTGCTCCGCCTGCTGGCGTGACCGTCACCGCGGTTCCGCTCGCCCGCAGCGGCGCCCTCGCCGGCGTTCCGGCTCTCGAATTGCTGGCCGACCGGCCGATCGACCCCGGCACCGCGCTCGGGCACCTCTTCGCGCCCACCCGGGAGATCGCCGCCGAGGTCGCCCTGGCGCGCTTCGTCGCCGACACCCCGCGCCGCATTCTCGGTGACTTTTCCGACGCGGCCTCGCTGCTGCCGCCGCGCGAGCGGGAGCGGGCGGCGATCCTGCTCGCCTGGGTCGCGGCCCTCGCCGCCACCGCCGGCGAGGCCGACCCGGCCGCGCGCCGCCTCTCGCGCCTCCACCGCTCGGCCTACCTGCTCGCCCGCGCCCTCTCCGGCGAGCCGGCCGACTCGCCCTTCGTGCGCGCCTTCGCGGCCGAGAACGACCGGCGGGCCTTCGGCCGGACAGCGCTCGACGCCCTGCTGGCGGCGGCGCGGCGCGCGGTCGAGACGGGGCGCCCGGCCAGCCGCGAAACCTGGGAGAGCGGCTGCGCGCAGTGGGCACGCGCCTTCGCCGCGGCGCTCATCGGCGACGAGCCGACCCCGGAGACGGTCGAGGCGTCCGCCGCTCTGCTGCGCCTGCACCGGCTCTGCCGGCTGCCCGTCGACCTGGCGGCCGGCCGCTGCCACCTGCCGGCGGACGAGCTGGCCGAGCCGCTGCAGTACCGTCAGCACGAGGAGATCGCCGCCGCCGTAACGCTCGAGTGCGACGCGCTGCGCCCGCAGCTGCTGCGTGGCGCGCGGGCGCTCGGCGAGGTGCCGCTGACCTTCCGCCGCCCCCTCGCTTTCCTGCTGTCGACGGCGCTCGAGCTGCTCGGCCGCATCGAGGTCCATCCCGAGTCGCTCGCCGCGCGGCCGCCGCGCCTCGGCGGCTGGACCCGCCGCTCCACCCTCTGGCGCATCCGCCGCCAGCCGCTCGCCTGACCCCCTGCCGCACGGGTCGGCGGGGTCGGCGAAGAGCAGTGGGCTTCGCGAAGCGGCTCCGGCAGGCCCGGCGGGGTTCCAGCAACCCTCGTCGAGCCGCATCCGGCCCTGGAGCCCGCGGCGAGCGAGCCCGCGCGGTCAGGGCTCGCGGCGGCCGGCGAGCTCCCGTCCGCCCTGGCGCAGGACGAGCCCGGTGGCGACCGCGCCGCCGGCGGGAAGGTCGAACCGCAATTCGGCCGGCACGTTGCGCGAGAAGAAGTGCGATTCCGACGCCGCATAGAGCCGGTCGACCGGCTGACCGGTGGGCGTGACGTACAGGCTGCGGTTTCGCCGCTCGACGACGAGGGCGAAGGCGGGCGACAGCCGGTAGGTCCCGACCAGCCGATCGAGCTGCGACTCCGACAGCGCCACCTCGGCGCGACCGGCGTTGGGCCGGATCGCGGCGGGCAGCCCGGCCGCGACGCGGGTGAGCTGTTCGGCGATCGCGGTCGCGGCCGGCGTCGAGCGGTTGGTGACCAGCGCCACCGCGACGCCGAGCTCGCGGTTGACGAACAGCGCGGCGTGGTAGCCGCCGGTCATGCCGTTGTGCCAGCGGGTGACGCCGTCGCCGGCCACCAGCCAGCCGAGCGCGATGCCGCCGGGCGAGAGACCGGAGGCGGAGCCCCGGACCCGCCAGGTGAGCTCGATCGCCGCGGCGAGCGGCGTCCCGGAGGGATCGAGCATCGCCCGCGCGAAGCGGGAGAGGTCGGCGATCGTCGAACGGATCGCGCCGGCTCCGGCGAGCGCGCGGAAGCGCCAGGCGGTCCAGGGCTCGCCCGCGCCGGTGTGGGGCGGGGCGACCCGCGCTTCGTCGGAGGGAACAACCTCGACGACGGTGTCGCTCAGGCCGAGCGGCCGGGTGATCCGCTCCGCGAGCAGCTCGCCGTAGGAGACCCCGGCGCGCCGGGCGAGCAGCGTCCCGAGCAGCCCCGCACCGAGGTTGCTGTAGGACGCACGCTCGCCCGGCCCGGACTCCAGCTCGACGGTGCGCAGCGTCGACCAGAGCCGGTCCTCGCCGTAGGCGGCGTAGGGGTCCCGGTAGTCGGTGGCGTCGAGGTCGGCCGGGATCCGCGGCAGTCCGGAGCGATGGGTCGCCAGCATCTCGAGGGTGATGCGTCGCGCAGCGCCCCCGGGCAGCTCGACGTCGGGAGGCAGCAGCTCGGCGATCGGCGTCTCGAGCGCCACCTCGCCGCGCACGACGGCGTCGGCGAGCAGCAGCGCGGTGAAGACCTTGGTCACCGATCCGATCTCCCAGAGCGTGCGGTCGTCGGGGGGCGCCTCGCCGCCGGCGAGGAGTCGGCCGGCGTGGAGCGTGCGCGCCCCGGCGGGGGTGACGACGGCCGCGGAGACGCCGTGGAGCGCGCCCGTCGCGACGGCCTCGTCGAGCAGGGCGCGGGCGGGGTCGGGGACCTCGGCGGCGAGCGTCGGACGGCCGAGGCCGGCGAGCAGGGCGAGCACGGTGACCAGGCGGATCATCACGGGTCCTTTCGCGGTCGCAGGTCGAGGCGAGCTCAGGCGTAAGCCTCGAGCAGCGCGCGCAGGTGGCGCTGCTCGGGGAGCAGGCGGAAGCGGTCCCAGGCGAAGGCGCCGAGGGCCGCGGCGGCGAGCAGGCCGGCGAGCACGGCGACCAGCGACGGCAGCTCGCCGGGGCGCACGCGGCCGTCGGCGGCGAGCGCGCGGACCGCGAGCGCGAGCACCGGCACCGCGGCGGCCTGCAGCGCGGCGATCAGGCGCACACGCGCGCGCGCCCGGCGATTGAGGTCGGCGAGGGCCGCGAGCGCCGCAGCGATCGACTCGCCGCCGGCCGGGTGGGCGTCGAGGTGGGCGCGTCGCGCCCGGGCGACCCGCCAGAGCGCCAGCCAGGGGAGCGCGAGCAGCGGCAGCAGGGCGCGGGTCCCGGCGCCGCCGGCCGGAGCGGCCCCGGTGAGCGCGACCGCCGCCGCCACGGTCAGGGCGGCGAGCGCGACGCAGACGAGCGAGACGATCCCGGTCAGCCGGTGCCGCTCGCGTCGCAGCCGATCGAAGAGCTCGCGCTGGTGCCGCTCGATGGCGGCGCGGTCCGGGCGGTTGGCCGGCGAGGACCAGAGGGTGTCGATTCCGTCGAGGCTCATGCGCTGCTCCTTTCGAGGTCGGTGGCGAGCCGGTCGCGCGCGCGGGTGAGCCGGGCGCCGACCGCGTTCGGGGTGAGTCCGTGGATCTCGGCCATCTCGGCGTAGGTGACGCCGTCGAGCGACAGCAGGACGAGCGAGCGGTCGACCGGCGGCAGCCGCCGGATGGCGGCGTAGAGCGCCGCGAGGCGCGCTTCGTCGCCGGTGGGCTCGGGCGCGGCCGGTTCGGCGATCGTCTCGAGGCTCTCGGCGGCGGCCCGGCGACCGCGCCGCCAGAGCAGCGCGGCGTTGTGCACGACGCGATAGAGGAAGGTCGAGGGCCGGGCTTCGTCGCGGAACGACGGGATCGCCCGCCAGATCGCCAGCAGCAGCTCCTGGCGCAGGTCGTCCCGGTCGGCGCCGCGCGCGAAGGCGCGGGTGGCGCGCTCGACGATCGCGGCGTGGCGTTCGCTCCAGTCCTGGAACCGTTCGAGGCGGCGGGTCTCGTCCATGCTCGTCAAGGATTGGATACCGGCACGGGCCGATCCTTACATCGCGCCCGGCCGCCGGCCGCCGCGCGTCCGGTCGGCTGAGAAGCGGACCGCTTCCGTCCGGATTCGGCGCGACGCTCCCGTTTCCGGGCCGGCGCGGTGCCGGTTCCGATCTCACGGGAGACGGGCGATGAAGATCCTCGATCTGGCGGCCCTCGCGGCGACGGCCGTAGTGATGGTGCTGGCGTGCGTCACGGCGGCGCAGGGGCGGACCGGCGACGCGGCGGACGCCGAGGCGGCGATAGCGGCAACCCGGGAGGCCTGCCGGGCGTTCCGCGAGGGCGACGTGGCGGCCGCCGAGCGGCTGCTGCTGCCCGAGTTCACCCTGGTCTCGTCCTCCTCGCACGTCGACTCGCGCGAGCAGTCGCTCGCCGAGGTGCGCGCGGGCGAGCCGCGCTACGAGCGCTTCGAGAACGTCGACATGACCGCGCGCGTCTACGGCGACGTCGCGATGGTGCGCGGAGTCACCCGGCTGGCGGGGACGGCGGCCGGCGAGCGCTTCGAGCTCGACGTCCGCTTCACCGACCTGCTGCTGCGCACGCCCGACGGCTGGAAACTGATCACCAGCCACGTCACCCGCATCCCGCGCGAGTGAGCGGGGCGCTCAGCGCGAACGCACCGTCCGCCCGGCGCGGCGGGCGAGCCGGCGCGCGTGCGCGGCGAGCTTCGTGCGGAGCGCCGCCGGTCGGCGGATCTCGAAGTCGAAGGGGAGGCGCGCGAGCTCGCGCGTGACCCAGTCGAGATCGTCGGCGGTAACGCGCAGGAGGGTGCCGCCCGGCGCCGGCTCGAGCGTGCCGAAGGCGGCGAACAGCTCGCGGCGGGCTTCCTCCGGTGTCGCGCGCAGGAGGATCTCGGCGGCGTGGGAACGGGGCAGCGTCGCGAGCGAGCTCGCGAGATGGTCGAGCACGTCGAAGCCGGCCGGACGCTCGAAGCTCTCGGCGAGCCGGCGCGCGGAGCGGATCCGGTCGACCCGGAAGCTGCGGATGCCGCGGCGCAGGTGGCAGCGGCCGACCACGTACCAGCAGCCCGAGCGCCAGGCGACGCCGTAGGGGTCGAGGTCGCGCTCGGTCGCCGAGTCGTCGGCCGCTCGGTAGGCGAGCCGGACCCGCCGGCGCTCCTCGACCGCGCCGGCGAGCAGCGCGACGTGCGCGGCGTCGGCGGCCGCTCCGCCGCGCGGCAGCTCGAGGCGCACCGCATCGCAGGTGGCGCGGGCGCGCCCCCGCAGCGCCGGCGGCAGCACCCGCTCGAGCTTGGCGCGCGCGCTGGCGACGCCCGGCGACAGAGCGCCGAGGCCGAGCGCGTCGGCGGCGAGCAGACCGACCGAGAGCGCCAGCGCCTCCTCGTCGTGGAAGAGCATCGGCGGCAGCTTGAAGCCGGCCACCAGCTCGTAGCCGCCGGCGGCGCCGCGCTCGGCGGTCACCGGGATGCCGAGCTCCTCGAGCGCGGCGACGTAGCGGCGCACCGTGCGCGGGTCGACGCCGAGGTGGCGCGCCAGCTCGGGGCCGGTGACGCGGCCGCGGGCCTGGAGCAGCTCGAGCGTGGCGAGCACGCGCAGGGTCGTTCGGGGCATGCGGAGATCCTTGCACGGAATCAGGGCCGTTATCGCCCTGTATTCGTCCGAGGCTCCCGGCATGGACCCCTCCTCCCACCTCTGGCTCTTCTTCCTCCTCGTCCTCGGCGTCGTGCTGCTGCCCGGTCTCGACATGGCCTGCGTGCTCGGCTCGACGCTGGCGGCCGGCCGGCGCGCCGGTTTCGCGGCGGTCGGCGACATCGTCGCCGGCGGCGTCGTCCACGTCGTGGTGGCCGGCACCGGCGTGGCGGTGGTGCTCGCCGCGGCGCCGTCGCTGTTCAACGGCCTGCTGCTCGCCGGCGCGCTCTACGTGGCCTGGATCGGCGTCGCGCTGGCGCGGCACGGCGTCGCGTTCGCGGGCGCCGCCGTGCCGGCCGGCGCCGCCTGGTTCCGCCGCGGCGCGTTGACCAACCTGCTCAACCCGAAGGCGTACGCCTTCATGCTGGCGGTCTTCCCGCAGTTCGTGCGCGCCGAGCTCGGCCCGGTCTGGCGGCAGGCGCTGCTGCTGGGCGCGATCATCAGCGTCACGCAGGCGGGGATCTACGGCGCGCTCGTCGCCGGCGCCGCGCGGGCGCGCGCCTGGACCGAACGGCGCCCGGGGGCGCTGGCGGCGCTCGGCCGCGGCGTCGGCGCGGTGCTGATCGCGGCGGCGATCGCGACGCTCATGAGCGCCTGGCGTCGCGGCGCTTGAGGCCGGCGCGTCCGGAACACCCTCGGACGCCGGCCGGCCGTCAGCGCACTGCGCCGAGCGGATCGCGCAGGAACTCGAGCGGCTCCTGGAGCAGCTCGCGGGTGCCGCGCGGGCCGGAAAGTCGTGCCGCGACGGGGAGCAGGACCCGGTCGCGCAGCCAGCGCACGGCCGGCGAGGTCCGCTCGGCGAGGCGGCCGAGCCGCGCCGAGGTCGTCTGCACGCGAGTGACGGCGGGGAGCCGTCGCGCGGTGTAGGCGGCGAGGGCGGCGTCGAGGACGGTCGCGCGCGCGAGCTCGGCGGCGAGCACGGCGGCGTCGACCAGGGCGCTGTTGGCGCCCTGGCCGAGGTTGGGCGCCATGGCGTGCGCGGCGTCGCCGACCAGGACCCGGCGGCCGGCGTGGAACCAGCGGCAGCGGATTTCGACGACCTCGTTGATCAGCAGGCGGTCGAAGGAGTCGACCGCCGCGAGGACCGGCGCGGCGGCCGGCAGGGCCGCGCTCCAGATCGCCCGCAGGCCGCCGAGGTCGCGCGCGGCGAGGGCGCGCCGGAGCGCCGGCGTGCCGAGCGAGGAGAAGAAGTAGGTGCCGCCCGGGACGCGGAAGATGCCGAACAGCCCCTGCGCCGTCCAGGCCTCGACGCCGAGGTCGTGCTCGGAGTCGACCAGGCCGCGCAGATAGGAGATCCCGGTCGCGCGCCGGCGCGCGCCGAAGTCGGCCGGGGTGCGCACCGCCGAGCCGACGCCGTCGGCGCCGACGACCAGGTCGAACGACTCCTCCGATTCGCCGTGCGGGCCGCGCAGCAGGGCGCGGCCGTCGGCGTCGGCGAGCACGAGCTCGACGCCGAAGCGCGCGGCGATGCCGGGCTCGCGCGCGACCGCGTCGAGCAGCACGCGCTGGAGGTCGGCGCGGCGCACGACGCGCGCCGGGACCGGGTCGTCGATCCCGGGCAGGCGGGGTTCGAGCAGGGTGCGGCCGGCGGCATCGACGATCCGCGGCCGCTCGACCGCGCACGCGAGCGGCGCGAGCTCGCCGGCGAGACCGAGCGCGTGGAGGACGGCCCAGCCGTTGGGGGCGAGCGCCAGGCCGGCGCCGACCGCGCGCGGCTCGGGGACGCGCTCGCAGAGGGTGACGCCCGCGCCCGAGCGCGCCAGCAGCAGCGCCGTCGCTGCTCCCGCGGTCGCGCCGCCCGCCACCAGGACCCGCCGCCCCTCGAGCCTCATCGAACGCCGGACCCTATCGCGCCGCGGCCTCCGGCACGCAGAAGAACCTTCGGAGCTCCATCGCATCCCGCGGGCCGCCCGGAACGCCGCGTGCCGGCGCGATCGCGTCGCCCCGGCGCCGACTCCGGTCTATTCGACGACGATGCGGACCGCGCGCGAGCGCGCGTTCGAGAACGGCGCGCGCGCCTGGACGACGTGCTCGCCCGGCGCCAGCGGCCAGCGCGCGCGGTAGGGGCGGTCGACGGTCGCGAACGGCAGGCCGTCGACGTACCAGACCAGCTGCTCGAGCGCCGGCTCGACCACCGCGGCGAGCGCCAGCGTGTTGCGCGCCGCCGGCACCTCCGGGTCGAGGAAGAGCCGCGAGCCGGCCTCGGGGGAGACGATCTCGATCACCGGCTCCCCGGCGGCCGCGGTGACGAGCGGCTCGCCGGGGCGGTCGGGAACCGCGGTCACCCGCTGGCGCTCGAGCCAGTCGGCGTAGCGCGACGGCAGGTCGACCGCCGTGCGCGCCTCGATCTCCGACGCCGGCGTGGCGGCGGTCGCCGGCCGCCCCGAGCGCCGGTCGTAAGCCAGCAGGCGGTGAACGCCGCAGTCCGGCAGCAGCTCGTCGTCGTCCAGCCACTCGATCGCCACCCGATCGCAGGCCGCCGTGGCCCGCGCGCCCGAGAGCGCGCAGACCCGCTCGGCGCGCGCGCCGCGCGGCGGCGGAAAGGGCGCCGCCGCGAGGCCGTCGAGCTCGTCGGCGTGCAGGTGCTCGAGCACCGACTGGGCGAGCTTCGCGGCCACCCGGTAGCCGGTCAGCCGGCTCATCGGCCGCGCGTCGGGGTGGCCGACCCAGACGCCGACCAGGTAGCGCTCGGACCACGCCACGGTCCAGGCGTCGCGGAAGCGCGACGAGGTCCCGGTCTTGACCGCGACCGGGAACGGGTACTCGGAGAAGCCGAGGCGCGGGAAGCTCGGCAGGCGCGCCTGCGGGTCGGCGAGGAACTGCGTGACGCGGCGCGCGGTCGCCTCGGAGACGAAGCGGCCGCGCTCGGCCGCGCGCTCCCCCTCGAGCCAGGCCGGCTCGAAGCGGCGGCCGTCGCCGGCGAGCGGCGTGTAGGCGCCGACCAGCCGCTCGAGCGTCACCGGCAGCGAGCCGATGGCGAGGCCGAGCCCGTAGTCGACCGAAGGCCGCTCCTGGGCGTGGAGGCCGAGGTCGCCGAGCGCGGCGTAGAACGGGTCGAGCCCGAGCCGGGCGAGAAGCTCGACCGCCGGGACGTTGCGCGAGTTGGCGAGCGCGGCGCGCGGCAGCAGCGGCCCGAGGTAGCGGCCGTCGGCGTTGACGATCGACCCGGGGCCGGGGCCGAGGTCGTCGAGGATGGTGGTCGGCGAAATCAGCCCGCGCTCGAGCGCGAGCGCGTAGAGCATCGGCTTCAGGGTCGATCCCGACGAGCGCGGCGCGACGAGGAAGTCGATCGCGCCGGCGCGCGCGGCGTCGAAGTAGCCGGTCGACCCGACTGCCGCCGCCACCTTCCAGCCGGCGCGCTCGACCACCATCACCGCGGCGTTGCCGGCGCCGCGGTCGGCGGCCTCGTCGACCGCCTTGAAGGCCAGCCACTCGACCTCGCGCTGGAGGTCGAGGTCGAGCGTGGTCGCCACGCGCGGCGCCGATTCGCGGCGGCCGGGCGGCAGCCGGCGGTCGATGGCGAGCAGCGGATGGAGGGCGGCCTCGGGCCGCGCGGCACGCCACGGCAGGCGCAGCGTGGCGAGCTCGGCGCGCGCCGCGGCGAGCTCGACGCCGGTGAGCTCGCCGCGCTCGGAGAGTCGATCGAGGATCGTGCCCGCGCGGGCGATCGCTCGCACGCGGCCGCGCGGGTCGTAGGGGTCCATGCGCGCGGGCGACTGCGGGATGGCGGCGAGGAAGGCGACCTCCGCCCACGACAGGTCGTCGACCGGCTTGTCGAGGTAGCGCCGCGCGGCGTAGCCGATGCCGTGGATGCGGTGGCCGTAGGGGACGATGCGCAGGTAGTGGCGCAGCACCCCGTCGCGGCCGTGGCGCAGTGTCAGCACCACCGCTGTCGCCGCCTCGACCGCCTTGCGCAGCCAGCCGCGCGCGCCGGGCCGCTGCATGCGCGCGACCTGCATGGCGAGGGTCGAGGCCCCCGACACCCGCCGCCCCGTTGCCAGATTCTGCCGGACCGCCCGGCCGATCGCGAGCGGATCGACGCCGGGGTGCGAGAAGAACCGCCGGTCCTCGATCGCGATCGTCGCCGCCGCCACCCGCGGCGGCACCGCGTCGACCTTCCAGAAGCCGAGCCGCTCGTCGCCGGGCGCCGGCAGCTCGCCGAGGAACCGCCCCGCCCGGTCGGTCACCAGCAACGTCGGCGCCGGCGCTTCGAGGCCGGAGCGGGCGAGGGCGAAGACGGCGAGGAGTGCGAACGGGGTGAGGCCGACGGCGAGCGCGACGCGGCGCCTCCGGCGGTCGCGCATCGTCGAGCCCAGCGCGGAGGCGACGACCCGCCACGACCGCCGGAGCACGGCGTCAATCTCCGTCGCGCGCCCGGCGCAGGCGGTCGAGCTCGCGGAGGATCAGCAGGTGCGCCCGGTCCTTGTCGCGGCCGGTCGCTTCCTTGGACTCGATCAGCGCGTCGAGATCGAGCGTCCGGATCCGGAGCTCCTCGACCTCCACCCACGACGAGCGTTCGACGAGCTGTGGGTAGTCGAGCCCGGGCTCGACCCGGCGCAGGATGTCGAGACGCCCGAGACGGGTCTGGAGCAGGTTGAGGCGATGACTTTCGAGCCGCTCGCGCGTCGGCGCGATGCGACGGCCCGCGGGATCGACGTAGATCGCGTCGATCTCCGCCAGCGCCTCGATCAAGCGGTCGAGATTCTCCGGATCGAAGCTCGGAACGATGTCGAGGTCTTCGGTGGTGAAGGCGGCCCCGGCCAGCACCGCCGCGCCGCCGCCGACCAGGACGAAGTCGACGCGACGGCGCACGAGCGCGCGCAGCAGCTCAGCGAGCAGGGTCGCTGCCACGGCGGTCGGGTCGCAGCGCGTCGAGCCAGTCCTGCCAGGCTCGCAGCCGCTCGGTCGGGGTGCGGTGGAGGCTCTCCCAGAGCACCATGCGGTCGACGCCTTCGGGGGTGAAGACGACCGACTCGATCCAGTCGTCGTAGCCGGGGTCGTCCGGCGACGGCGCGGTCGCCGGATCGACGCCCGGCAGCGGCGGCAGGTCGGGG
>CAYYIK010000080.1:7869-13685 GCA_964471955.1 uncultured Thermoanaerobaculia bacterium | reverse complement strand
GGATCGGCGTCGAACAGCGCCACCAGGAGCTCGGTGACTTCGCGCGCCGCGTCGCGCTCGGCTCGGGCGGCGTCCCGCTCGCGGGAGGCGATCGCCGACTGGCGCGCCACCTGAATGACCATCCCGGCGAGCAGGATCGCGCCGCCCACGGCCGCCGTTACGGCCGCGCGGTGGCGGCCGACGAACTTGCGCAGCCGGTAGCCGGCCGAGTCGGGACGGGCGCCAACGGTGCGCCCGGCGCGCAAGCGCGCGACGTCCTCGGCGAGCCGCTCGACCGACGGGTACCGACGCGCCGGTTCGCGCCGCAGCGCCGTGGCGACGATGGTGTCGAGGTCGCCACGCAGCCGCCGGGCGAGCTCGCGCGGCGTGGTCGACCGCGCGGCCGCGCGCGCCTGCCGCGCGGCGTCGTCGCCGCGCAGCGCCGCCGCCGAAGGTGGCTCGGGCTCCCCTTCGACGACGGCCCGGGCGTGCTCGAGCGGCGTCGACTCGTGGCGGGCGAACGGCCGATCGCCGGCGACGAGCTCGTGCAGCAGGACCCCCAGGGCGTAGACGTCGGTCGAGGTGGTCACCGGCTCGCCGGCGAGCTGCTCCGGGCTCGCGTACTCCGGAGTCGCGAGCACGCCGCGGGTGCGGGTGGCCGCGGGTTCGCCGTCCTCGTCCGCTTCGAGCAGTTTGGCGATGCCGAAGTCGAGCAGCCGCACTTCGCCCCCGGCGGTGACCAGGATGTTGCCGGGCTTCAGGTCGCGGTGAACGACCAGTCGCGCGTGGGCGAAGGCGACGGCCCGGCAGACCTCCTCGAACAGCGCGAGGCGCGCGTCGAGCGACAGCCGGCCCGCGTCGCTGGCCACGGTGATCGGCGTGCCGTCGACGTACTCGAGCACGAGAAACGGGACGCCGGACTCGTCGACTCCGGCGTCGAGCAGTTGCGCGATCGAACGGTGCACGAGGCGGGCCAGCACCCGGTGCTCGGTGCGAAATCGGGCGAGCAGCTCCTCGCTCTCGAGCCCGCGGCGGACGCGCTTGATCGCCACCCGGCGCCGGAATCCCGCCTCGTCGCGCTCGGCCGCCCAGACCTCGCCCATGCCGCCCCGGCCGATCGGCTCGACCAGCTCGTACGGGCCGATCCGCCGGCCGGGCGCGAAACCGCCCGCCGCGCTCTCGACCAGGCGCGCTTCGAGAGCGAGCGGGCGTTCGCGGTCGTGCGCGGCGAGCAACCCGGCAAGCTCGCGCTCGAGTTCGGGTTCGATCCCGGAATCGCGCAGCCGCCGCGCGCGCTCTTCGAGCGGCTGGTCAGCGAGCTCGGCGAAGAGCGACTCGAGACGTTCCCATCGTTCGGGTTCCACGGTTCCGGTCGGTCAGCCTAGAGGCGCCCGATCCGAGGGTCAAGCGCCGGCTCGCCGCCGATCCGGTGTCCAGGCCCCGAACCGTCCCCCTTTGTGTGTCCCCGGGGAGAGAGGGTCAGTCGCGGCGGGGGACCGGGAAGGTCATCACGGTCCACTGCGGGAGCGGCTCTTCGTCCGCCAGGGCCCGGGCGATGACGTGAATGCGCTTGCCGTCGGCGGCGAAGAAGACCCGCCGCGCCAGCGCTTCGACCTCCTCGCCCCCGACGCGCATCGACGGCATCGCCTGGACTCCGGCGGGCTCGAGCGTGTGAGCGTCGAAAAAGTGGACCGCGGTGCCCCCTTCGTCGAAACCCCGTGTCGCGATGAGGGGCTCCTGAATCACCGCCAGGAGGTCGCCGGCCGGCGACTCCGCGAAGCCGAGGAGCGGCAGGTGCGGCGGGATGCCGCGCAGCTGCGTCAGGAATCGCATGTCGGCTCCGGCGGCCCGGGCGGCGCCGAAGATGGCGCCGCCGGCGGTGTAGATCCGCGTGCCGTCGTGCGAAATCCAGAGGTCGCCATGGATTCGCTGCGGTCCTTTGTAGGACCATTCGCGGCCGGCGTCTGGTCGCCCGCGCGAGACGTCGAAATGCCTCATCCGGGCCGGTGACAGACCGGTGTCGACGGCGTAGAGGCGCTGGCCGTCCGGGTGCAGGCGCAGCTGCAGGCCCGCGAAGACCGGCTGGCCGGAGTTCTCGAGCTCCCCGCCCTCCTCCATCTCGATCCCCACCAGGCGCACCCACTGTCCGCTCGCCGGCAGGGTGTAGGCCCAGCCGTCGTCGCTCAGCGCCAGGCTGCCCGGCTCGAAGCTCAGCGGGCGCGAGGTGAGCCGCGTCGCCGCGGCGACGTCGATCAGCGTCAACTCGCGGGCCAGCCCGACCAGCGCCCGGGTTCCGTCGGGGGAGAGGGCGACGGCGAGCGGGGGATGCTCGAGGGGGATCGTCGCGGCCGCCAGGCCGTCGGGCTCGATCAGATGCACCGCCGGCGGGTTCGCCGCCACCGCGACGAGGCGATCGAGTGACTCGCTGTAGGCCGCGTCCACGAAGTCGAGCCCGGGCTGGAAGTAGCCCCGCAGCCGTGCCTGCGTGACGCCTTCCGGGCGCCCTCCGCGCGCCCGCCAGTCGGCCGCTGCGCCCGGCGCACGCAGGACTTCGACCTCGTCGCCGAGAAATTCGAGCCGGCCGATCATCTGGCGCACGATCCCGGTGAGCTCTTCGGGCTCGGAGCGGGTCAGCGGCCCCCAGACCAGGAAGTTCAGATACCCCTTCGGCGCGACGACCAGTTGATGCGCGAGGTGGACGAGCTTCTGATCGACGAGCCCTTCGGCGAGTGTCAGGGTGGTCCCCATCCGGCGCCACTGCTCCATGCGCGCCCGCGTCACCTTGATGACCTTCGCGTGCCGCTCCAGATGCTGCCGGGCGAGCGCCCGCGTATCGCCCACCCGGGTCACCTCGTCCGTCGGCGAGAGGACCGGGAGGAGCGCGAAGGAGGTCTCCGATGTCGTGCTGCGCATCTGCAGCAGGGCCCCCGGCAGGGAGGCGGCCGGCGCGATGGGCTCCCAGCCCTGTTCGGGGAGGGTGAAGCGGATGCGCAGCTCCACATCCTGCAGCACGGCCGGATCCGGACGCGGAGCGGCCGCCGACCGCCCCTCACCGGGAGGTGTCTCCGCAGAGCCCTCCGGAGCGGCCTGCGGACCCGGTGACGCCCCCGGGGCGCAGGCCAGGCAGGTGGCCAGCATGGCCAACGACAGGAAGTGCCGCAGCTTCTTCAGGGGAACCGCCTGCCGTCGCATGAGCGCCCTCGCCAAGGCTCCGCCGGGCGTCCCGAGCCTCGGGATCTCCTCGCTCCGCGGCGGACGACCGTCCCGTTTCCCGGCTCCTCGCACGATTTTGTGTGTCCCCTTTGTGTGTCCCCTTTGTGTGTCCCCTTTGTGTGTCCCCTTTGTGTGTCCCTAGCGGAGGTCGAAGCGGTCGAGGTTCATCACCTTGGTCCAGGCGGCCACGAAGTCGTGGACGAACTGCGTCCGGGCGTCGTGACTGGCCCAGACCTCGGCGAGGGCGCGCAGCTGGGAGTTCGAGCCGAAGACCAGGTCGACGACGGTGGCGGTCCACCGGAGCGCGCCGCCGCGGCGCTCCCGCCCCTCGAACAGACCCTCTCCCGCGCTCGAGCGCTGCCACTGCGTGCCCATGTCGAGCAGATTCACGAAGAAGTCGGGACTCAGGACGCCGGGTTGCCGGGTGAGGACGCCGTGGCGCGAACCGTCGAAGTTCGCGTCGAGCACGCGCAGGCCGCCGATCAGCACGGTCATCTCGGGCGCCGTCAGCGTGAGCAGCTGAGCCCGGTCGATCAGCAGCTCGGCCGCCCGGTCGCCGAGCCCCGGGCGGGCGTAGTTGCGGAATCCGTCGGCCCGCGGCTCGAGCGCGGCGAAGGAGGCGGCGTCGGTCTGCTCCGGCGCCGCATCCATCCGGCCCGGGGTGAAGGGGACGGTCACCTCGACGCCGGCCTGCTGCGCCGCGGCCTCGACCGCGGCGCAGCCGCCGAGCACGATCAGATCGGCCAGCGAGACCCGCTTGCCGTCGGACTGCGCGGCGTCGAACGCCCGGCGGACACCGTCGAGCGTCGCCAGCACCGCGGCGAGCTGCGCCGGCTGGTTGACCTCCCAGTCCTTCTGTGGCGCCAGGCGGATGCGGGCGCCGTTGGCGCCGCCCCGCTTGTCGCTGCCCCGGAAGGTCGAGGCTGACGCCCAGGCGGTGCGCACGAGCTGCGCGACGGTGAGGCCGGAGGCGAGAAGGCGCGCCTTGAGGTCGGCGATGTCCCGCGCGTCCACCAGGGGGTGATCGACCGCGGGGATCGGGTCCTGCCAGATCAGCTCTTCGGCCGGCACCAGCGGACCGAGGTAGCGCGAGCGCGGTCCCATGTCACGATGGGTCAGTTTGAACCAGGCGCGGGCGAAGGCGTCGGCGAACTGCTCGGGATGCTCGAGGAAGCGCCGCGAGATCTTCTCGTAGGCGGGGTCGACCCGCATCGCCATGTCGGCCGTGGTCATCATCGGCTGGTGGCGCCGGGTCGGATCGTGGGCGTCCGGCACCGTGCCGGCGCCGGCGTCGCCCTTCGGCTTCCACTGGTGGGCGCCGGCGGGGCTCTTCGTCAGCTCCCACTCGTAGCCGAAAAGGGTCTCGAAGTAGCTGTTGTCCCACCGGGTGGGGGTCGGGGTCCAGGCACCCTCGAGGCCGCTGGTGATCGTGTCGGCGCCCTTGCCGGAGCCGTGCGTGCTGATCCAGCCGAGGCCCTGCGCTTCGATCGGCGCCGCTTCCGGCTCGGGCCCGACCCGCGCGGCGTCGCCGGCGCCGTGGCACTTGCCGAAGGTGTGGCCGCCGGCGGTCAGCGCGACCGTCTCCTCGTCGTCCATCGCCATGCGGGCGAAGGTCTCGCGGATGTCGCGCCCCGAGGCGAGCGGATCGGGGTTGCCGTTGGGACCCTCCGGGTTGACGTAGATCAGGCCCATCTGCACCGCGGCGAGCGGATCGTCGAGCTGGCGGTCGCCGCTGTAGCGCTCGTCGGCCAGCCACTTGCCCTCCGGACCCCAGTAGACGTCCTCCTCCGGCTCCCAGATGTCGGGGCGGCCGCCCGCGAAGCCGAAGGTCGCGAGGCCCATCGACTCGAGCGCCACGTTGCCGGCGAGGATCATCAGGTCGGCCCACGAGAGCTTGCGCCCGTACTTCTGCTTGATCGGCCAGAGCAGGCGGCGCGCCTTGTCGAGGTTGCCGTTGTCGGGCCAGCTGTTGAGCGGCGCGAAGCGCTGGGCGCCGTGGCCGCCGCCGCCGCGGCCATCACCGACGCGATAGGTGCCGGCGCTGTGCCAGGCCATGCGGATGAACAGCGGTCCGTAGTGGCCGTAGTCGGCCGGCCACCACTCCTGCGAGTCGGTCATCAGGGCGTTGAGGTCGGCGATCACCGCGTCGAGGTCGAGGCTGGCGAACTCGGCGGCGTAGTCGAACCCCTCGCCCATCGGGTCGGAGAGGGCGGAGTGCTGGTGCAGGATCGCAAGGTCGAGCTGCTCGGGCCACCAGGCGGCGCGGGTCGCGCGCCGGCTCCGGCCGGGGTTCGCGCCGGGCGCGGCAGCATGGCCCGGGAACGGGCACTTGGGTTCGCTGGACATGGGGAGGTTCCTTTCTGCGGCGTCGAACGGTCGCCGTGTCAGCATGGCGCCGATTCGCTGAAAGGTCCAGTGCATCTCCCTCTGCCCCGCCCCCGAGCCGGCGGCCGCCCACCCTTGAGCCGCGAGGCCTGCCCTCCGCATAATGGATCGACCGGTCCTGCCGGTCGGACTCCGGGCTCTCGACGCTCCTCTCCCCGCCCATGCGCGAATGCACCCTCCGGCGCACCACCTTCGTCGCGCGCGGCCGCTCCGAGGTCTTCGCCTTCTTCGCCGACCCC
>CAYYIK010000080.1:0-7769 GCA_964471955.1 uncultured Thermoanaerobaculia bacterium | reverse complement strand
CCCCGTCGCCGGACGCCGCGCAGGCCGCACGTGGCTGAGCTCGCCGCCGCCTGGCTCGCGGGCTGGGCCGGCTGCCTCGCGGCGGCGCTGCTGCTCTGGGTCTGGAGCCTGTGGCGGCGCGACGCCAGCGGGGTCGACGTCGGGTGGGGGCTCTTCTTCCTCGCGCTGGCCGGGTGGATCCGCGGGCGCGGTCCGGCGGCGGCCTGGTTCCACGCCCTGCACCTCGCGCTGGTGGCGATCTGGGCCCTGCGCCTGGCCGCGCACATCGCCTGGAGGAGTCGCGGCCAGGGGGAGGACCGCCGCTACGCCGCGATGCGCCGCAAGCACGGTCCGGACTTCTGGTGGGTGAGTCTCGGCACCGTCTTCACGCTCCAGGCGACCCTCGCCACCCTCCTCGCGGCGCCGCTGATCGCGGTGCAGGGGGCGCCCACGATTCAGCCCGCCGGGTTCGCTGTGGGAGTCGTCCTGTGGGCGGTCGGATTCGCCTGGGAGGCCGTGGCGGACTGGCAGCTGCTGCGCTTCCTGCGCGACCCGGCGGGGCGCGGCAGGGTCCTCGACCGCGGCCTCTGGCGGACGAGCCGCCATCCGAACTACTTCGGCGAGGCGCTCCTCTGGTGGGGCTACGGCGCGATGGCCCTCGCGGCTGGCGCCTGGTGGACGCTGTTCGCGCCGATCGTCATGACCTGGCTACTGCTGCGCGTCTCCGGCGTCACCCTGCTCGAGAGCACGATCACGCAGCGACGGCCGGAGTACGCCGACTACATCCGCCGCACCAGCGCCTTCCTCCCCCGACCGCCACGCCGCCCGGCCGACGAGGCGCGCCACTCGTAGGGGTCCCCGGAGAGGGCACCCGCGCCCCGCTGGCCTTCCCCCTGGCGCCGGCCCTCTGGCCGGCGCGCTGAGCCGGCGCGCCCTCGGCGACGGACGTTGAAGAAGACCGCGCCGGACCGGAGGCCTCCGCCCGGTTACTCGGCGACGCGGTCCTTCAGGCCTTTGCCGGCGCGGAAGACCGGCGCCTTGCGGGCAGCGATCCGCACCTCGGCTCCGGTCTGCGGATTGCGGCCGACCCGGGCAGGACGATGCTTGGTGGTGAACGTGCCGAAGCCGGTGATCGCGACCTCCCGGCCGGCGTCGAGTTCGATCGCGATGATGCCGTGACCGGGCTTCGTATCGAACAGGGTGCGGATCACGTCTTCCGCGACGGTCTGCGACAGGTCGCACTTCTCGGCCAGCCTGGCCGCCAGCTCGGTCTTGGTCATGGACGCTCTCCCTCCGGATAGCCGGTCGGCTCTTCAGCCGCCGGGCCGTTGCGAGGCGCGCCGGCCCCCCGGGTCCGGGTGTGGTGCGGCGCGCAGCCGCGGGTCCTGCACCACGAAATTGTAGCGGGTCCGGCGCCCGCGCGGGAGAGCATCCGACCCGGCGGGTGTCGGGCGCCGACAGCCGGTGCGCGGCTTCAGTCGGCGCCGGCGAGCCCCATCAGACTCTGCAAGGTCCCGTCGTAGAGCAGCGTGCAGTCGCCGGAGGCCGAGCAGTGCACCGAGGCGCGCCGGGGGATGCGGGCGCGGTTGCCCGGCGCGACGGGGATCGCCGGCAGCGCGGCGCGCGCCCGCTCGAGCAGCGAGCGAGGCAGCGTCGAGTCCTCTGCCTCGATCTCGAGCAGCCGGCCGTCGGCGCTGAACAGCAGTCGGAGTCTGCCTTGCGCCCCGGCGGCATCGGGGGCCGCGATCGGCACGCTCCGCATTTTCCAGGCGAGCTCGCCGGCCTGCGCCTCCAGCCGCGCCCGGGCGCGCGCGTCGGGGACCTCGGCCTCGAAGCGCCGGCGCGCCTGGGGCGTCGACGGCACGACCGCCACGGCGAGCGCGAAGTGCAGCCCGGCCTCCTCGCCGCGGCCGAGCGCCGCGAGCACCTCGGCCCGGCGGATCGCGGTGTCCGGCGAGGCCGACAGCGCCAGCGCGGCCGCCAGCCACCGATCCGCCGCCGCCGCGTCGCCGCGCTCGAAGGCGATCGCGCCCGCGGCCCGCCAGGAGGCGACGAGCGCCGCGGTGACGCTCATGATCTCGGCATCGACAGCGACGATTCCGATGGCGGCGAGCCGCCGTTCGGCCTCGGTCCGGAGCGTCCCGAACCACGCCTCGAGAGGAGCGAGCTCGCGGCAGCCGTTCTCGAGCAGCATCTGCGCGAGGGCGTTGCGCTGCTCGAAAGACTCCGCCAGCGACGCATCGGCGAGGATCGCCGCCACGACTTCGGCGCATCGACCCAGGGCCGCGCGAACCCCGACCAGCTGCTGCTTCGACCAGCCGTCGTCGGGATCGAGTTTGACCGCGCGGGTGAACGCCGACTCGGCCTCGACCAGCTGGCCGAGGTGAAGGAGCCGCAAGGCCAGTTCGCGGTAGCCGAAGGCACCCAGAGGCGCGACCTCGACCTGCCGGCGTGCTCGCCGCAACGCCTCCTCGGCGTCGCCGCGTGCGGCCGCGACCCGGCCGAGGTTCCCCCACGCCCACTCGTCATCCGGAGCGATCTCGAGCTGGCGCCGGAAGGCGGACTCGGCCTCCTCCAGACGGCCGAGCTCGAGAAGGGCGCGGCCGAGATTGTTCCACGCCCATCGCTGTCCGGGATCGAGCTCGACCGCCGCGCGGCAGAGCTTTTCGGCCGCGGCGTAGCGCTTCTGCTCGATCTCCTCGTGGCAGCGGCTGTTGAGCTCGGCCGCGTCCGGCTCCACCGCGCCGGCGGCAGTCCCGATCAACTTCCCGGCCGCGGCGCCGGCGGCGGCGAGTTCGGGCGCGGCGGCGAGGTCGAACTCCTGGCCACGGTCGTCCTTGATTACCCTCCGCAAGGCGTCGAGCTCTCCGAAGCTCGACGGCGACACTTCCCGGGTGCGCAGCGTCAGCTCCCGCTCGAACGACAGCGTGCGCCCGTCGACCCGGTAGTCCGTGCGCAGCTCGGCGAACTCGCGGCGGGCGATCACCGGGACCGGCGCCGTCGCGCGCACCCCCTCGGGCAGCTCGACCCGGACGGAGATCGCCTGGCGGTCCGGCACCGTCAGCACGAGCGGACGCCGCGCCGCTTCTTTGTCCTCGTCGGGATCGGGTGCCGCGTCGATCTCGAGTTTCGGCACCGGCAGCCAGAGATCCCACTCTTCCGCCCAGATGCCGGCCGACATCGGATAGGCGACCTCGTACTCGAACCAGAACGGCGTGTCGAGATCCGCCGGATCACCGAACTCGATGGCGCCGAGCTCGCGCGTCTTGCCCCAGTCGTCGGCGACCTGGTCGACCATCTGGCGCCGCTGCTCCGCCGTGGCGTAGCGGAAGCCGAGCCGCCAGAGCTCGTCGTCCCCGTGAAAGGTCCAGCGCACCTTCGCCCGGATCGTGCCACCCGGCTCGATCGTCGCCACGGTGTCGACCCGCTGCGACGTGTCGACCGGGGGCCGCGCGGGAGTGGTGACGGTCTCGACCTCGAGCCCCGTCCCGGCATCGACCACCGCGACGCCTGGCAGGTTGCGCGCCGCCGCCGGCAGCGTCCCCATCGCGGTCATCTCGGAGGTCGGATCCATCCAGATCGCTTCGTCGCCCAGCCGCGCGCGGGCCACGACGTGATCGAACGAGAGCGGCGACGGCGCGCCATCGACACGCCGGCGTCGCTCGACGCCGACCAGCACCGGGTCGACGTCGATCCCGACCGCCCCGGCCAGGCTCGCGAGCAGACGGATCTTGTCCTTGCAGTCGCCGAGACCGGTGCGGATCACCTCGCCCGGCGCACGGGCGCGGTAGCGCCCGAGGCCAAGCGGCAGAGTCAGATAGCGGATCTCCTGCGCGACGTAGCGGTGGAGGCGCGAGAGCTTCCCGCGCGGCCCTTCGATGCCGGCGACGAGCTCGGCCGCCCTGGCGCGCACCGCCTCGTCGACTTCGGGCGGCGCCAGCGCGGCCCACCAGCGACCGAACTCCTCCCAGCTGGCGAAGGTCGACACCGAGACGTGCGGTTCCCACCCCGGCTCGGCGTCCGCGCCCTCGTCCGGCTCGCCGGCGGACGAGCCCGCCGGCCGCCCCTCGAGCCGCCAGCGCCGAACCCGCCGCCCGTCGGCGCGCTCCTCGGTGTGGACGGCCTCGAATCCGCGCCGGACGTGGACGCGGTGCGCCAGCGACTCGGCGACGTCGAGCTCGTAGACCTGGAGGTCGGCCTGGTCGGGTGCGGCGAAGGTCGCTTCGGTCCACGCTTCGCCGGGCGCCAGCGGCGTCGCTGTGACCGAGGTCTCCCAGTCCAGCCGGTCCCCGACCGCGATCGAGGGGACCGCTGCGCGCAGCACACGCAGGTCCGAGTAGATCGGCAGGTCCGGCGGAAAGACCGGCGCGACGTCGCGCGGCGCGCTCGCCAGCAGGTCGAGCTCACGGCCGTCGGGCTTGAGCAGCGTCAGCCGCGTCAGCTCGGCCCGCTGGTTCGCCTCGAGAAACGGCACCGCCACCTGCGAGAGCGCGGCGACACCCGCCGCGTCGAGCGCCCGCACGAGGATGCGCTGGCGCCGTAGCAGTGTGCCGTCGGCCTCGATCCGGTCGACGAGTTCGACGCTCTCGATCCGCGTGCTCTCGACCGGCGGCGTCTGCGCGGGCGAGGTCGCTGCCGCCGGCGCCGCCTGCCCCGCCGCCGCCAGCGGCAACGAGGTTGCGAGCAGCGGGGCCAGAATTGTCGATCGCCAGGTTCTTGTCACGACGCGGCACCCTAGCGGATCACGCGCGAGGGCGTCCAGCCGCGGCGGCGCGGCGCTCAGGGAAGGGCGGCGGACCAGCGACCCGCGTCGCCGCTCTCGAACCCGTCGCGGAAGAGCTGATCGAAGCGCTGGCCCTGCACGCTCATCCAATCCTGATCGGATCCGCCCGAACCGTTGCTCGCCCAGACCACGACGAAGTTGCCTGACGCGTCGAGGGCCACGGCGGCGGAGCTCTGGTCCAGCGTGGTGTACGTGTTGACCTGGAACTCGGCACCGACCGGCGCACCTGCCGCGTCGAAGCGTTGTGCCTTGACGTCGAAGCCGGTGGGGTCGCTGCCGGGCCCGGGCGTACCGTCACTCTGCCAGACCACCACGAACTCCCCGCGCGCGTCCATCGCCACGTCCGGCGTCCGCTGCTGGAAGGTCGTATAGGTATTGACCTGGAAATCGTCGCCGAGCGGCGTCCCGTCGGCGGCGAATCGTCGCGCCTGAACGCCGTGGGATTCGTCCGCCGGCTCCTGCCAGTCGTACGAAGACCAGACCACGACGAAGTCGCCCTCCGGCCCGACGGCAATTCGCGGCTCCCCGGGGGCGAGGTCCGGCGTGTAGGAGTTGACCCGGAACTCGCCACCGAGCGGCGTGCCGTCGGCCGCGAAGCGTCGCGCGTCGATCGTGCCGTAGGTGTCGTTCGGCACACCCAGATTCCGCCAGGTCACCACGAACCCGCCCGTCGTATTCATCGCCACCGCGGGACTCTTCTGCTCTCCCGTCGTGTAGGTGTTGACCTGGAACTGGGCGCTCACCGGGTTGCCGCCCGCGTCGAAGAGTCGGGCCTGAACGCTGCCGGCATCGGTGTCGCCTTCGGGCGATCCCGTGGCTTGCCAGACGACCACAAAGTCTCCCGCGGGGGAGGCGGCCACGGCCGGAAGAGGATTGAAAGGCACGCTGGCCGAATGGGTGCTGACCGGGAAGTCGTCCCCGAGCGGGACGCCGCCGCTGTCGAAGCGACGAGCCCTGACCACTGGTGTACCGTTCGTGACCGACTCCGTGCCGAGCCAGACGATGACGAAGGCGCCCGAGCCGTCGATGGCGACCGCAGGTTGGTTCCCCGCCCCAGTCCCGTCGACGATCCGCTGCTCGCCGCCGAGCGGGATTCCCGCCGCGTCGTAGCGCTGGAACCGCACATCTCCGTCGTAAGTGGGCCAGCCGTACCCGAAGTCCCAGGCGATGACGAACCCCCCGTCGGGGCCGACCGCCACGGCCGGTGCTTCCTGGTTGCGCGGCGTGTAGGTGTTGACCTGAAACTGCGGTCCGTTCGGCGAGGGCTGCGCCGTCGCCATCACGGCAAGTCCCGAATGGAACACAACGAGCAGCAGACCGGCTTTTCGCACGTCTCTCCTCCCTGGCGCGGCTTCGGACCTTGCGGCCGCGCTCGCGGACTGTCGTGTTTGGACACTTCATAGCACACTTCGTGCTGCCACCGTGTGACGTGTGGATCCGCGTCCGGCACGCCGCTGCGCTCGAGGCACGGCGCCCGGCACGCCGACTCCGCCGGGCCGCTACTCGGCCGCGCGGGGGGAGAGGGCGCCGTGCGCCGTCCGGGCGGCTTCGGCGAGTGCCTGCATCGCCAGCCGCCAGGGGATCGGGCCGTGGCTGATGCGGGCGGCGCCCAGCTGTGCGAGGCGAACGAGCGAGGGCCCGTCCGGCCGGGCGAAGAGGTTGACCGGCAGCGGCGAGGCGGCGCAGAGGCGGGCGATTCTCGCCTCGTCAGCGAGGCCGGGGACGAAGAGGCCATCGGCGCCGGCGGCGGCCCAGGCGGCCGCGCGCTCGAGCGCCGCGTCGACCAGGGCGTCGTTCTGCTCGGCGGCGGGCGTCACCAGGAAGAGGTCGGTGCGGGCGTTGACGAAGCAGGGGACGCCGAAGCGGTCGGCCGCCGCGCGCGCCGCACCGATCCGCGCCGCGCTCTCGGCGACCGCGAAGAGTCCGGGCGTGCCGATCACCCGGTCCTCGAGATTGCAGCCGACCGCGCCCGCCGCGAGCGCGCGGGTGACCGTCTCGGCCACCGCCTCGGGGCTGGCGCCGTATCCCGCCTCGAGGTCGACCGACACCGGCAGGTCGACCGCGCCGACGATGCGCTCGAGGTTGGCCAGGGCGAGATCGAGCGGGATCTTCTCGCCGTCCTCGTATCCGTGCGCCGAGGCGACCGGATGGCTGCCCGTGGCGAGCGCCCGCGCCCCGGCGCCGGCCACCGCGCGGGCCGAACCCGCGTCCCAGACGTTGAACAGGACGAGCGGCTCTCCCGGAACGTGCAGGCGCGCGAAGGCGCGCGCCCGTTCGAGCTGTGCGGCCATGGCCTCCCCCTCTCTCGAGCCGGGACCACTCTCTCATTCTCCCGGGCCTCGCGGCGCGGGCCGGACGAGAGGGGAGTGTCCCGCCTCGCTCCGGGGCCTCCACGCCGCGTCCACGCGGGCTCCGGGCCACCCCGGGACGCGGGCGCCGCGACGGGCCCGATGGGTATCCTGACCGGCGGGAGGAGCGCCTTGTTGATCCGACACCCCCTCCGCTTCCGCACGCTCGCCGCCGGGACGGCCGGGCGAGGGCCGACCTCGAGGACTCCGCGGGCACGGCTCGCTCCTCTGTGCGCGATCGTGGCGACCCTCGCGCTGCCGGGCGCCTCCGCCCGGGCCTTCCACGGCGGCGGGGTGGCGACCTGCGGCGGCTGTCACGTCACCCACAACAGCGCGGACGGCGCGCCGATCGTCCCGGGACCGGCCAACGCCTACGCGCTGCGTTCGACCACGGCGAGCGAGCTCTGCCTGCTCTGCCACGCGCAGTCGGCGGGCATGGTGCTCGGCCTCAACCCGCTCGCGCCGCCGCCCGAACGGGGAGGCGGCAACTTCGTCTTCCTGCTCGAGGAGAACCTGAACGACGCGGCCGACGGCGCGATGCGGCCGATCCCGGGTTCGGCGGCGGGGCACAACCTGGTGGCCCCCTCGTTCGGCCTCACGGCGGACACCCGCCATGGCGTCTCGCCCGGCGGCAGCTTCCCGGCCGCCGAGATGGGCTG
>CAYYIK010000079.1:0-13752 GCA_964471955.1 uncultured Thermoanaerobaculia bacterium | reverse complement strand
TATTTCGGGGACAGGCACCGAAACTCCTATTTCGGGGACAGGCACCGAAACTCGAGCTGGTCGATGGCGGCGCAAGGTGCGCACCCGGAGACAAAAGCTTCCATCGAAGGGAAGAACGGGGTGGAGGTCGGCCAGCGGTCGGTGGGGCGAGGCGGCTGGGGTGGACTCCGGCCGTTTCAAGCCCGGCACGCCCGCTCCAGACTCCACCGGGAGCCGTCTTTCCACCCTATGGAAGCTTCTGTCCGCACGCTCGCACCGGACGCACGGTCACTGCCTGGGGTACCGTGGCACCGTCTGCCCGGTTCCGGCTTCACCCGCTCCAGGCGGTGAAGCCCCGGGAGAGACAACGGACGGCTTCGGGCCGTGCCGCGCGGGTCTGGCAAGCACCGCGGGTCTGGCAAGCGCCGTGCCGGGCCGAGCCAGTCCGAGCCAGCCGGAGACAGCAGCGCGCGTGGTCGACTGCCACTTCCTTCTTTGAAGCTTTTTGTTCCTTGCTTTTCCCTTCTATGGAAGCTTTTCGCTTTTGGTCTTTCGCTTCCATGGCAGCTTCTGATCTTTGCGTCTTTCCTTCTATGGAAGTCTTTCGCCTTTGCATTGAAACAGAAAGGCTTCCATAGAAGAGAAAGGAGCTCCAGGTACTCTGCGAGCCCTTCCGTCGATCGGTTAGGATCGGCGGGCCGATGCCAACCCTTGCCGCAGTCTCCCGATCTCGTCCGCTGGCTCTGCTGGCTAGGCTCGCCGTTCTGCTGGGATGGCTGTTTTCGCTGCCGGCGATGGCTGCCGACGCGCGGGTCGAGTCGGCGCTGGAGCGGGGGAGAGCCGCGCTGGAGAACGATCGGTTCGAACGCGCCCTCAAGCACTTCGAGGAGGCCGATCGCCGGAGTGGAGGCGCCTCGTTCGACGCGCTGGTCGGCGTCGCGGTGGCGGCCGCGTTCGCGGATCAGGGTGACAAGGCGTTCGCCTTCGCGGCCCGCGCGCGGGAGCGTGCCGGGACCGACCGGGAACGGGCGCTCGCCGCCGAGGCGAATGGTCTCGCGCTGCTGCGTACCGGCGGCGCGGTGCCGGCGATCGAAGCCGCCTTCATCGAGGCCCTGCGCCTCGACAGCCGGGCGGCACGCGAGTCGTACCGATACCTGACCGAGGTCTACGCCGAGATGGGTTTCGGCCACCTCGCCTCCCGGTTCCTCGCCACCTACGAGGCGGCGGGCGGCGACCCCGCGCGCGTCCGGGGCCTGGCCCGGGAGCTTCGAGTCAATCTGATCGCCAACGCCGACTATGAGGCGTGCGTCGATGCCCTGCGCGCCGCCGGGCACGAGATCCCACCGCTCGGCGGCGACGAGAACGCCGAGCCGCCGCTCTTCGCCGACGGCGGTGAGTACCGGCCGGCGAAGGTCATCGAATACGAGAATCCGCAGTACCCTGACGAACTTCGCAAGCGCAGGCTCGAGGCCGATGTCGACACGCGCCTGGTCGTGCTGGCGAGCGGCGAGACTCGTTGCCCCACGGTTCTGAAAGCCACGCACCCGGCCTTTGCAGGAATCACGGTGGAAAGTATCGGGAGCTCGCGCTTCGAGCCGTTGATCCTCGGCGGTCGACCCACGGCTTCCCATTTCGGAGCCACCACCAAATTCCGCGTTTTTTGACGACCGGCGCGGGTCGCCGGTGGCGGCTCGCGTCCGTCCCCGGGCTCACGTTGCAGCCCGGGCGGGATCTCAGTCGATGCGCCGGCCCTCGGGGTCGTAGGTGTAGACGCCCTTGCCGGCCTTGCGGCCGAGGCGGCCGGCCTGGACGTAGCGGCGCATCAGGTTGGACGGCCGGAAGGTCTCGCCGAGCGTCGCGTGCAGGTGCTCGAGGATCGCCAGGCGGACGTCGAGGCCGACCAGGTCGGCCATCTCGAACGGTCCCATCGGATGGTTGAGGCCGAGCCGGATGGCGGTGTCGATGTCGGCGGCCGAGGCGACCCCCTGTTCGAGCATGCGGAAGGCCTCGTTGCCGATCAGCGCGTTGATGCGCGAGGTGGCGAAGCCGGGGACGTCCGCGACGACGACGCAGGTCTTGCCCATCCGCTCGCCGACTTCGCGCGCCGTGTCGACCGTCTCCTCCGAGGTCTCGTGCCCGCGCACGATCTCGAGCAGCTTCATCAGGTGGACCGGGTTGAAGAAGTGCAGGCCGACGAAACGGTCGGCGCGCCCGGAGGCGGCCGCCATCTCGGTGATCGACAGAGACGAAGTGTTGGAGGCGAAGAGGGCGTCATCGGGGGCGAAGCGGGCGACCTCGCGGAAGAGGTCGATCTTGATCCGCATCGACTCCGGCGCCGCCTCGATCACCAGGTCGGCCTCCTCGACCGCCGCGGCCAGGTCGTCGTCGAGCACCAGCCGCTGCTTGGCCGCCTCGGCGAGAGCGGGGTCGAGCTTGCCGAGCGCGACGCCCTTGTCGAGATTGCGATGGATCGACTCCTCGGCCCGCGCCAGACTCTTGCCATCGATGTCGTAGAGCTCGGTTTCGAATCCGGCGAGCGCGGCGACGTGGGCGATGCCCCGTCCCATCGTGCCCGCGCCGAGTACGGCGACGTTCTGGACTTCCACGGTGGACCCTCCGCGCTGTTTCAGGAAGCCGGGATGCCGCGCATCCCGGTCGACTTTTCGGCCAGCGCCGACAGCTCGTCGGCGATCGCCAGGGTGGCCCGCGCCGCGGCGGCGGCCGCCGCCTGCGCCGCCGGCGTGGTGCAGTGACGCTCCAGGAATTCCCGGCCGAGCCGGTGGTGCAGGATCTCCTCGGGCTGGATCACCTCGCGATAGAGCCGCGCGGTGGCGGTGTCGCCGAGCCGCTCGCACAGGGCGATGAACTGCTCGTTGCGCACCTCGGCGATCGCCTCGCGGGCGAACGGGCCGGCGGCGACCCGCTCGACCGTCGAGCGCAGCCCCTTGACGTAGTGGTAGAGCGGACTGAAGCCGGCCGCCAGCGGGTCGGCCTCGGGCTCGCGCCCGAGCTCGCGCAGCCGGTCGCAGATCAACTGGTAGTGCTTCATCTCGTCGCCGCACTGGCGGCCGAAGACAAGGCGAGCGTCGATCTCGGGAGTGGACGCCATCCAGAAGCCGGCGAGCTCGGCCGCCTCGAGCTCGCTGCGCAGCGCCAGGCCGAGCAGCGTCACGACGTCCACCGAGCCCTGCGCCTCGGCCTCCAGCGCGCCCTGCTCGCCAAGGCGGGCGAAGAGCGCCCGCATCTCGGCCACCAGCCCGGCGACGAACTCGCGACTCTCCATCTCAGACCTCCTTCGGCCGCGGCACGTCTGCGGCGCCGTCGCCGACCGCCAGCACGACCTTGCCGAAGACGGCGCGGTCGGCGAGCAGCTGCTGCGCCCGCGGCGCCTCGGCGAGCGGCAGGATGCGGGCGACGACCGGCGCCAGCTCGCCGCTCTCGAACCAGGGGAGCAGGTGAGCGAGCTCGGCGAGCGAGCCCATCGTCGAGCCGAGCAGCGACAGGTTCTTGAAGAAGACGGCGCGCAGCGGCACCTCGGCGGTGGCGCGGTCGGTGGCGCCGCACAGGACGATGCGGCCGCCGCGCGCCAGGCACTTGAAGCTGTGCTCGAGCGTCGCGCCGCCGACGTGATCGAAGACGACGTCGACCCCCTTGCCGCCGGTCGCTTCGCGCACGGCGCGCGCGAAGTCGCCGGCGCCGGTCTCGATGCCGTGCGTGGCGCCGAGCGCCAGGGCCCGCGCCAGCTTGTCGGCCGACGACGAGGTGACGAAGATCCGCCGCGCCCCGAGCAGCCGGGCGATCTGGATGCCCGCCGTGGTGACGCCGGAGCCCGCGGCGTGCAGCAGCACGTCCTCGTGGGCGCGCAAGGCGGCGCGCGCGGCGAGCATGTGCCAGGCGGTCAGGAAGACCAGCGGGATGGCCGCCGCCTCGGCGAACGAGAGGCCGCGCGGCAGCGGGAAGACGTTGCGCCGCGGCACCGCCACCCGCTCGGCGTAGCCGCCGTCGCGGTCCTCGCCGAGCAGACCGAAGCGGGGGCAGAGCTCGTCGCGCCCGGCCAGGCAGCGCACGCACTCGCCGCACGAGACGCCGGCGCCGACCACGACCGGGTCGCCGAGCGCCAGCCCCTCGACGCCGGGGCCGAGCGCGGCGACGGTGCCGGCGACCTCGCTGCCCGGCACCAGCGGCAGCGGGAAACGGTGTCCGGGCACGCCGTTGCGCACCCAGAGGTCGAGGTGGTTGACCGCGCAGGCGCGCACCGTGACGACGACCTGGCCCGGGCCGGCGACCGGTTCGGGCAGCTCGCGCCAGACCAGCGCCTCGGGGCCGCCGTGCGCGTCGATGCGGAATCCGTGCACAGGGGCGAGTCTAACGCCCCGTCGCGGCGGAGACGGCGATGTGGCGGTCGGCGTGATCGTCGGCGGGGAAGGGGTCGCCGGCGAGGATCGGCCGGCCGTCGACGGTGAGCGCCGGAGCGGCGAGGAAGCGCGCGCCCTCGACTCCCAGCAGCAGCGCCGCGAAGCCGGCGGCGAGCAGGCCGGGGCGCAGGCGCGGGAAGCGCCGCCGCAGCGGCGCCAGGAGGTGGCGGTCGGCCGCCAGCGCGACCAGCAGGGCGACGACCGGGATCACCGCGGCCCCCTGGCGGGCGTAGCCGAAGAAGGCGACGGTGACCACCAGCTTGCTCGCCGGCCAGAGCAGCCAGGGGAGGAGCGCGCGGCGACGGTCGCCCGCCGCGACGAACCCGGCGAGCGCCACCAGCAGCACGCCGAGCGTCATCCCCGCGGCCCCGGGCCCGGCCGGCGGCACGGTGAGGTCGACCGATGGCCGCACGCCGGAGAGGCCGAGCGGCAGGTTGAAGCCGCCGAGCCCGAGCGTGGCGCCGCGGGCGAAACGGACGAGCTTGGCCGCCGCGCGGCGCAGCTCGCGGCCTGGCTCGGCGGCGATCCAGGCGAGCCCGACGCGGTAGCCGTCGACCACCAGGCGGTTGTGCGGCGGGTAGGCGAAGGCGAGGTCGGGCGGTGGCAGGGTGGCGATCCGCTCGTGCGGGTAGCTCGCCGCGCCGCCGGCGAGCGGGGGCGGGTCGGCGAGCGCCTGGCGACTGAAGCCCGCGCCCGCCGCCGGGTGGTGGGCGAGGGCGAAGTTGAGCGGGCCGTAGAGCGCCACGAACGGACGCGCGGGCAGGGGTTGCGGCCGCGCGCCGAAGGCTTCGTCGAGCAGCGCGAGATCGGCGGCGGTGACCGCCGAGCGGCCGCGGTGGGCGAGGGTGGCGTCGACGAAGTCGCGCACCCCGGCGCGGGCGAAGGCGGGCCAGCTCGCGGCTTCGCGCTCGGCCTCGGCGCTCCAGGCGAGCGGCCGCGCCCGGGGCGTCGTCGGCGGCGCTTCGCGATTGAAGCGTTCGATCGCCCGCCAGGCGGCGAGGTGCCAGGGCGCCAGCGGCAGCGCCAGGCCGGCGGCCAGCGCCAGCGCCGCGATGGCCGTTTCGCGCCGCGGCCGCCGCCACCGCTCGGCGAGGGCGAACGCGGCGAGCAGGGCGACGAGGAGCAGATGCTCGACCCGGATCAGGCAGGCGGCGCCGCCAAGCGCGCCGAACAGCGCCCAGGCAAGCGGCGAGCGCCGGCGGCGCGCCGCATCGAAGGCGAGCCAGGCGGCGAGCACCAGCACGAGGTAGGGGGTCTCGCCGTCCACCGAGGCGCTGAGTTGCAGCAGGCCGTTCGCCCCGGCGGCGAGCAGGCCCGCGGTCGTCGCCACCCGCAGGCCGAACGCCGGCGCGGTGGCGAGGACCAGCAGCGCCGGGACGGCGGCGCCGAGCAGGCACTGGGCGAAGCGCAGCGTGGCGAGTCCGGCGACGCTGCCGTCCCAGAGCTGCGCCACCAGCCAGGCGACGCCGGGCGGCCGCATCGGCAGGCCGAGCTCGAACGGCAGTCCGGCCAGGCGGGCCTGTGCCCAGGAGATCCAGACCCAGGCGTCCCCTTTGTAGACCAGCGCGAAGGGCCACTCCCGGTCGGCGGTCGCCCGCCAGAACAGCAGGCGCAGCGCCAGGGCGAGCAGGCCGATGGCGACCGCGACCTGCCAGGGGGCGGGGGGGGCGGCCGCCGGCCGGGGGGGCGGCGCGGGCGCCGGATTCCGGACGGCACGGCGGCGGGAGGACATGGGGCGGGCGAACGATACCGCTAGACTGGCGTCATGCGGATGCGCTCGTGGCTCGAACGGACGGGTTGGACTCTCTGCTGCGGCCTGCTCGCCGCCTGCGCGAACTCGGGGCGGCAGGCGCTGCCGGCACCCGGCGCGCCGCCGCCGGCGCCGGTCGAGCTGGAGGTCGATCCGATGACCAAGCACCCCGACCTGCTCTTCCTGCCGGGGCGCTTCTGCGAGGTGCACTACGTGCCCGGTTCGCTCGATCGCGCCGCCTACCTGCAGCAGCGCCTCGACCGGATCGCCGAGGCGCTCTCGCCGCTCACGACCGCGCCGCCGGTGCCGCGCGCCCGGGTGCTCGACGCCGAGCACTGGGCGGCCGGCGGCCACGCGCGCGCCTGGGGGCTGCCGGAGGCCACCGGCGGGCTCGAGTTCGCGGTGGCCGCCGAGGGGGACCCCGCCACGGTCGCCCGCATGCGCGACCTGACCGGCGGCTTCCTGCCCCGCCTCGCCGGCGAACCGCTGCGCGGCAGCGCCGACGAGGCGGCCAGCCTGATCGTCGCCGACGCCATTTTGCAGACCGAGCTGGCCGCCGCCTGGGCGCGGCGGATCGGCGTGCGCGGCGGCGAGCCGTGGGTCGACGGCGTGGTGGCGCAGCTGCTGGCGCGCCTCGCCTGGGAGCTGACCGATCCGGGGCAGATGCCGCGGGTGGCCGACCTGTTCGACCGCATCGCCATCGCGCACGGGGGGCTGCGCACCCGCCGGCTGGAGGACTACCGCGCCGGCCTGCCGCTCGAGGAGGAGCTCTGGTACCAGGCGCAGTTCCTGCGCGGCGCCGACCGGCTCTGGGTCGAGAAGGGGAACGTCGGGACGCGGCGCTGGCTGCGCGAGGTGGCCCGCCGCAACCGCGCCGTGACCGCCGACGAGCTGCTCGACCGCGCCCCCGAACTCGCCGCCTGGCGCGCCGAGAGCTTCGCCCCCTGAGGCGGGTGGACCGGTTGGCTCCACAGCCGCCGGTCCGCCGGGGTGCTACCATCGGGCCTGTCGGATCCCGGCAGAAGGCGGCGCAGCCGCGACACGGTCCCGCCGGACCGCGGCGCCGCGCCCGGAGGGCTCGGTCATGAACTGCCAGCGACTCTCGTTCCGCCTCTCGAAGTTCAGCGTTCTTCTCGCGCTCCTCGCCCTGGCGCTGCCCGCCGAAGCTCCGGCGGGAGTCGCCGAGCGGGTGGCCGACCTCAATCCGGGGACCTGGACCGAGAAGGTCCGGGGGCTGTGCGGCGGCCTGCTCCCCCGGGAGCTCCCCTTCCCGGACCTCGCCTTCAGCGATCGTGGCGCCGGATGCGAGATCTTCACCGTCGACCTCTCCACCGGCGGGGTCACTCCGGTCGCGCACCTCGGGGCGCCCCGGTCGACCGTCGACCAGTACCTCGGGCGCCTCGCGGGGGTGCGCTACTTCCTGGGATCGGGTCTCGGCGGCTGGGGCTACTGGCGCTCGGACGGGACGCAGGCCGGGACTCTGCTCCTGGCGTCGCAGGAGCCGAGCGCCTCCTGGTGGGAGTCGGATCCGTTCTTCGTCGCCGGGGAGCCCTGGTCGTTCCTCGCGGTGTATCGAAGTGACACCGGCCGAGAGCTCTGGCGCACCGACGGGACGCTCGCGGGCACCGATCCGGTGGTCGACCTCTGGCCGGGGCCCGAGAGCGGATTCGCCGCGTGGAACGCCGAAGTGCGCGACGGTCTCCTCTACTTCCTCGGCCGGACCCCGGACGTGGGGGAACAGCTCTGGCGGACGGACGGAACGGCCGGCGGAACGCTGCGCCTCACGGATTTCGCGCCCCCGCCGGACGCCGAATTCGGAAGCCGGTTCGCCGTGCTCCCCACCACTGTCCTCTTCACCGTGCACGGGGGCAACGGAGCGGCGGCGCTCTGGCGAACCGACGGGACCGTCGAGGGGACGGTCGAGATCGCGAGCTTCCCCGCGGGGATCGAGCCGTGGCCGGGTCTCGTCGTCTCGGGGAGTCAGGCGCTCTTCCTCTCGCGGGAGTGGGACCGCTCCGTCCTCTGGCGGACGGACGGCACGGCGGCCGGAACGCAGGAGGTCGCCTCCTATCCGGACTCCTGGTGGTGGCCGGAGACGTTCTATCCGCTCGCCGGGGGGTCCTGGTTCTTCTTCGCCGGCGACAGCGAGCACGGGCTCGAGCCGTGGATCACCGACGGCACGGCTGCCGGAACGCAGCAGTGGCTGGAGACTCGACCGGGGCCCGACGGAGTCGAGTACGTCGCCGACAACTTCCTCCCGTCCCGGGTGGCCGCGGGCGTGCTGCTGCTGCTCGACGACGGGGTGCACGGGTCCGAACTCTGGCTCTTCCCGGCCGACGGCAGTGCGCCCGGAATGGTCGCGGATCTCAGCCCGGGTGCGGCGTGGTCGCGGATCCTCAGCCTGGGCGAGAAGGACGGCTCGCAGCTGCTGGATTTCGCCGGCGATCTCTGGATCACGGACGGCACCGCGACGGGCACGGCACTGGTCGCGCCGTTCGCCCGCACCGTCTCACCGTCGCATCCGACCGGGCTCACCGACGCCGGCGAACTGCTCTACTTCGTCGCTCGCCTGCCGATCCAGAACCACGGCGGTCATCCCGGCCGCAGCGACGGGACCGGGCCGGGGACCCGCCTCCTCACGGGGGACTTCGGCGGCGGCAACGTCGTCGACGGAGTGTCGGTCCTCGACAACGGCACGGCGATCGGGACGACCGACATCGGGGAGGCGAGCCTCGTCTGGTCGGCGCAGGGGGAGGAGGCCGTGCCCCTCGTCGAGCTCTGGGAGTGGTGCGATGTGCGGCATACCTGTCCGATCGGCTACATCCCGCCGTCCGCGGGCTCGGTGAGTCTCTTTTCCGGCTGGTCCGAGGGGCAGGGGGGTGAGCCCTGGTCGCTCGACGGGACGCCCGCCGGGACCGGCGTCTTCCTCGATCTGGTCTCCGGTGCCGAGTCGAGCGAGCCCGCGGCGTGGGTCGACCTGGGCGACGAGGTCTGGTTCGCGGCCGTCGATGCGGCGGGCAACGAGAGCGTCTGGCGCAGCGAGGGGACCCCGGCGACGACCAGTCCGCTCCGCCTGGTCGGCGACGAATCGTCCGGGCGCCTGATGACGCTCTGGCCGATCGACGCCGCGGCCGGGCGGTTCTATTTTCCGCGGCCCCGCGACGAGAGCAGCGCGGATCTCTGGTACGTCGACTCGCCGGCAACGGAGCCTCTCCTGGTTCACGGCGGCTTCGCGCGATGGGGGATCGGGCGCCCGCTGGGCGTCGTGGCGGGCAAGGTGCTCTTTGTCGCCCGCGAAGCGAAGGACCCGGGATTCGGCGAGGAGCTCTGGGTGAGCGACGGTACCGCGGCCGGAACCCGGCTGCTGCGCGACCTTCACCCCGGTCCGGAAGGCTCGGAGATCCAGGGTGGCGCGGTCGTCGGCGAGCGGCTCGTTTTCACGGCCTGCGAACCGGTCGCCGGCTGCGAGGTCTGGAGGAGTGACGGCACGACGGCCGGGACGGTCCGCCTGCTCGACCTGGTGCCGGGCACCGCTTCCTCGCGCCCGCGCGGCTTCACCCGGATCGGCGACCTCGTCTACTTCACCGCCGAGCGGCTCGCCACCGGCCGCGAGATCTGGGCGACGGACGGCACCGCGGCAGGGACCTTCCAGCTGCCGGAGATCGCCACCGGACCGTGGCCCTCGGTCGAACCGTCCTGGGACGAGGCGAGAGACTTCGCCCTCTGGCAGGACCGCATCTTCTTCGGCGGTGACGACGGCACCGGGAGCGAACTCTGGTCGATGCCGCTGGTGCTCTTCTACGACGGCTTCGAAACCGGCACGACGTCGCGCTGGAGCCTCACCCTTCCCGAGGTCAACGATCCTCTCCGCGAGAGGTGATCCCCATGATCGTTCGATTCCGCCGTGGCGCGCTGCTGCTGATGGTCCTCGCGCTCTCGCCGGCCGGGCTCGCCGCCCAGATTCACCGCGTCGCGGACCTGCGCACCGAGATCGCGGAGATGGGCATGCCGGAGGAGTACGCGCACGCCGACCTGGCGCCGCTCGGGTTGCGCGCGCTGCTCCTGGCCACCCGAACCGGCGCCGGCACGGAGCCGTGGATCTCGGACGGCACGCCCGCCGGCACCGAGCTCCTCGCCAACCTCGCGCCCGGCTCGATCGATGCGGCGGCCCGCCTGATCGGTGCCGCCGAGAGTTTCGCCGTGTTCGCCGCCTGGAATCCCGTGTCGGGGCGCGAGGCGATCTGGGCGACGGACGGCGCGGTGGGTGCGGCGCCGATCCTGCTCGACGAAGCTCCCGACCGGGAGTTGCGGTGGACCTGGTCCGCCGGTTCGCTGCCGGGAGTCGTCCTCTGGAGCATGACCGGTCCGAACGGAACGCGGGAGCTCTGGAGGACCGACGGCACCCGGGCCGGCACCCTGCGGCTGGCGACCATCGGTGCGCCGCAGTTTCCGGGCGGTTGCAGCGACGGCCTCGGCGTCGCGGCGCTCGGCAAGGTCTGGTTCTGCGGCCAGGACGGGCGGGGCGGCGAGCTCTGGGTGAGCGACGGCACCCCGGCGGGGACGCGGAGGTTTCGCGATCTCCGGCCGGGCGCGCCATCGAGCGGTCCCAGCCGGTTCGTCGCGGCCGCGGGGAGGATCTACTTCCTCGCCACCCGCAACCTCGAGACCACCGAGGTGTGGAGCAGCGACGGAACGGCGGACGGGACGCAGCCGGTCTTCGGCGGAGCCCAGCCCGACCCGTCGCTCGTCGGCTCCTCGGACCTTCTCGGCGCCGTCGGAGCGCGGCTCCTGTTCGAGCGGATCGAAGCCGGGAACCTGCGCCACCTCTGGTCGACCGACGGCTCTCCGGCGGGCACCGTCCGGCTCCTGCCGGCCTATGGCGGAAACTGGGACGGGTACCCCGCCGGGTGGTCTCTCGAGGTGGGCCCGCGAGCCGTCTTCATCTACCGCACCCCGGAGCTGGGCTACGAGCCCTGGGCGAGCGACGGGACGCCGGCGGGGACGGCGCCACTGGCCGATCTCGCTCCGGGGCCGGAAGACGGGGCCCATTCGCGGTTCGTGGCGGGACACGACGGTGCGTACTTCTGCAGCTACTTCGACGACGTGCTGCGCAGGACCGACGGCACGCCGGGAGGGACGGTCGCCATCGCCAGCATCTATCCGTGCAGTTGGCTCGGGGCGAGCGCCGCGCTGACGGACACGACGCTCTTCAACGCGTGCTGGACGGCCTCCTGCGAGCCCCACCACGACTGCGACTACTGCTATCTCTGGCGCACGGACGGCAGCGCCGCCGGGACCTCGCCGCTCTGGTCCCGGGTCGGCAGCGCATCGTCGTCCCCGAGGGCCCTGACGCCAGGAGGTCGGGGGCTGGTGTTCAGCGCCCACAGGGACGGCAGCGGTTACGCCGGCCACTATTTCGAGACCGCCGGATCGGAGGCCTCGACGGTCGAACTCCGGACGACGACGGGCGGCACGGTCTACTCGGGTGCTTCGACGGCCCTCCTGTCGGGGGGCGACGTTCTCGTCACGGGCAGCACGGGGGACTCCGGCGACCTCTTCCGGCTCGTCGACGGGGCCCTCGAGCCGTTTCTCGAGGGCGCGCCGGTCGCCGGCTCGGGGAACGACCTGTTCGGCGCGTTCGGCGCCGCCTTCTTCACCGGCTACCAGGCCGCGACGGGCTGGGAGCCCTGGCGCACCGACGGCACGGCCGACGGAACCGAACTGATCGGCGATCTCGATCCGGGGGCGGGGTCGTCGCAGGTCCACGACCGGGCGGTTGCCCTCGACCGCCTCTGGTTCGGTGCCAACGGAGGCTGGGGCGTCGGCGACGAGCTTTGGGAATCGGACGGAACGGCCGCGGGGACGGTCCTGCACGAGCTGAACCTCGACGGCGAGGAGACGGCGCCGCGGCAGATCCGCGAGTTCTCGCGCTCGGACGGCACGCTTCTGCTCGCCGCGGGCCCCACCCGGCTCTTCGAAGTCGACCCGGCGACCGACACGAGCCGCGAGATCTGGGACTTCGATCCCCAGTCGCCGGAGAGCTACCAGGACTATCCGGCGGTGGTCTTCGAAGGAGACGTCGTCCTGATCGACGCCGAGCCGGACGGCAGCTGCGCGCTCTGGCGGACCGACGGTACGGCTCCGGGGACGCTGCGCCTGGCGACCACCCGCCCCGGACGCAATCACGGCTGGGGACAGCTCTGCGCTTCGGATCTGCGGGTGGCGCGCGGCGCCCTCTGGTTCGGTGCGTGCGACGACGAGCACGGCTGCGAGTTGTGGACCAGCGACGGCACGGTGGCGGGAACGCAGCTGTTCGCCGATCTCGCGCCGGGCCCGGACTCACTCGCGCCGGGCAATCTGACCCTGATCGAGGGTCGGCTCTACTTCTCGGGCTGCACCTCGGCGACCGGCTGCGAGCCGTGGGTGAGCGACTTCACGCCGGAAGGGACGCACGCCCTGGGCGACGCCGCGCCCGGCTCGCTGTCGTCAGACCCCCGGGACTTCGCCCGCGCCGGGGCCTGGATCTACTTCGCCGCCGACGACGGCACCGGGAGTGAGCTCTGGGCCCATGCGCTGACGCTCTTCGCGGACGGCTTCGAGAGCGGCGACACGTCGCGCTGGAGCCTGAGCGAACCGTACGGCGGCTAGAACGGCCGCAGCACCATCAGGGCGACCAGCACGACGATGCCGAGCGCCACGACGTCGGCCAGGATGCCGGGCAGCTTCGCCGCGGCGAGGCGGGTGAAGACTTCGGTCGGCGCGCCGGCGGCCAGTGAGGCCTCGGCGGCGGCGAGGGTCTTCTTCAGCCGCGGCGTCAGGTAGAAGAGCTGGGTGGCGAGCAGGAGCGCCCAGAGGCCGATCGAGGCGTGGATCCAGCCGACGCGCGCGCCGGAGAAGCCGTAGCCGAGCGGCGTGACGACCGACAGGCCGGTCAGCCCGGCGGCGATGGCGCCGGGAACCGAAAAGAGCGACGCCAGCCGCCAGCCGATGCGCAGCGCCGCGACCCGCCCGGCCAGGTCGTCGGCGCGCCGCGCCTGCGCCCGCGCCACCGCGCCGGCGAAGGCGCCGGCGGCGAGCCAGAGGGCGGAGAGGACGTGCACCAGCAGGATGAGCTGCGTCAGGTTGACCATGGTTGCCTCCGGGGCGGCATTCTAGCCGCGACGCTAGGATCGCCCCCGCCATGGAGCCCGCATGAGCCCACCCCTCGCCGATCCGCCGGAAGCTCTGCACGTCGTCGGCGCCGCGATCGTCGAAGCGGGGCGCGTCTTTCTCGCCCGCCGCGGGCCGGCGATGTCGATGCCGGGCCGGTGGGAGTTTCCGGGCGGCAAGGTCGAAGCGGGCGAGACGCCCGAGGCGGCGCTGGTGCGCGAAGTGGGCGAGGAGCTCGGCATCGCGATCGAAGTCGGAGCCTTCCTCGGTCGCGGCGAGGCCGAGCACGCCGGGCGCCGCATCGTCCTCGACGTCTGGCTGGCGAAACGGCTCACCGGCGAGCCGGTCTCGCGCGAGCACGACGCCACCGGCTGGTTCGCCGCCGCCGACCTCGCCGCCCTCGCCTGGCCCGCCGCCGACCTGCCGCTGCTCCCCCGCCTCGCCGCGGTCCTCGAGCGC
>CAYYIK010000078.1:0-14267 GCA_964471955.1 uncultured Thermoanaerobaculia bacterium | reverse complement strand
CCGGCCGCCTTGACCACCCAGCGGCGCAGCGGCACCACGCCGGTGGCGAGGTGGAAGGCCTCCTCGCGCAGCATCTGCGGCATCGAGGCCGCCATCGGCGCGTAGGCGGAGACCTTCTGCATGGCCAGCTGGTACTTGCCGACCCGGTCGATCAGAGCGCAGAAGACGATGTTGTCGACGAACGACTCGAAATCGATGTTGAAGGCCCCGAGCACGTGCGACCCCGTCTTCATCGACAGGATCTCCTCGACCGTCTGGTCGGCGGTCTGCCCGGTGATCGGCTTCCAGTCGTCGGCGATGAGCAGATGCAGCATCTGATAGCCGTGGCGCAACTCCTCGGCCATCATGCGCAGCACCATCGCCTGCTCTTCCTCCTCCTGCGCCCGCGCCAGGGTGAGCTGGTGCTGCTGGATCGAGCCGAACTCGGTCGACGCCTGGGCGCGGATGGCGGCCGCCAGATGCTGCGCCGCCTCCGGCCGCATATCGCGGGCGCGGGTGAACTTCTGCTTCCCCTGCTCGGCGCCGCACTCGATGGTGCAGGGCATGCCGCACTCGTTGTAGGCGCAGAGGCGGAACTTCGGGTCGCGCGGGAAGTAGCGCTCCCAGTTCTCGAGCAGGAAGTCGTAGTCCGGCAGGAACGTGTCGCGCCACTTCTCGACGGCGGCGTGGAAGCGGGCGGGAATCTCGGTGGTTTCGAATTTCGACATTTCTGGAGAGGCCTTCCTCAGTCCGCGAGCCGCTTGACGAAGGGGCGCAGGGTGTCGGGCTCGAACCCCAGCCGCCGGAAGAACGATTCGATGTCGGGCATGGAGGCGTCGACCATGGTGCGCACGGCGCGCACGCCCCGCGCCCGATAGATGCCGAGCATCGCCTCGGCGAGGGCGCGGCCGACGCCACGGCCGGCACAGTCGGGATCGACGCCGATCACCTCGATCCAGCCCGCGGGTTCCTCGAGGCCGAACTCGCCGCTGCGCACGTCGCCGAGCATGAATCCCGCGACGCGGCCGTCGACCTCGGCGACCAGCGACCCCTCGGGGTCCCGGCGCAGGTAGTAGACGATCCGGTCCTCCCAGAGTTCGGGCTGGAAGGAACCGCGGGTCTTCTCGGCGATGCGCACGACGTCGCCGATGTCGAGTTCGTCGATGGCTCGGATCTTCACCTGCGTCGTTTCGGTGGTCAACGGCGGCCCCTTCCGGCGGGCATTCTACCGACTGGCGGCGGCGTCGCGCAGCGGCCGGTCGACCGCCTCGTGGGCGTGGTAGCTCGAGCGCACCAGCGGACCCGCCTGGCAGTGGGCGAACCCGGCCTCGAGCGCCCAACTGCGGTAGAGCGCGAACTCGTCCGGGTGGACGTAGCGATCCACCGGCAGGTGCTTCGTGGTCGGCTGCAGGTACTGGCCGATCGAGAGGATCTCGACTCCGGCGGCACGGATCTCGGCGATCGTGGCGCGCACCTCGTCGGCCGTCTCGCCGAGGCCGACCATGAGGCTGGTCTTCACCCGGCCGGCGTACTCGCCCGCGTCCCGCCGCCGCGCCGCCTCGGCGAGAAGCGCCAGGCTGCGGTCGAAGCGGCTGCCCGGCCGTGCCTTGCGGTAGAGGCTCGGCACGGTCTCCATGTTGTGGCTGAAGATCTCCGGCCGCGCCGCCAGCACGACGTCGAGGGCGTCCGGAACGCCGCGGAAGTCGGGGGTCAGCACCTCGACCGAACACTCCGGCACCCGCTCGTGGACCGCCGCGATCACCGCCGCCCAGTGACGCGCCCCGCCGTCGGGCAGGTCGTCCCGGTCGACCGAAGTGATCACCGCGTGGCGCAGCTGCATCGAGGCGATCGCCTCGGCCAGCCGGCGCGGCTCGTCGGCGTCGGTCCCCCGCATCGGGCGGCCCGAGGTCACGGCGCAGAAGCCGCAGCGACGCGTGCAGATCTCGCCGAGGATCATGAAGGTCGCCGTGCCGTGCTCGCCCCAGCACTCGTAGATGTTGGGGCAGCGGGCCTCCTGGCAGACGGTGTTGAGCGCCAGGCCGTCGACCAGCCGGCGGACCTTGTGGAACTCGGCCGGCGTGGCGAGCTTGATGCGCAGCCAGTCGGGGCGGGCGCCGCGGCGGGACCCGGCCGCGCCGGGCCGGCCGCCGCCGATCTGAACGAGAGTCTCGGCCATCGCCGCGAGTCTATACGCGCCAACCGATAGGATCGCGCCGATGATCGCGCCGCGCCTCCTCCTCTCCGCCGCCTGCGCCCTGCTGCTCGCCGCCTGCTCCCGCCCGGCGGCCGGACCTCCGCCCCGGCCGGCGCCCTGGATCGTCATCGGCGTCGACGGTGGCGAGCTGAGCGTCATCGAAACGCTGTGGGCGCGCGGTGAGCTGCCGGCCCTGCGCCGCCTCGCCGACGCCGGCCTCCACACCCGCCTCGCCACCGACTACGGCGCTTCGCCGGTCATCTGGACCACCATCGCCACCGGCATGCCCCCCGCCCGGCACGGCATCACCGACTTCGTCGTCCCCACCGACGCGGGGGACGTCCCGGTCTCCTCGGCGGCGCGCAAGGTTCCCGCCCTCTGGTCGATGCTCACCCGCGCCCATCGCCGGGTGGCGGTGCTCGGCTGGTGGGCGAGCTGGCCGGCCGAGCCGGTCGACGGGCTGGTGCTCACCGACCGGCTCGCCCAGGAGCTGCCGCAGCGCATCCACCCGCCCGAGCGCCAGGCCGAGCTCGAGGCGGCGCACGCCCAGGCGCGCCAGGCCGGCATCCCCTTCGGCGGCAACGATGCCTCGCAGCTGCAGGACCGTCTGGTCACCCGCTTCGCCGTCGAGGCGGTGCAGGGGGACTACGCCCTGGTCCTCCCGTACTACCGCAGCGTCGACCTGGCCAGTCACCAGAGCTGGCGGCTCTACGAACCCGCCGCCTTCGGCGATCCGGCGCCCGCGCAGTCGGGCGACGATCCGGTCTCGGCCGCCTACCGCGCCTTCGACCAGGCGGTCGGCGAGATCCTCGCCGCCGCGCCGCCCGGCTCGAACGTCCTGGTGATCTCCGACCACGGCTTCCGGGCCACCCGCGGAGAGGAGGTCCAGCTGCTGCTCGACCTCGACCGGGTGCTCGAGGCGGCCGGCCTGCTGGTGCGCGCCGGCGACGCTGTCGATCTCGTGCGCTCGCGGGCCTTCGCCTACCGGTCCCCGGACTACCGGGCGATCAAGTTCGTCCGCTTCGCGCCGGAGGGGAGCGACCCGGATCCGGCCACGCTCGAGCGCGCCCGCCGCGAGCTCGGGCGCACCCTCGCCCGCGCCACCTTCGAAGGGGGCGCCCCGGCCTTCCGGGTCCGCCCGCCCGACGAGCGCGAGGCGGCGCGCGGCGCCCACGCCGTGGTGGTCGCCGACAAGCGCGCCGCCACGCCGACTCTCTATTTCGACGCAGTTCCCGTGCGCCACGCCATCCGCCATCTCGGCCGCATCTCGGGCAGCCACGACAGCCACACGAAGGGGATCCTCTTCGCCGCCGGACCGGCGATCCAGCCGCGTGCCGCCTTGCCCGAGATCACCATCCACGACATCGCGCCGACCCTGCTCTTCGCCCTCGGCCTGCCGGTCGCCGAGGACTTCCCCGGCCTGGTGCGCGAAGAGCTCTTCCGCCCCGAATTCGCGGCCAGCCGGCCGCGCCGCACGATCGCCAGCTGGGGCGAACAGCTCGGCGCCGAAACGCCGCGCAGCGCCGCCGACCGTACCCTGCTCGACGAGCTGGCCGCCCTCGGCTATCTGAACTGAGCCCCCCTGCCGGGCGGGTGCGGGAGCCGCCCTGCCGGGTATGGCCTTCCCCGGACACGGGCGCATCGTGAAATCGGCGCCCGACCGGAGCCGCGACGCCAGAACGGAGCGGATTGCGCGTCCGCAGATCGCGGTCGCCGTAGAAAGGAGCCCCCCATGAGAGTCCGCACCTCCCTCGGCACGGCGCTCGCCGCCGGCCTGCTCTGCGCATCCCTGCTTCCCGCCCAGGGTCCCGGGCGCGGGGGCTCCACGGCGCAGGGCGCGCCGCGCGAGGAGACCGTGCGCGAGCAGACGCGCGTGCGCAGCGACACCGGCGCGGCCACCGATCCCCTGCGCGCCCGGGTCGAGAATCAGCTGCGCGAGACCGAGCGGCTGCGCAGCCGCTTCGGCGAGATGGAGCAGCGCGCCGACCGCATGGCACGCGAAATGGTGCGCGAGAACGCGCCGGGCGGCGAACCGGTGCGCCAGCAGGAGCGCGCGATGCAGCAGCTGTGCGAGCAGCTGCGTGACGCCTCGCGCGAGATGCAGCGCAGCGCCGACCGCCTCCAGCAGTGCCTCGAGGATCCGCTGATGACCCGCGACCGCGACATGGACCGCGACCTCGACCGGGTCCGCCGGCACCTCTCCGCCATGGCCGACGACATGGACGACTCGCTGCGCATCCTCGACCGCACCCGCGACCGGCTCCACGACCAGGATCGGGACCTGTTGCAGGATCGCGACCGGGATCAGGACCGGGATCGGCTGCGGGATCGCTGAGCCTCGCCATGCGGCCTCGACGCGTCGCCGCGCTCGCCACCGCCCTGGCCCTCGCCGCGGGGGCGCCGGCTCCGGCCGGCGACCTCGTCTGGTCGGGCTCGCTCGGCTGGGCCACGGGTGAGTACACCCTGACCGAAACCACCCGCACCTTCGTCCTGATCAACGAGCTGGCGTGGGTGGGAGAGAGCGCCTCGCTGGCGCTCACCGTGCCGCTCGTCGACCGCTCCTCGCCCTACGTCACCCTGGTCGGCGGCGTCCAGCCGGTCCCCACCGGGCGCCGCTTCGGCGCCCCGGCCGACCCCGGGATCTCCGCCACCCCGGCGGCCGCCGGCATGGGCAGCGGCAGCGGCCAGCGCCGCCGCGACGGCCCGATCGAAGTGCCCGACCCGGAGACGATCGACTACGACTCCACCGGCCTGGCCGATCCGTCGCTGCGCCTCGACCTCGAACTCGCCCGCCCCGCCGGCGGCGACCTCGGCCTCTACGCCGCCGCCAAGGTCCCGGTGGCCGACGAAGAGGAGGGGTTGTCGACCGGCGAGTGGGATTTCGGCGCCGGCCTCACCTTCGCCTTCGACCTCGGGCGCGGCGAACTGCTCGGCGAAGTCGGCTGGTGGCGCTTCGGCGACCTGCCCGACCTCGAGATCGACGACTCGGCCGTCGGTTACCTGGCCTTCGGGTGGCCACTCGCCGGCGAATGGAGCTGGCGGGTCTTCGCCGCCGGCTGGAGCGAAGGGTTCGACGGGGCCGACCCGCCGGCCGAAGCCGGCCTCGTCCTGCGCCGTCGCCTCGGCGGCGGCAGCCGGCTCTCCCTCACCGCCGCCGCCGGCCTCACCGACACCGCCTCCGACCTCCGCCTCAGCCTCGGCTGGAGCCTGCCACTTTGAGGCACCACCCGCCGGAGGCGAACGTCTTCAAAGACAAAGCCTTTTTGTTAAAAGCAAAAGACTAAAGACAAAAGCTTCCATAGAAGGGAAAGACAAGGGCGGGGCGGGCGAGACGTTGGTAGGTCGTCGGTGGGTCGTCGGTGGCCGGATTTGCGGCCGGCCCCGACGGTGGAGCGGCCGGGCACGACGGCTCGCTGGCGAGGGGGCTGAAAAAGTTCCCGGCCGGGAAGCTCGAAGGCCCCATCACCCGACCCGTGGGCCGGCACTTCTGCTTCAAATCAGGGCCTGAGCGCAGGCGCGCACCTCCCGTCTCAAGCCTCACCTTGTGCGCGCCGGTTCCCGGCCGGGAACTTTTTCAGCCCCCTCGCCCCCCACCCCCGCCCCACGGCCGCAGGCCACGGCGTGGCACGGCCGCAGGCGGCGGCTAAGTCGAGGTCTCGAAGTCGAGCGCCACGTCGAGCGCCGGGGCGCTGTGGGTGATCCAGCCGACCGAGATGAGGTCGACGCCGGTGGCCGCGATGGCGCCGACCGTCTCGAGCGTCACCCCGCCCGAGGCCTCGAGCGGCACCCGCCCCGCCGCCAGCTCCACCGCCTCGCGCAGCGGCGCGAGAGCGAAGTTGTCGAGCATCACCACGTCGGCGCCGGCCTCGATCACCTCCTCGAGCTGATCGATGCGCGTGATCTCCACCTCGACCGCCACCAGGTGACCGGAGGCCGCGCGCGCCCGGCGCACGGCCTCCCCGGCCCCGCCGGCCACCACCACGTGGTTGTCCTTGATCAGTATCGCGTCGTCGAGCCCGAAGCGGTGATTGCGCCCGCCGCCGCAGCGCACCGCGTACTTCTCGAGCGCCCGCAACCCCGGCGTCGTCTTGCGCGTGTCGACGATCGAGGCCCGGCTGCCGGCCACCGCGTCGACGAAGGCGCGCGTCGCCGTGGCGATCCCCGAGAGGCGGCCGAGCAGGTTGAGGCAGACCCGCTCGCCGGCCAGCAGCGGCCGCGCCGGCCCGCGGACCTCCGCGAGCAGCGTTCCGGCGGCCACCGCGTCGCCGTCGGCAGCGTGCAGACGGACTTCGAGACGGGCATCGAGGCGGGCGAAGACGGCGAGCGCCATCGGCAGGCCGGCGACCCGCCCGGCCCGGCGGGCGACGATGCGGCCGATGGCCACCGCCGCCGCGGGGATCACCGCGTCGCTCGTCCGGTCCCCCGCGCGGCCGAGGTCCTCGGCCAGGGCGCGGTCGACGAGTTCGCTCCAGGCGGCGGCGGGGGGCGGATCGATGCGGCTCATCGCGGCACCTCGGGGGGCACGGAAGAGGGCGGAGCCTCGCCGGCGGGCGGCGGGGACGGAGGTTCGAACTGCGGCACGACGCCGTCAGCGACCACCGAGGCGGTGAGGAACTGCCGGAAGCGCCAGGCCTCGCGCGGCGCCGGAAAGTCGCTGCGGAAGTGGGCGCCGCGGCTCTCCTCGCGACGCCGTGCCGCGGCGCCGACCAGCGTCGCGGCGGCCACCAGACTGCGGGTCTCCGAAGCGCCGGCGGGCAGCTCGCGCCAGAGCGTCGCCAGTCGCGCCAGGGCGCCGTCCAGCCCGTAGGCGTCGCGCACCAGCCCGAGACTCGCCCAGGCGAGCTCGCGCACCGTGCGGCGCAGCTCGCCGCCCCCCCGCCAGTCGACGGCGGCGGGCGGCAGCGGTGGCGCGACGACCGCGGCGGCGGGAGCGGGAGCCGCGCGCAGCTCCGCCGCCACCCGGGCGCCGAAGACGAGCGCTTCGAGCAGCGAGTTGGACGCCAGCCGGTTAGCGCCGTGCGCGCCGGTCGAAGAGACCTCGCCGCAGGCCCACAGCCCCGGCAGGCTCGCGCCACCCGCGTCGTCGACCGCCACGCCTCCCATCATGAAGTGCGCCGCCGGCACGACCGGAAGCGGCTCGCGGCGCGGGTCGATGCCCGCCGCGCGGCAGGCGGCGAAAACCTGCGGAAAGCGCTCCGGAAAGCGCTCGCCGATCGCCTGCCGGGTGTCGAGGAAGGCGCGGTGCCCGTCCGCCAGGCGCCGCCAGATGGCGCGCGCCACCACGTCGCGCGGTGCCAGCTCGCCGTCGGGATGCTCGGCGGCGACGAAGCGCTCGCCGCTCTCGTCGACCAGCACCGATCCCTCGCCGCGCAGCGCCTCGGTGAGCAGCGGCAGGGGATCGCGCGCCACCGCCAGGGCGGTCGGATGGAACTGCACGAACTCCACGTCCACCAGCCGTGCCCCGGCCGCCGCGGCGAGCAGCAGGCCGTCGCCGGTCGCCTCGCTCGGGTTCGTCGTGTAGCGGTAGAGCTGGCCGAGGCCGCCGGTGGCGAGCACGACGCGCGGCGCCAGGTGCAGACGCCGCCGGCCGTCCGGATGGCGCACCAGGACTCCGGCGATGCGTCCCCGTTCGACCACCAGCTGTTCGGCGAAGGCGCGATCGAAGATCGTGATCCCGGCGGCGGCGCGCACCCGCCGCGCCAGCGTGCGCACCAGCTCGGCGCCGGTGGCGTCGCCGCCGGCGTGCAGGATGCGCCGCCGGCTGTGCGCCGCCTCGCGCCCGAAGGCGAGCTCGCCGCGCCCACCACGGTCGAACTCGGCGCCGATCTCGATCAGCCGCCGGATCGCCAGCACGCCGTCGCGGGTGACGATCTCGGCGACCTCCGGGTCGACCAGCCCGGCGCCGGCGGCCACCGTGTCGGCGGCGTGCAGCTCCGGCGAGTCCTCGTGTCCCAGGGCGACCGCGACGCCCCCCTGCGCCCACAGGCTCGAGCCCGACTCGAGATCGGTCTTGGTGACCAGGTGGACGGCCAGCGGCGCGGCGCCGAGCGCCGCGGTCATCCCCGCCACGCCGGTGCCGACCACCACCACGTCGGCGGTGAGTCGCTCGATCGCTTCGCTCACGCCCGCGCCGCGGGCCGCGCCACGGCGAGCATCCGCTCCACCGCCCGGCGCGCCTTCGCCGCCACCTCGGGGGCCACGTGGACTTCGTGGCGCATCTCGACCAGGGCGCGGCGGATCTTGGGCAGCGAGATCCGCTTCATGTGCGGGCAGAGGTTGCAGGGGCGCACGAAGTCGACGTCCGGATGGGCCGCGGCGACGTTGTCGCTCATCGAACACTCGGTGATCATCGCCACCTTGCGCGCTCCGGAAGCGCCGACGTCGCGGATCATTGCCGCCGTCGAACCGACGAAGTCGGCCTCCGCCAGCACCGCCGGCGGACACTCGGGGTGGGCCAGCACGCGCACTGCCGGATCGGCGGCGCGCAGCGCGCGGATGTCGTCGGCGCCGAAGCGCTCGTGCACCTCGCAGTGCCCCTTCCAGAGCACCAGCTCGACGGCGGTCCGCGAAGCGACCCAGCGGCCGAGGAACTCGTCGGGCAGGAAGATCACCCGCTCCGCCCCCAGCGACTCGACCACCTCCACCGCGTTGGCCGAGGTGCAGCAGACGTCCGACGCGGCCTTCACCTCCGCCGTGGTGTTGACGTAGGTGACCACCGGCGCGTCCGGCCAGCGCTCGCGCAGCAGCGCCACGTCGGCGGCGGTGATCGAGGCGGCCAGCGAGCAGCCGGCCTCGAGGTCGGGGATGAGGACCGTCTTGTCCGGACAGAGGATCTTCGAGGTCTCGGCCATGAAGTGGACGCCGCACTGGACGATCACCTCGGCGTCGGTGCGCGCCGCCTCCTGCGCCAGGCCGAGCGAGTCGCCGACGTAGTCGGCCACCCCGAGGTAGATCTCGGGGGTCTGGTAGTTGTGGGCCAGGATGACGGCGTTGCGCTGGCGCTTGAGCCGCTCGATGTCGGCGATGTAGCGCGCGTGGATCGGCCACTCGATCTCCGGCACGGCGCCGCGCAGGCGCTCGCCGATCCGGGCGAGCGCCGCGTCGCCGGTGAGGGGTTCAGGGGATGCTGGACTCGTCATCGCGGGACTCCTCGCCTTCTCGCCGCGCCGCCACGGCCGCCAACCTGCCGGCGCTATTTATCCTAGAAGTGAGCATAACCCCTGTCAACCCCCTCACCGCGGGAACGGCCAGCCGTCCTGCGTGCGCCAGCGGTGCATGCCGGCCGCCGCCAGCCGATCGAGCGCCGCCGCGGCCTCGTCGGTGAAGTCGGCGAGCCACTCTCCCGGGCGCTCGGGGTCGGGCACTGCGACCGCCGACATGGCGTCCTCGAGGATCCAGGTCTTCGCCGCCAGCGCGCGCCCGGCGGCGCTGCCGCCGTCGAGCAGATCCTCGAGCGTCGCGCGCACGCAGTGGCTCGCCGCCTCCCCCGCCACCAGGACGGCGTCGGCCGCCGCCAGCCGGGCGCGCAGACCCGTCTCGACCGGCGCCAGCGGACGGCCGTCGAACGCCGTGCGGACTTCCGGCGCCAGCGCCGAGTAGCTTTCGGTCAGCGGCGACCGCCCCTTGAGCACCAGCTCGCCCGGCGCCCGGCGCGCGGCGGCGTGGAAGAGGCGCGCCTGCTCGATCGCCCCGGCCAGCGCATGCCCTTCGCCGCCCAGCAGGCAGTGCGGCGGCCAGAGGCGCAGCCGGTAGCGGCCGCCCTCTTCGAGCGCCTCGCAGTAGGCCAGCGCGTGGCGGGCGAGCCAGCTCTCGTCGCCTCCCGGCGCCAGCTCGGCCGCCAGCTCCGGCCGCGGCCGCGCCGCGCCCGAGCGCACGTCGGCGGCGGCGATCTCGCTGTGCGCCGGCAGCGGCCGGCCCGCGCGATCGAGCCAGAAGCCGGGCGAGAAGATCTGCAGCGGCACGTGGGTGTCGAGCGTCGCGGTGATCGAGGAGATGCGGTCCAGGTGTCGATAGACGAAGCGCGTCACCCGCTCGACGTCTTCCACCGCGCCGTTTCCCGAGCGGCCGCCGACGAAGAGCGACCCTTCCGGATGACAGAAGTCGCGCTGGCAGTCGATGAGCAGCAGCTCGACGCGGAAGCGGTCGCCGGCTGCCGGCGGGATGGCGTGCCGGCCGGCCCACTCGTGCGCCGCCGCGGCGAGCGCCGCGGCGTCCGGCCGGAAGGTCCAGCTCGCCGACCGGGCGGCGTCGTGGAACTCGGGAATCGGCAGCATGGTCGGGCCCCCGCCGGCGCCCCTCAGGCGCCGCGCTCCTCGAGGATCAGCCGCGCCTTCGCCTCGGCCAACCCCCGTTCGAGGCCGACCGGGTAGGGGTGGGGGTTGAGGAAGCGGCGAATCGCCGGATGCAGCTGCGCCAGCTCGGCGCGCGCACCGGCGCGCGCCTCGGCCAGCGTGCGCAGGGAGCCGCGGCGCTCGCCGCCGCGCAGCACCGGGACGAGCAGCTCCTCCCCCTCGGCGGCGTCCGGCAGGCGGCGGCTGCGCAGCGGGTCGGCCGGATCGACAATGGCCGGCGGCGCGGCGACACCGCGCTCGCGGTCCCAGATCATGTCGGCCAACAGACTGCCGTCGGAGCGGCGGAAGCGGCGCACGCCGAGGACGCCCGGTGTCGTCGTCTTGGCGGTCTGCTCGGAGAGCTTGAGCCGGGGCCGCCAGGGCTCCCCCGGCCGGCGCGTGGCGCCGATCTTGTACACCCCGCCGAGTGCCGGATCGTCGTCCGCCGTCGCGAGGGCCGTGCCGACGCACCAGACGTCGATGCGCGCCCCCTGCCGGCGCAGGCTCTCGATCAGGTGCTCGTCGAGGTTGTTGCTGGCGAGGATCTTCACGTCGGCGAGCCCCGCCTCGTCGAGGATCCGCCGCGCTTCGATCGACAGGAAAGCAAGGTCACCCGAGTCGAGCCGGATGCCGGCGAGGCGGCGTCCGGCGGCGCGCATCTCGAGCCCCACCTGCGCCGCCCGGCGCACCCCTTCGAGGGTGTCGTAGGTATCGACGAGCAGCACGCAGTTGCCGGGCTGGGCGTCGGCGAAGGCGCGGAAGGCCTCGAGTTCGGAGTCGAAAGTGGAGACCCAGGCGTGGGCGTGGGTACCGCGCATCGGGATGCCGAACAGGGCGCCGGCCAGGGCGTTGGAGGTCGACTCGCACCCCCCGACGAAGGCGGCCCGGCTGGCGCTGACCGCGCCGTCGATCCCCTGCGCCCGGCGCAGACCGAACTCGACCACCGGCTCCCGGCCCGCCGCTTCGCACAGGCGCGCCGCCCGGGTCGCCACCAGGGTCGGGAAGTTGATCAGGTTGAGCAGTGCCGACTCGACCAGCTGGGCGTCGAGCACCGGCCCGCTCACCCGCAGCAGCGGCTCGTGAGCGAAGACCACCGTCCCCTCCGGGACGGCGTCGAGGTCGCCGCGGAAGCGCCACGTCGCGAGGAAACGCAGGAAGTCGTCGGCGAACAGGGGCTCGCCGTCGCTCCCCCGCTCGCCGGCGAGCCGGTCGAGGTCTTCGCGCTCGAAACGGAGCGCCGTCAGGTACTCGACGGCCGGCGCCAGCCCGCAGGCGACGGCGTAGCCGCCGTCGAAGGGGTGGCGGCGGAAGTAGAGGTGGAAGACGGCTTCGAGGTCGCGGTCGGGGCGCCGGAAGTGGCCGGCCGCCATGGTCAGCTGGTAGAGGTCGGTGAGCAGCGCCAGGCGGGGCCGGTAGAGGCGCGACAGGTGCGAGGCGGCGGCGAGCGGGTCAGCCATGGGTCCTCAGCCAGGGGAGGCCGACACCGGGGGCGGGGCGTTCGTGCAGCACTTCGCGGCGGAAACGGAAGAGCTCGGCCGGCCGGCCGACGCGGCTCGCCGCCGTGCGCCCGGTCCCTTCGACCAGCCCCCCCGCCTCGACCAGGCGGCGGAAGTTCTGCTTGTGCAGGCGCCGCCCGGCGAGCGCCTCGACGGTGCGCTGCAGGGTGAGCAGGGTGAAGGTCGGCGGCAGCAGCTCGAAGACCACCGGCCGGTAGCGCAGCTTGCCGCGCAGCCGGCCGAGGGCCGAGGCGAGGATGCGCCGGTGGTCGAGCGCCAGATGGACGCCGAGCGCCGGCTCGCCGGCGAGCCCCGCCTCGAAGAGCAGCTCGTAACGGTCGAGCACCCGTTCGCCGTCCCACGGCGCGCCGCGGCCGAAACAGATGTCCACCCGTTCCCGGCGCGCCGCGTCGCCCCCGCTCCAGCGTTCGAGGGCGGGCAGGATCGCCGCGTCGAGGCCGGCCGGCCGCGCCTCGCGCCAGTCCTCCCAGGGGAAGAAGTCGTACCAGCCGCGCCAGGCGGCCGACGAACCGGCCGCCGGCTGGGCCTCGCGCAGCAGCGCCAGGTAGGCGATCGCCAGCCGCCGCGCCCCGCCGGCGCGCTCGCGCGGGTCGCGGTCCCGGTTGCCGAAGGTGTAGAGCTGCTCGACGTAGCCGAGCTCGAGACCGGTGCGCTCGCGCAGCTCGCTGCGCAGCGCCAGCTCGAGGGTGCGGTCGCGCTCGGGCGAGAGCCTCCCGGTCGGCAGCGCCAGCGAGCCGGTCCCCGCGCCGGTGACCAGGACGCGCGGCTGTTCGTCGGTGACGGCGGTCAGCACGGCCGCCAGTTCGACCTCGAGGTCGCTCACCCGGACGCCTCCGTGGCGGCGAGCTCGCCGGCGGCCGACACGGCGAAGCCGGGGTCCTCGGCGAGATCGCGGCCGAAGACGGCGGCGAAGTGGACGACAACGCGCGCCGCCACCTCCCGCAGCCCGGGCGTCCGGCCGCTCTCGCGACCGATCGAGGTCATCTCGACGTCGGGCAGGCCGCAGGCGACGATGCCGCCGAACAGGCCGAGGTCGGTCGCGACGTTGAGCGCGAAACCGTGGGTGGTCCGCCAGCGCGACAGATGGACGCCAATCGAGGCGATCTTGCGCCCGCCGGTCCAGACGCCGATGCGCTCCCCCTCGCCCCCCTCGCCGGCGATCCGGAAGTCGGCGAGGGTGCGCACCAGCACCTCCTGCAGGTCGCGCACGTAGCGCCGGATGTCGCGCCGGTCGGGCGACAGGTCGAGGATCGGGTAGCCGACCAGTTGCCCCGGTCCATGGTAGGTCACCTGGCCGCCGCGGTCGGTGACGGCGACCTCGATGCCGCGCGCCGCCAGTTCGGCGGGCGCCAGCCGCACGTCGGCCTCGGTGGCGTTGCGTCCCAGGGTGTAGACGTGTCCGTGTTCGAGCAGCAGCAGTCGCTCGGGGCCCTCGCCCGCCGCCAGCGCCTCGCGCACGCGCCGCTGCAGCTCGGCGGTCGGCGCGTAGGGGACGCGGCCGAGGAAGCTCCAGCGGGTGGCGCGGGCGGGCGTGGTCACGGCCGCCATTCTAGAGGCGCAGCCGGTAGAATCGGCCGCCGACGCGCCGTCCACCCGCCCTGCCCCCGCCGGGGGCGCCATCCGCGAGGAGAACGTGATGCCCCAGAGCCCGGTCCGCGACTTCGTCCGCCACCACTTCCGGCACTTCAACGCCGCCGCGCTGGTGCGCGCCGCCGAGGACTACGAGAAGCACCTCGCCGGGGGCGGTCGGATGATGGTGACGCTGGCCGGCGCGATGTCGACGGCCGAGCTCGGACTGTCGCTGGCGGAGATGATCCGGCGGGACCTGGTGCACGCCATCTCGTGCACCGGGGCGAATCTGGAGGAGGACGTCTTCAACCTGGTCGCCCACGACCACTACGTGATGGTGCCCAACTACCGCGACCTGACGCCGGAGCAGGAGCGCGCTCTGCTCGACCGCCACCTCAACCGGGTGACCGACACCTGCATCCCGGAGGAGGAGGCGATGCGCCGCATCGAGCGCGCCGTGCTCGAGGAGTGGCAGGCGGCCGACGCGAAGGGAGAGCGGCTCTTCCCGCACGAGTTCATGTACCGCATCCTGCTCTCGGGCAAGCTCGACTCGCAGTTCCAGATCGACCCGCGCGACTCCTGGCTGATGGCGGCGGCGGAGAAGAACCTGCCGATGGTGGTCCCCGGCTGGGAGGACGCGACGCTGGGCAACATGTACGCCGGCCACGTGATGAAGGG
>CAYYIK010000077.1:0-14372 GCA_964471955.1 uncultured Thermoanaerobaculia bacterium | reverse complement strand
ACAGGCGGTCCAATTCCAGGGCGTTGTCCCGAACGAGGCGCGACTTTCGCCTCTCTGAGTTCTGCCTGCTGCCTGCCGCCTTCTCCTTCCGCGAGTTCTCTCCTTCGCGGGCCGGGCGTCAGGCGCCGATGGCGGCGCGGATGGCGTCGGCGAGGGTGGCGGCGAGCTCGGTGACGACGGGTTCGTCGGGGCCTTCGAGCATGACGCGGGCGAGCGGTTCGGTGCCCGAGTAGCGCAGGACGAGGCGGCCGTCGGCGCCGAGTCGCGTCTCGACGGCGGCGATCGCCGCGGCGACGCCCGGAAGACTCTCGAGCGGTGGCCGGCTGCTCACCCGCACGTTGAGGAGCAGCTGCGGGTAGCGGCGGAAGGGCGCGAGCAACTCCGAGACCGGCCGGCCGGCGCGCGCCACGATGCCGGCGATCAGCAGCGCGGTGAGCAGGCCGTCGCCGGTGGTCGAGCGGGCCAGATCGACGATGTGCCCCGACTGCTCGCCACCCAGGCGCACTCCCCGAGCGCGCAGCATCTCGACCACTTCGCGGTCACCCACGCCGCAGCGCACCAGCTCGATCCCCTCGTCGGCGAGGGCGCGCTCGAGTCCGAGGTTGCTCATCGACGTGGCGACGATGGCGCGCGGGGTGGCGGACGAGTCGGCGAAGAGATCGCTCGCCAGCAGGTAGAGCATCGCGTCGCCGTCGCGGATGGTCCCCCGTTCGTCGACCAGGATCGCCCGGTCGGCGTCGCCGTCGAAGGCGAAGCCGAGGTCGAAGCCGCCGGTGGCGACGCGGGCCGCGAGCGCCTGCGGGTGGGTCGATCCGGCTTCCCGGTTGATGTTGGTCCCGTCGGGGCGATCGCCCATCGTCGCGACCCGCGCGCCGAGGTCAGCCAGCAGCGGGCCGGCCAGGACCGACGCGGCGCCGTGGCCGCAGTCGAGCGCCACGGCGAGGCCGGCCAGCGGGCGCTCACCCGGCAGTTCGGCGCGCAGCGCGGCGAGGTAGGCGGTGGCCGCGCGTTCGTCGCGCGCCGGGACGGTGTCACCCTCCGGAGGTGGTTCGACGGCGATCGCTGCCTCGAGCCGCGCCTCCTCGGCAAGCGACCACTTGAAGCCGTCGGAGGCGATCAGCTTGATGCCGTTGTCTTCGGCCGGATTGTGGCTGGCCGACAGCACCACGCCGGCCGCCGCGCCGCGGGCCGGGACCAGGCGGGCCACCGCGGCGGTCGGCAGCACGCCGAGATCGAGCGGCCGCGCGCCGCGGGCGGCGAGTCCGGCGGCGAGCCAGGCGGCGAGGCGCGGACTCGATGCGCGGGTGTCTCCGGCCAGCAGCACGAGCGGCGCCGGGCCGGCCCCGGCGAGCCGGCGGCCGAGAGCGGCACCGATCCGCCGCACGGTCGGCTCGACCAGCGGCTCCTCGCCGAAACGGCCGCGGATGCCGTCGGTGCCGAACAGGCGCGTCATCAACGCTCGCTGAGACGCTCGCGCACGCCGTCCGGTGAGTCGGGGTCGGGAACCATCATCGGAACGCGCACGATCACCGCCGCGGGCTGGACGATACGCACCAGCGGGTCGGGCGGGATCACCGACACGGTCTGATCGAAGGAGAAGGCGTGTCCGTCTAGCGTCACCGGGCTGGTGGTCACCGAGTCGAGATTGGCGATGAGACTCTGCGGGCCGCGGATCTGCGCGTTCTCGGGGCGGGTGCTCACCACGCCGGGGACCGAACCGCCCGCCGGCTCGCCGACGATGCGCGGCACGACCGGCAGCACGCGGACCACCTCGACGTCCAGCCGCACCGGCACGGAGTTCGGCTCTACCGAGATCGCTTCGAGCGGATCCGGGCGCTCCACGTCGTCCGGCGAGAGGTGGGCGACGTCGATGCCGCCGACCACCGCCTCGCGCACGTCGACCACCACGTCGACCGCCCACGGCGACAGGTTGCGCAGCTGGCGGTCGGGACCGCGCAGGCGCACTTTCACCGTCTGGATGGGGTCGAGAAGGATGGTGCCGCGCGGCAGGTTGTAGGTCACCGAGGCGTCGACGACCTTTTCCGAGATCCGCTCGCGCTTCTCGACCGAGGAGAAGAACCAGACCGTCAGCGCGCCGATGACCGCCAGCAGACGCAGACCCCAGCGGCGGGCGCGGTCGGTCACTCATCACCTCCGGTTTCCTCGGCAGCGCCGCCGTTCTCGTGGACCAGCAGCTGGAGCAGCCGGGTCCGCAGGCCGCGCGGCTCGATCCGGCGTTCGAGTCTCCCCCCCACGGCGAGCGAGATGTCGCCGGTCTCCTCCGAAACGACGAGCGCCACGGCGTCGGTCTCCTCGCTGATGCCGAGAGCCGCCCGATGGCGCGAGCCGATCTCCTTGGAGAGCTCGGGGTTGGAGGTCAGCGGCAGGAAGCAGGCGGCGGCGGCGATGCGATCTCCCTGGACGATCACCGCGCCGTCGTGCAGCGGAGTGTCCGGGGTGAAGATGTTGATCAGCAGGTCGAACGACACCGCGGCGTCGAGCTGGATGCCGTTCTCGACGAAGTTTCGCAGCCCCTCGCGCCGTTCGAAAACGATCAGCGCCCCGGTGCGGTGGGACGCCAGGGTGGTGGCGGCGAGCGCCGCGTCGCCGGCGGCGTGTCGCGCCGTCGGACGGTTGCCGAATCGCAGCAGCGGATTGCGCCCGAAGTTGGCGAGCGCGCGGCGGATCTCCTGCTGGAACAGGACGATGAGCGCGAAGGGCAGGAAGATCAGGAAGCTCTCGATGATCGCCTCGAGGGCGCGCAGCCGGAGCAGGCGGGAGAGGTAATAGACGCCGGCGACGAGGAAGATGCCGGTCAGCATCTGCACGGCACGCGTGCCGCGGATGAGCAGCAGCAGGTTGTAGAGCAGGACCGAGACGACGAGAATGTCGAGCAGATCGTGCCAGGTGAGCAGCGTCACCACGTCGCGCCAGCTCACGCCGCCACCTCCGCCTCGGCGATCGCCCGCCATACGGCGAGGAAGCGGCGGGTCTCGGCCACGTCGTGGACGCGCAGCAGGGCGGCACCGCCGGCCGCCGCCCAGGCGGCGGCCGCGAGACTGCCGGGGAGCCGGTCGTCCGGCGGTGCGGCGAGGATCTCGCCGAGAAAGCTCTTGCGGCTGGCGCCGATCAGCAGCGGACTGTCGAGGGCAGCGAGCGCCGGCAGCTCGCGCAGCAGGCGGCGATTCTGCGGGCCCGTCTTGCCGAAGCCGAGTCCGGGATCTAGGACGATCTGCTCCCTCCGGATGCCGGCGGCGACGCCCGCGTCGCGCGAACTCCGAAGCTCCTGCGCCACTTCGGCGACCACGTCGCGGAACGAAATCGCGGCCTGCATCGTCGCCAGTTCGCCGCGCGCGTGCATGAGGACCACCGGACAGCCGGCGGCGGCCACCACCTCGCCCATGCGCGGGTCGCCGAGCGCCGAAACGTCGTTGATCAGGTCGGCCCCGGCGGCGAGGCAGCGCTCGGCCACCGCGGCCTTCCGGGTGTCGATCGAGATCGGGATCTCCAGGCGCGCGCGCAGCGCCTCGAGCACCGGCAGCAGACGCGCGAGTTCGTCCTCGGGCGGCACCTCCGCCGCGCCGTTGCCGTAGACGCCCCCGCCCGGCCGGGTCGACTCGGCGCCGAGATCGAGCAGTTCGGCACCCTCTTCGACGAGGCGCAGCGCCTGCTCGATCGCCGCCGCCGGAGCGAGCCAGCGACCGCCGTCGCTGAAGGAGTCGGGGGTGATGTTGACGACGCCGAGGAGTCGCGGCCGGCCGGCGGCGAGCCCGAGTCGCCGGCCGCCGGGAAGCTCGAGGCTCCAGGTCGCGGTCGGCTGGCGTTCGGTCGCGGTCAAGGGGGCGGTCTCCGCGCCGAGTCTACCGGACCGCGGACCGCCGCGCGTGCCGCCTCAGGCCGGGGAGGGGCGCGGCGCCAGATCGGGGCCGACGGCCGGTGGCTCCGGCTCGGCGCCGGGAGCAGCGCTGGTCGCCGGCGCGCCCGGACCCGGGCCGCGCGGGCGGGGCGGCACCGGGGGCGTGACCTTGACGCCGGCGACCTCCTCGATGATCCGGTAGACCTCGTCGCCGTCGAGCGACTCGCGTTCGAGCAGGTCGGCGGCGATGCGGTCGAGCACCGCGTGATGGCGGTGGAGGATCTCGCGCGCCGTCTCGTAGCCGGCCTGCACCAGGCGCCGGACCTCCTCGTCGATGCGACGCGCCGTCTCGTCGCTGTAGTTGGCACGCTGGGCGAAGTCGCGCCCGAGGAAGACGGGCTCGTCACCGTCGCCGAAGGAGAGCGGGCCGAGGTCGGACATACCCCACTCGCAGACCATCCGGCGGGCCATCGCGGTGGCGCGCTCGATGTCGTTGCCGGCGCCGGTGGTGATGTCCTTCTGGGTCAGCTCCTCGGCGACCCGGCCGCCCATCAGGATGGCGATCTGATTGCCGACGTAGCCCCTGGTGTAGGTGTACTTGTCTTCGGTCGGCAGCTGCATGGTCACGCCGAGGGCGCGGCCGCGCGGGATGATCGTGACCTTGTGCAGCGGGTCGTGGCCGGGAAGGAACGCCGCGACGATGGCGTGCCCCGCCTCGTGGAAGGCGGTGACCTTCTTCTCGTCGTCGGTGAGCACGAGGGTCTTGCGCTCGGCCCCCATGAGGACCTTGTCCTTGGCGAACTCGAAGTCCTCCTGCTCGACCTTCTTCTTGCCCAGCCGGGCGGCGATGAGCGCCGCCTCGTTGACCAGGTTGGCGAGGTCGGCGCCGGCGAAGCCGGGAGTGCCGCGGGCGATCTTCTCGAGGTCGACGTGGTCGTCCATCGGGATCGACTTGGTGTGCACCTGCAGGATGCCGATCCGGCCGTTGATGTCCGGCCGGTCCACCACTACGCGGCGGTCGAAGCGGCCGGGGCGCAGCAGCGCCGGGTCGAGCACGTCGGGCCGGTTGGTGGCGGCGATCAGAATGACGCCCTCGTTGGTCTCGAAGCCGTCCATCTCGACGAGCAGCTGGTTGAGCGTCTGCTCGCGCTCGTCGTGGCCGCCGCCGAGGCCGGCGCCGCGGTGGCGGCCGACGGCGTCGATCTCGTCGATGAAGATGATGCAGGGGGCGTTCTTCTTGCCCTGCTCGAACAGGTCGCGCACCCGCGAGGCACCGACGCCGACGAACATCTCGACGAAATCGGAGCCGGAGATGGAGAAGAAGGGGACGTTGGCCTCGCCGGCGATGGCGCGGGCGAGCAGCGTCTTGCCGGTTCCCGGCGGGCCCATCAGCAGGACCCCCTTGGGGATCTTGCCGCCAAGGCGCTGGAACTTCTGCGGATCCTTGAGGAAGTCGACGATCTCGGCCAGCTCCTCCTTCGCCTCGGCGACCCCGGCGACGTCCTTGAACGTCACTTTCTTGCCGGTGGCCGAGAGGAGCTTGGCCTTGCTCTTGCCGAACGACATCGCCTTGTTGCCGCCGGCCTGCATCTGGCGCATGAAGAAGATCCACAGGCCGACCAGCAGCAGCACCGGCGCCCACCCGATCAGGATGGCCAGCCAGGGGCTGTTCTCGGGCGGCTCGGCGCGCACCTGGACCTTGCTGGAGACCAGCTTGTCGGTGAACTCGGGATCGGGCACGAAAGGCAGTTCGACTTCGAAGGCCTCGCCTTCGGCGTACTGGCCGCCCCGGCGGAAGGTGCCGGTCACCGTCCTCTCGCGCAGCACGACCGTCTGCACGAACCCCCTGGAGAGCTGTTCGCTGAACTCGTTGTAGGTCAGCTCGTGGTGCGCCGCTCGCCCGGTCTGCAGCGTGTTGAGCAGCAGGATCACCACGGCGATGACGACCATCCAGAGGAGAAGCGTGCGCAATGTGGCGTTCAACGACCCTTCCTTTCGACCGGTTCAACCACGTCGCCGGGCGGGCCATTCCCGCCGCGGTCGAACGGTTCGAGCTCGGCGACGAGGCATTCGGCGGCACCGGGGCGCAGCCGGAAGGCCTCGTCGACCGTCACCCCGGGGACCCAGGCGATGCGGCCGCCGATCGCGAGGATCGGCAGGCGGTCGCGCCGGACGGCGGGAATCCTGCGGTCGATGAGGAGCTCCTTGAGCTTGCGCTCTCCGGGCCCGCCCAGCGGCCGCAGCCGATCCCCCGGCCGCCGGCTGCGCACCGTCGCGCGCTCCGTTCCGGACTCCGCCAGGGCGGATTCGGAGAGAGCGAGCGCCGCGCGCCGCGGGTCGCCGCGGAACATCCAGCCCTCGACCCGCGAGCGCCGGATCCGCAGCCTCAGGCCGAGCTCCGGCAGCTCGACCTCACCCGGGACCCGGAAAGTATACGAGAAGGCCGCAGCCCGGGATTCCACCGCCGCCCGGCGCCACGCCAGGCGAAGCTGCCCGCCCGCGGCACGCAGCTCCCAGGCACCACCGCCACCCTCGTCCCCCTCGCCACCCTCGTCCCCCTCGCCGCTGCCGCCGGCTCCCCAGACCAGCCGCGCCCGCTCGCCGCGCGCCAGCCGCGCGACGAAGCTCTCGGTCGCGGCCCCGGAGGGCAGCCGGTCGAGACCGGCCGCCGCCAGCCGCCAGCGCAGCGCCCGGACCCGCAGCCCCGCGGGAAGCGCGAGCAGGTCCGCGGCCTCCAGCAAGAACTTCTCGCCCGCCGGACCGCGGCCAGAACCAGAAGCGGAACCGAGACCAAGGCAAAGACTTTCTGTTGAAGAGAGGGACGCTGTGCGAGCGGACGTGGGCGACTCGGGCATCCGCGGTCGCTCGGTCGTACGTTCGGGCGCGCCGGCCGCGGCCGGCGCTGCAACGGCTGGCGAGCGCCCGTGGGCCGTCGAGTTCCCGTGCGCGCCGGCCTCCGCCAGCGCCCCAACGGCCGTCGAGCGCCCGTGCCCGCCGGCCTCCGCCGGCGCCCCAACGCCCCACGACCGCCCACCCTCCGGGTCTTTCCCTTCTATGGAGCTTTTCGTCTTTGCATTGCGTCTTTGTCTTTCAACAAGAGAGCTTGGGTCTTTTTCTCCGAGTCGCATCGCGAAGAGGGTGTCGAGTCGCGCCGCGAGGGCGGCGGCGCGGCGGCCGAGGGCGAGCAGGAGCGCCTCGATTCCGGGTTCTTCGGCGCGCAGGCGGGGGAGGAGGTGGTGGCGGACGAGGTTGCGCGTCAGCGCCGGATCCCGGTTGGTGGGATCTGCGATCGCGTCGAGTCCGGCCGCGGCGAGGAAGCGCTCGATCTCGGCCCGCGGCACGCCGAGCAGCGGTCGCCGGATCGCTCCGCGCCGCTCCGGGATGCCCGCCAGCGACTCGACCGGTCCACCGCGCAGCAGGCGCAGCAGCACGGTCTCGACCTGGTCGTCGCGCTGGTGGGCGGTGAGGATGCGGCTCGCGCCGAGCTGCCGGCGCAGCCGCTCGAGCTCGCCATAGCGCAGCCTTCGCGCGGCAACCTCGAGGCTCTCGCCGGGCCGGCGCAGGGCGGGGACGTCCAGCCGGACGAAGTTAAACGGCAGGCCGAGGCTGCCGGCGAGCTCGCCGGCGCGGTGGGCGCGATCTGCCGAGCCCGGGTCGATCCGGTGATCGACGTGGACCAGCTCGAGCCCGAGCCCACGCGCCGCGGCGAGCGGGGCGAGCCCGGCAGCCAGCGCCAGCGAGTCGGGGCCGCCCGAAAAAGCGACCAGCCAGCGGTCGCCCGCCGCCGCGGGCTCACGCTCGACCGCCCCGAGCAGAGCCGGGCGGAGCCTGGCGACAGAACCGCCCGAAGGCGTCATTCGCGACGCAGGCCCGCTCCCTCTGCTGCGCGGTGGGCGAGAACCCGGATCACGATCGTGCGCGCAGCCAGGTCGCCGAGGCGCTGCCAGTTCGGGGTGAAAGCGACCATCAGGATGCCGATCAGGTAGTTGAAGAAGCCGTCGACCATCTTCAGCAGGTTGCGGACGAAGGCGCGTCCGAAGCCGCAGGGCTGCAGATCGATGCCGACGACCCGGATGCCGGTCGCCCACTTTCCGGGCGTCACGCCCCAGCGACCCTCGCCGATGCTGAAGGCCACGAGCACCAGCAGCAGCCAGACGGCGGCGGCGGCCATTGCGCCGAACATCCGGAACAGGAACTGCGGACCCTCGGTGAGATCTTCGAAGCCGGAGAACAGGAGATAGCCGACCAGCGCGAGCGGTGCGAGTGCGATTGCGGCATCGGCGAGCTGGGAGATCGCACGGCGGGTCAGCGAGGCGTAGGCGACGGTCTCGGTCCCGATCCGGACCTCGCCGATTCGATGGGTCCGCATGAGGGCCGAGAGCACCACCGCGAGAACGAGGCTGAGCAGTGCCGGGGCTGACTGAACGATCCACATCCACGCGACCATGACGCCGGGGAACGGCGACGAGCCGCCGACCCGCAGGCGGTCCGCCAGGCCGCTCTCGTCCATGGAACGCAGCCGCACATCGCCAAACGGCCCGGAAGTCACGAGAGTCGGCGCTGCGCCGGGCTCTTCCTCGAACCCCTCGAACAGGCTCACGCTGTGACTCGCGAACGGCACCGAGCGTTCCTCTTGCCAGCCGCCATCCCCGCGCACGAGCAGGCGCAGCCGATCGCCGGAAGCGACGAGGGCGGCGGGGCGGCCGTCGCGCACCAAGGCCGACCAGAAGGAGACTTTCGAGTTTACGGCCTCCCAGTCGGAGTCGTCGTCGAGGTCTCGGAACCAGAGGACGTCCTTCTTCCCGCGGAACTCCCAGAGCCGCTCCTCGGGGGCGAGGAACCGCGCCTGTTTCGGTCCCGCCGCGCTCTCGTAGCTGCGTACTTCGAGCCATTCGCTGCCGTTCCAGCGCAAGAGACGGCGTCGGTCGGGGAAGTACTCCACCACGGCCGGCGTATCGCCGAGCAGGAAGGGCATCGAGATCTCGCCGAGGGGCGCGGAGAGCTCGACCTCGACGAGCTGTCCGTTCTCGAAGCGGCCGACGGTGTCTCGGGTGACCAGCAGGAGGCCTTCGCGCGCAGCCAGCAGGTACGGCTCCCGGTCGCCCAACGACGCGACTTCGGCGACCTCCTCGCCTTCGAGCCGGACCAGGCGCGTCGCGATCCCGTGCCTGGCGATGCCCGTCGACGTGGTCTTCTCGACGAGGTAGTAACGCCCATCGACGAACGCCGGACTCCCGCAGCAGTCGTAGCTCACGAACTCGGAGGTCGCCAGGAATCCCGGGAAAAACGCCAACATCGCGATCATCGGGAGGACCATCTGGGCAAGGAAGAAGACGACCCCGAGCACCCCAGCCCAGATCGAGAACGTCCGCTGGCTCTCGTCGGAGAGGTACCCGCTGCTCATCGCCTTCTCGTTCATGCTCGCTCCCCGGGACGGGCCGCAGCCAGGCTCGACGGCGGCCCCGCAGCTCGGACGATACCGGACCGGTGAGACCGGGGAATGGGGGCGGGGCGCGGCTCGGGGCCGACAGGACCGATGGTGGCGGTGGGTGGGATCGAACCACCGACCTAGCGATTATGAGTCGCTCGCTCTAACCCCTGAGCTACACCGCCTCGGGCGCGGGATCCTATCGCAGAATCCCGGGCCCGAGGCGCGGGGCGCGCGGCTCTCAGCCGCGGGCGGCGGTCCAGCGCGCCGCGACCTTGTCCCAGCGGACGGTGTTCCACCATGCCTTGAGGTAGTCGGCGCGGCGGTTCTGGTAGTTGAGGTAGTAGGCGTGCTCCCAGACGTCGACGCCGAGGATCGGCGTCTTGCCTTCGGCGAGCGGGCTGTCCTGGTTGGGGCGGGCGAGGACGTCGAGCTTGCCGCCGTCGACCACCAGCCACCCCCAGCCCGAGCCGAACTGCCCCATCGCCGCCGCGGAGAGCTTCTCCTTGAGGCCGGCGAGGCCGCCGAAGGCGCCGGCGATCGCCTTGCCGAGCTCACCGTCCGGCTCGCCGCCGCCGCCCGGGCCCATGACGTCCCAGAAGAGCGAGTGGTTGGCGTGGCCGCCGCCGTGGTTGCGCACCGCCGTCTGGATCGCCGCCGGGACCGACGAGAAGCCGCGCAGGAGGTCCTCGACCGGCTTGGCCGCCAACTCCGGGGCCTGGGCGAGCGCCTTGTTGAGATTGTCGACGTAGGCCTGGTGGTGCTTCGTAAGGTGAATCTCCATCGTCCGCGCGTCGATGTGGGGCTCGAGGGCGTCGAAGGCGTAACCGAGCTTCGGAATTTCGTGCATCGGGTCTCCTTTCACCCCCAGTTCTATCACCTCCGCCGCGCCCCTCAGGGGGCGGCGCCCGACCAGGCGCCGGTGTGGCCGCTCTCGAAGCCGTCGGCGAAGAGGCTGGCACCGGGGTTGTCCTCGTTCTGGCCGTCGAGCTGCACCAGATAGGCCTCGAGGGAGGCGCGTTCGGCCGGCGCGAGCTGCAGGACCTGGCGATGGGCCGCGGCGAGGGCGATCTCGTTCGGCCGCGAGACCGTCACCTCGTCGAGGCTGAGGTCGGGAAAGGCGCCGGTGGCGATGATCGCGACGGAGTTGCTCGCTCCGGGCAGCAGCGGCACCCCCTCGAGGCGCGCCGCGCGCCAGTTGGTGTGGCGCCAGGCGGGCGAGTTGCCCACCGCCGGCAGCGCGAGCGGGAACGGAGCGCCGTTGACCTCCACCGTGACGCTGGCCGCCGCGGCGCTGCTGTAGCGCAGCTCGAGCGCCCCGTTGCCGCCGCTGCCGCCGTCGACCGCCGCCAGAGTCAGCCGCGCGCCCGTTGCCTGCAGCGCGGCGTAGGCGCGGCCGCGCACCGTGTCGTCGTTGTTGAGCTCGACGTACTGGTCGACGATCTGCGCGCCGGCCGACGGCGTGCCGCTCTCGGCCGGGATCACCGCGCCGCCGGCGACGACGAAGACCGCCGCCAGGGTCGGCGCCGAGCCGTCGTGCAGGTAGCTGCCGGCGTTCCACAGGCCGCGCAGAGTCGGCGTGTCGATCCCCTCGAGAGGGCCGCCGAGGCGGCCGCCCGAGGTCGTGCGCAGGGTGCCGACGTCGTGCAGCGTCGCCGCCGCGCCGCCGGTCGAATCGGTGAACGCCGGACCGCGGTGGCAGGTGGCGCAGTCGAGCGAACGGAAGACCGTCCGCCCGGCGGCCCCTTCGGCGGTCATCGCGCCGTCGGCGGCGCGGTGCGGGCTGCGCGGCAGCGCGGCGGCGCCGAGCGAGGTGACGTAAGCGGCGAGCGCGTCGAGGTCGGCCGACAGGCCGGCCTTGGGCGGCCCGAGCGGGTCGGCGGTGGCCGCCCAGTCGTCGTCGTCGAGGAAGCCGGCGCCACCGAAGAAGAGGCGGATGTCCCCTTCGAAGTCCTGGATCTCGTCGAAGTTGGCGCTCCAGTGGACGTTGCCGTGTCCGGTGCCGGCGCGGCCGGCCAGCGTCGGCGTGCGGCGCAGCCCCTCGCCGCGGCCGGTGAAGTCCCAGACCCGGTTGTCGTGTCCGGCCTCGACGTGGCAGCTGGCGCAGGAGAGGTACCCCTCGGCGCTCATCCGCGGGTCGCGCGCGTGGTGGAAGAGGCGTTTGCCGGCGAGCACGTCGGCCGGCAGCGGCTCGCCGGTCGCCGTGGCGATCTCGGCGGCGTCGATCTGGAGATCGCCGCTGGCGTGGAACTCGCCGAGGTCGTAGGCGGTCACCGAGCGGCCGAGGAAGTTCTGCGCGAACGCCTGGTCGGCGAGCGGGTCGAAGCAGAGGCCGCGCGGCGCGGCGCCGGTGCCGAGGCGGGTGACCAGGGAGCCCATCCCCGCGGTGCTGCCGGCCTCGAAGGCGTCGAGCACGACCAGCTCGTCGTCCCCCTGCAGCGCCACGAAGAGGTAGTCGCCGAGCGGCGAGAAGGCGAGCGCCACCGGCGAGTCGCTGTTGTCGAGGTCGATCGTGCCGGCGACGGCGCCCGTGGCGAGGTCGAGGCGGACCGCGACCGCGCGCACGGTGTTGTCGGCGTCGAGGTCGGGGCCGTAGAGCAGGCCGCGCTCGACGTTCGGCTTGCTGCCCACCACCCAGGCGCTGGCACCGTCCGGCGCGACGACGAGGCCGGCCAGCTGGTTGGGGGTGCCGCGCCCCTCGGCGGTGCCGTCGCGGTGGGCGTCGCCGCCGAGCTTGCGCAGGGCGAGGGTGCGGGTCAGGGCGAGGCTCGCGGGGTCGATCTCCCAGACCTCCCCCTGGTCCTTCGGCGACAGGAAGCGGCTGACGAGCAGGCGGGTGCCGTCGGCGCTCATCGCCAGCGCGCGCGGCCCGGCGCCGAGCGCCAGGACGCCGGTCTGCAGCCGGGTCGCGGCGTCGAAGCGGCGCACCTCCCCCCTCCCCTCGAGGGCGACGAAGAGGGTCGTCCCGGCGGGGGAGGCGACGATCCCCGCGGGCGCGCTGCCCCAGGGCAGCGCGAGGTCGCCGAGCGGTGCGCCGCTCGACGCGTCGAGGACGCGCAGCCGGTCGTCGCCGCGGCAGGCGACCCACAGCTCGCCGGTCGCCGCCAGGGCGAGGCTGCGCGGGTCGGTGCAGACGGGGATTTCGAACTCGAGGGCGTGGCTGTCGGCGTCGAGGGCCGAGACGCTGCCGTGGTCCGCCTCGACCGTCCAGACGCGGCGCGCGTCCGTGTCGCAGACGATCGTCGCGCTGGCGGTCGGCCGCGGACCGGCCGGCAGCGGCGGCGCCACGGTGACGACGCGCGAACGGGTGGCGATCGCCCCGGCGGGGTCGCGCACCTGTACGGTGGCGCGGTAGTGGCCGGCGGCCGCGTAGGGGTGGGTGGCGAGGCCGGTGGCGCTCCAGTCGGTCTTCGGCGAGCCGTCGCCGAAGTCGAAGCGGTAGTCGACCGGCAATCCTTCGGCGTCGGTGGCCGTAGCCGTGAACGAGAGGTTCTCGCCCGGCTCTGCCGGATGCGGTGCGACGGCGAAGGTGTCGATCTCCGGCGTCTGGTTGCCGCCGACGACCGCGCCGGTGGAGAAGGTGAAGGAGTAGCCGGCGATGCCGTTGCCGGCGGCGTCCTTGATGCCCCCGGCGGGGATCACCACCTCGTAGGTGGTGTCGGCGGCGAGCGGCTGGTCGGGGACGAAGGTCAGGACGTCGTCGAAGGAGAACGACAGGCGGCCGGCGAGCGCCGCGCCGCCGAGCGGCCGCACGAGGAAGGTGGTGCCGTTGACCAGGGTGAAGGTCTCGAGCGTCTCGTGAATGAGCAGGCTGATCGGTGCCCCCGGCGGGTAGTTCGTCTGGCCGGCGCGCGGGACGTGGAAGCCGACCGAAGGGCCGCGCGTGTCGGGCTCGGCCTGGTGCGCCCAGACCGCCATCCCCTGGTTCGGCCCGACGCCGCCGGTGACCAGCAGATTGCCGAGCGGCAGGGCGAACTGCGAGGTGTCGACGCCGATACCGCCGTCGTTGGGACGGGTGGCGTTGGCGCCGTCGAGGAAGAGGACGGACTGGAACGAGCGCAGGTCGACCTTGTGGTCGCCGATGAAGGCGAATTCGTCCTGGAACTGGGCGTACATCGCCTCGGCGCCCGGCAGCGGCACGTCGGCGACCAGCCGCAAGTCGGCCGGGTCGGTGGCGTCGACGACGCGCATGCCGTTGCCGCCGGTGCGGTAGGGGAAGACGACGTAGAGCTTGCCGTCGCCCCCCCAGATCTCGGGCCAGTAGCCGCCGGGGCCGCCCGCGGTGAGCACGTCGAGCAGTACCGGGTCGGCCGGATCGGAGACGTCCCAGGTTGCCACGCCGGTGCGACTCTGGTCGGAGGCGAAGAGGAGGAGGTTGCCGAGCAGGAACGGGTGGCCGATGACACCGGTCTGGCCGAGGTGGTCCCAGGTGCCGAGCAGCTGGCCGTCGAGTTCGAGGCGCGCCAGGCCGCCGATCTCGCCGTAGCTCCACCAGGTGTCGGCGACGAACCAGGGGCCGAACAGGCAGCCGCGCACGCCGGCGCAGTTGAGCCCCGGCGCGGCGGTGCGCACGACGGTGCCGGGGGTGGCGCCGACGCGGAACGACCACGGCGCCTCGGGCGGCCAGTTGGCGCCGAGGACGAGGTAGTCGCCGAGGTGGAAGTAGCCGTGGGCGTTGATCGGCATCGGCGTGGTGCCCCAGGAGGCAAGCTGCTGGGGGTTCTCCGGGTCGGCGAGGCTCCAGCTGCGCACCTGGAAGTCGGAGCCCGGCTGGCTGGAGGGGACCTCGGGCACGGTGAAGAGCACGCCGTTGTGGTACGCCAGGATCGCCGTGCGCCCCTGCCCGGGGGCGTTGAGGCCCGAGAGCAGCTCGCCCGGTGTTCGCGCCACGTTGGGAAACCCCGGCGTTACCGGCGGCCCCTGCGCCCCTGCCGTCCCGACGCCGACCCCGAGCGTCGCCAGAACCACCCCCACCCGCACCCAGCCCCGCCGACCGCGCAGTTCCATGCCCCGTCCCTCTCGCTCGATTGGAAGTCCGAACCCTACCCGCAGCCTGCCGCCCCGGCAGTGGAGAAGTCCTCCCGGAAC
>CAYYIK010000076.1:0-15095 GCA_964471955.1 uncultured Thermoanaerobaculia bacterium | reverse complement strand
GATGCGGTCTCCAGAGGTTGCGAGGGTGCTGCCGGGGATGGTGGCGGAGGGGCAGCTTGCACCCGGGCAGGCGGCGCCGCTGCTGGCGGCGGCGCGCGGGGACGTGGTGTCGGTGCGCGGCGAGCTGCGGGCCCTGCTCGGACTCGCGGTTGCCGCGGTGACCACTGCGGTCGGTCTGCTGATCGCCGAGTACCGGGAGCATCTCGGCCCGCTGCCGGTCGCGGGGGCGCTGGCGATCGCGGCGGCGGGGACGCTGCTGGTGGTCGTCCGGCGGTCCCCCCCCTTCACCTGGGAGCGCGCCACGGGCCGCGACTGGACGCTCGACGGCCTGCTGCTGCTCGCCGTCGGCCTGCTCGGCGCCGAGCTCGCCTGGATCGAGAGCCAGTTCGAAGCGCTCGGCGGCGGCTGGCCGCTCCACCTGCTGGTGATGGCGATCACAACCGGCGCGCTGGCGGTGCGCTTCGATTCGCCGCCCGCCTGGGCGCTGGCGCTGTCGACCTTCGCCGCCTGGCGCGGCGTGTCGATCGTGCCGGCCACCGCGGGCGCGCTCGAACGCACTCTGCTGGCGCGCGAGGATCGCCTGCGCGGCGAGCTGCTGCTGTGCGCCCTCTGCTTCTTCCTGCTCGGCCAGCTGGCCGAACGTTACGATCGCAAGCGGCACTTCGAGCCGGCCACGACGATGCTCGCCCTGCTCGCCGCCGGCTTCGGCCTGCTGCCCGGTCTCGCCGCGGAGGGGAGCTGGCCGCTGTGGGCGCTGCTGCTCGCCGCCGTCGGCCTGGTGGCCGCCTTCTGGGCCTTCCGCCGCCGGCGCCGCGGGCTGCTGGCGCTCGGCGGTCTGTGGACCTGGATCGCCGTGACGCGCTCGCTCTTCGCGGTGCCGGGGGTGGCGTTCTTCGGCTGCTTCTGGGCGATGGCCTCGACGGTCGGCGCGATCGTCGCACTCGCCCTCGTCCACCGTCACTTCCGGGCGCAGGAGGGGCGGTGAACGTCGAGCTTCGCCGGGCCGACGAGGTGCACGAGATCCGCCGCGCGATCGGTCGGTGGCGCAAGGCGGGTGCGATCGACGCGGCGACCGCCGCGACGCTGCACGCTCGCTTTCCCGACGACCGCGTGCGTTCACGCCTGCCGTTCCGCGTCCTCTTCTTCGTGCTGACGATCTTCGCCGGAGGCACCGCCTGGGGGACGATGGCCGCGATGTTCGGTGTCGGTTTCCACGGCCGGGAAGAGCTCGTCCACGCGGTCTGGCTCGCCGTCCTCGCCGTCGCGGCGGGCTGGGGGGGCGAGCTCGCCATCGGCCGGCTGCGCCTGCGCGGCTTCGGGGTCGAGGAGGGGCTGGCGGCGCTGGCGGTCGGGTTCGGCACCGCGGCGGCCTTCCTGTTCGGGGAGCAGCTCGACCTGCCCGACAGCGGCGGGTTCGCCGCTCTCGGCCTGGTCATCGCCACCCTGGCCGGCGGCGTCGCGCTGCGCTGGGGGATTCCCGGCAGCGCGGCGGCGGCCTCCGGCGGCCTGCTGCTGGCTCTCTCGCGCGTGGCGACGCCGAAGCTGGCCTGGTTCGTCGCCGCCCTGGCGCTGTTGCCGCTGGCCCGCCGCCGGCGGCGCGATCCGGACGTCCCGGTCGCCTGGCGGCGGCGCGCCGGCGAGGTCTTTCTCGTCTTCGCGGTGGCGCTCTGGCTCGCCGCCCACCCGGCGCGGCTCGGCCACCAGGGGCTCCTCGGCGACGAAGCATGGACGCGGCTCTACCCGGGGCTCGAGGAGCTGCTCACGGGGATCGGCTGGGTTGTCGTCCTCGTGCTGCCGGTCGCCCTGCTCGTTGCGGGCTTTGCCGGCCGCGATCGCTTCGAGCTGACGCTCGGAGCGGTGGGCGCGCTCGCCGGCGGCGCCAGCCTCGTCGACGCGCTCGACGCGGGACCGGTCTGGGCGGTCCTGCTGCTGGCCGGGCTGCTGCTCGGCGGTTTCGCGCTGGCCTGCCGCCGGGCCTTCGCGGCGCGGCCGGAGCGGGTCCGGCGCGGCTTCACCGACCGGCCGCTCTTCGGCGAGGAGGCCGAAGCGAGCTGGCTCGAACTGGCGGCGACTCTGGCGGTTTTCACCCCGGCTCCGCGCCCCGAATCGCCGCCCGCCGGCCTCGGTGAAGGCGGCGAGTTCGGCGGCGGCGGCGCCTCGTCGAAGTTCTGACTCAGCCGGCGGCGCCGCCGCGGCGCAGCGCCTCGATGCGGTCGGCGGCGCGCGCCTTCGCCGGTCCGGGAATCTCGCGGGGATTGATCTGCCGGGAGCGCTCGAACGCCGCGAGCGCCCGATCCGGCAGTCCCATCCGCTCGTAGACGAGGCCGAGGTTGTAGAAGAGGACGTCGTTGTCGAAGGCGACGCGCGCGGCTTCGGCGAGCTCGGCGAGCGCCCGCTCGCGGTCGCGCCGCTCGAAAGTGACGCCGAGCATGAAGTGGAACTCGCCGATCAGGTTGCGGGTCAGGTAGTCCTTCGGCACGCGCGGGTCGTGCTCGCCGGCGAGCTCGCGCGTGTCCGGGTCGAGCGTCGGCGCGGCGTCCTGCCCGGCGCGGACCACCCGGAAGGCGAGTCCCACCGGCACGACCGCGAGCTCGGGCAGGCGCCAGTTCGGGTGGTGGGTGAAGAAGAGCGGCTCCTCGTCGGGGTCGAAGCGCAGCGGCGGCAGCTCGCCGCCGACCCCCTGCAGGATGAGGTCGACGTCCGGGCGCACCCCCTCGACGAGCTGCAGGTAGATGAGGACGAAGAGGATGTTGTCGTCGCTCGCCGCCAGGTGGGCACCCGGCGGCAGCGAGGCGAGCAGCGTGCGGCTGTAATCCTCGGCGACGCGGTAGCGCGAACGGTCGAAGTCGCGCCAGCGCAGCGGCACCAGGGCGACGGCCATGCAGAGCACGACCGCCCCGGCCACGCGGGCAGCCGCGAGCGAACGCGCGCGCAGCCGGACGAACGCCGCGTCGAGACCGACGGCCGCCAGCAGCGCCGCCGAGAGGTAGGCCGGAATGTAGTAGCGGTGCCAGATGAAGAGGTCCGAGCGCGAGCCGTGCGAGGCCATCACCGCCAGATTGGCGAGGGCGACGAGCGCCAGCAGGAAGGCGGGTCCCGAGCGACGTCGGATGCCGACGGCCAGGCCGACGACGACGAACGCGGCGCCGACCAGGGTCAGCTCGACGGCGAAGCTCGCCAGGAAGTCGCGCGCGATTGGCGCCAGGTCCCCCCACCCCGCAAACCAGCGCCGCGGCCAGAAGTCGCGCCGCGAGACGACGCCGATCAGCGCCTCGAGGCTCTCCGGATTCCCCCAGTCCAGCCGCGGCTCCTGGCGGGAGCGAAACGGCAAATACCCATAGATGGAGAGTCCGAGCCCGGCCGCGCCCCCGGCGGCGAGGACGGTCCGCCAGCGCCGGACGAGGCCGAAGTCGAACAGCAAGGCCGCGACGAGGAACGCGAGCCCCCAGACGGCAAGAAACGTATGGTTCGCCGCCCCCACCCCGCAAACCAGCGCCACCCCAACAAACAGCCTTTCCCTTCTATGAAAGCTTTTTGCTTTTGTCCTTGTCTCTGTCTCTGTCTCAGTCTTGTCTTGAAACAAGCTCCTCTTTTCCTGCTGCAACTCGCAAAACCAGCGCACCGCGAGCAGCGTCGCCAGCGCGACGAAAAAGGCGTTGAGCGCGTAGACCCGCTGCACGTTGGCCTCGCCCCAGAAGCTCGGCGAGGCCGCGAAGGCGACCGCGGCGGCGGCCGCGGCCGGCCGCCCGACTTCCACCGCGCGCCCGATCCGGTAGACGAGCCCGACCGCGAGCGCCGCGCACAGCGCCGAGAAGAGGCTCATCCGGCAGGCGACCGAGCCGAGCGGCAGCAGCAGCGTCCAGAGTTTGCCGAGCAGCACGTAGAGCGGGTACCCGGACGGGTGGGGGATCCCCAGCGTATGCACCGCCGCCACCAGCTCGCCCGAGTCCCCGACGTAGATCGTCCGGCAGGCCCCGGCGGCGTAGACGAGGAACGCCGCGATGGCGAGGGCGGCGGCGACCGCCGTCTCCGAGCGACCGGTACCGGGCATCTCAGCGCTCGCGCAGCTGCGCGAGGTTGTGGCGGAAGAGGGCGTTGCCGGGCTCGAGGGCGAGCGCGCGTTCGATGGCGGCGATGGCGCGCGCCCGGTCGCCGGCGAGATAGGCGACGTTCGACTCGTACTGATGGACGAGGACGAAGTCCGGAGCGAGCTGCCTGGCCTCGTCGATGCGCGCGAAGGCCTCCGGGTAGGCGCCGCGGCGGGCGGCGTCGGCGGCGACCTCGCAGAGCTCGGCGGCCCGCGCCTCCGCCTCGCCGCGCGGTGCCCGCACCTCGGCACTGCCGGTCAGGCGGCGCAGTGCCTCGCGCGACGGCTCGAAGTCGGGGCGGTAGCGCACCGCCGTGCGGTACTGCTCGACGGCCGGGCCGCCGCGGCCCATCCGCTCGAGCAGCACCCCCTTGTTGTGGTACCCCTCGGGGTTGATCGGGTCGGCGGCGAGGGCGGCGTCGAGCTCGCGCATCGCCTCCTCGTAGCGCCCCAGCGCGCCGAGCACGCCGGCGAGACTCGAGCGCAGGCCGGCGTCGGCCGGGTCGGCGGCGATCAGGGCGCGGTAGCGCCGCTCGGCGTCGGCATAGTCGCGCCGCTGGAAGGCGATCGCGGCGAGGTTGCGCTCGGCCTGCGGCGAGGCGACGGCGGCGGGTGGTGCCGGGCTCTCCGCCGCACCCGGGGGCGCCGGCGCGCCGCTGCGCGCGCCGCCGAGGTAGCCGAGGCTGGTCAGGTGGTCGAGCAGCGCCCGATCGGCCTCGGGATCCCGCGCCGCCGAGACCGTGGCGCGGGGCCGCGACTCGAAGGTCGCCACGCGCTCCGGTGCGGCGAGGCGCACGAACCCCTCGTCGAGCACCCGGCCGGGCATCTCGCGCGAGGCGGGGAGCCCCTGCAGGGCGAGGACGGTCGGAGCGACGTCGAGCAGCGTCGCGCCGTCGATGCGCGCCCCCGCCCGGACGCCGCGACCCCAGGCGTAGAGCACCCCCTCCGGGCGGTGGAAGCGCTCCGAGACGCGTCGCATGTCGCGCAGCCGGCTAGGGTCGTCGGGCAGCACGCCGAGCTCGAAGCCGTGGTCGGAGAGCACGAGCACCGTCGTCTCGGCGCCGGCGGCGGCGAGGAAGTCGCCCACGATCTCGTCGGCGCGCCGGTACATCGCCTCGACGGCGCCGCCGTAACGCTCCTGCTGCGCCGCCAGTTCGCCGGCGAGCCCGGTGGCGCCGACGAGGTGGCCGAACAGGTGGGCCACCGAGTCGGTCCCCTCGAAGTAGACGAGCGCCACGTCCGGGCGCTCGGCCCGCCAGAGCTCGAGGCCGACGCGCCGGTGCGTCTCGGCGGTGGCGAGCAGCCAGCGCAGGTGGGCGAGGTCGTCCTGCAGGTCGAGCGGCCGCGCCAGCTCGGCGGCGGGGACGGCGGCGAAGGGGGCGAGCTCGGCCGCGCCGATCGCCTGCGGGCGGACGACCAGCGGCGCCAGCCGCGCCTCGAGCTCCGGCGGCGAGGTCTTGACGCTGCGATCGCCGCCGCCGAGGCCGTCGCCGAACAGGAAGTGGTAGGCGAGGTGATCGGAGACCATCCAGCCGCGGATCGCCTCCGGCGGCCAGGTCGCCCACCAGCCGACCACCGCGGAGGTGCGCTCGTTCTCCGACAGAATCTCCCAGAGGGCGCGCACGCGGCGCAGGTCGCTGGTCACCGGCAGGGACTCGCCGGTGGCCGGGTCGAGCGCCACGAAGTGGCCGATGCCGTGGGCGTCCGGGGTGCGTCCGGTGGCGATGGTCGTCCAGAGGATCGGCGAGAGCATCGGCTCGAACGAGCGCAGCCTCCCGTAGGCGCCCTCGGCGCGCAGGCGGGCGAAGTTGGGCAGCTCCCCGCGCGCCAGCATGCGATCGACCGCCACCGGATCGAGCCCGTCGAAGCCGAGCACGAGGACCCGCGGCGTCCGCGGCGCGCACGCGAGAGCGAAGAGCAACAGGCCGGCGATCGCCGGTCCGAAGAGGATTCGACGGGTCATGTCGCTAGCTTACCGGTCCCGCCGGGGCACGACGAGCGGGCGCCGCACGCTGCCGCGATCTCAAGGTGACGGCGTGCTCCAGGCGTCCGTGGTCCCGTCCTCGAAGCCGTCGACGAAAAGTCCCCGCTGGTAGAGCTGAGTCTGGATGCTGGTGGCGTCGTCGTCGTCGCCGGGCGAGCCGTCGCTGTGCCAGGCGACCAGGACGGGGCCGACCGAGTGGCCCGCCAGCACGGCCCGCCCCTGGTAGGAGGTCGTGAAGCTGTTGACCTGGAACTGCTCACCGTCCGGCGTGGCGTCGCCGGCGAAGCGCTGCGCCTGAATGCTGGTGAACGAGGCGTCGTCGGCGAACGATCCGACGCTCTGCCAGGCGACGACGAAACCTCCGTCGGCCGCCGCGTGCACCGCGGGGTTGCCCTGGTAGGAGGTCGTGTACGTGTTGACCTGGAAGTCGGCAGCGACGGGACTCCCGTCGGCTGCGAAGCGCCTGGCCTGAACGCTCGATCCGTCGCTGTCGTCTCCGGAGGAGCCGACGCTCTCCCAGACGACCACGAAGCCGCCGTCCGGGAGCTCGGCGACTCCGGGCGCTCTCTGGTCGCCGCTGACGTAGCTGTTGACCAGGAACTCGCCCCCGGCCGGGGCGCCGTCGGCGGCGTACCGCTGGCCCTGGACGCTCGAGCCCGACGGATCCGACGGCGACCCGTAGCTCTCCCAGACGATGACGAAGCCCCCCTCGACCAGCGGCGCCACCGCCGGGTAGCGCTGGTGACTGGTGCCGTAGGTGTTGACCTGCCAGCCCGCCCCGTCGGGCTCGCCGGCGGCCGAGAAGCGGCGCGCCACGACGCCGTCGCCATCGTTGTCGAGCAGGCAGCCGTAGCCGCAGGTCCAGGTGACGACCCACCCGCCATCGGCCAGCGCGGTCACGGCTGGCGAGAGTTGCGGCAGCGTGCCCAACCGCCCCGCGACGAAGTCAGGTCCGTCGGGCGCCCCGTCTGCGGCGAGGTACCGGCCGACGATCGCGGAGCCGGAGGTGTCCGTCGGGTCCGGGCCGTGCCAGACGACCAGGACGCCCTCTTCGAGGGCCGTCACGGCCGGGGCGCGCTGCGAACCGAAGAGAGCGCTGTTGACCTGGAACTGCGGGCCTGCCGCCGTACCGTCCGCCGCCAGGCGCCGGGCCTGGATGCTGTACCCGGCGTTGTCGCCGCCCGGAGAGCCCTCGCTCTCCCAGACCACGAGGAAGCTGCCGTCGGGCAGCCGGCTGGCGGCAGGCGCGGACTGGACTTCGGTCGTGTAGGAATTGACCTGCAGCTGGCCTCCGTCGGGCACCAGCTGCGCACCGGCCGGTATTGACAGGCAGCAGATCAGCACGAGGCAGGTCGCTCCCGCACAGCGCATCGGGCACCCCCTGAAATGGCGATGCCCGCCAAGCTAGGACAGCGGGAGCGACCTGTCAATGTGGTGCATCACGGCTGCACCTCGCCCGCTCCGGCGGTCCGGATGCCGGTCAGGGAACGACGGTCGACCAGCGCGAGGTGTTGCCGCTCTCGAGGTTGTCGCGGAAGAGGCTGTCGTAGCGGCGGGCGTGGACGCCCCAGCCTTCGTTGTCGGTGCCGTTCGAGCCGAAGCTGTTCCAGGTCACGAAGAAGTTGCCGTCGCGGTCCGCGGTGACCGACGTGGTCTCCTGGTAGCTGGAGGTGTAGGAGTTGACCTGGAACTCGGCCGTGAGGGCGGTGCCGTTCGCGGCGTAGCGCCGGGCGCGGGCGCTGGTGGCGTCGCCGTCGCCGGAGTAGCTCTCCCAGGCGATGACGAAGTTCCCGGTGTCGTCGACCGTGACGCTCGGGCGGCGCTGCGAGTCGGTGGTGACCTGGTTGACCTGGAACTGCCCCCCCGCCGGGGAGCCGCTGGCGGCGAAGCGGCGCGCCTGGACGCTCTCGAGGTCCGCGTCACCGCTCGCCTCGTTGCTCGTCCACGCCACGATGAAGCGCCCCTCCGCGTCGATCGCCACGTCCGGCTCGCCCTGTACCCCCGTGGTGTACGCGTTGACGAGGAACTGGCTGGCGGCCGGCGAGCCACCGCTCGAGAAGCGGCGCGCCTGGATGCCGGACTGGTCGCCGTCGGTGTAGCTCTTCCACGCCACGACGAAGGAGCCGCCCGGCGCCATGGCGACGGCCGGCTGCGTCTGATCGTTGGCCGTCAGGTTGTTGACCTGGAAGGTGGCGAGCGCCGACCCGGTGGCGTTGAACAGCCGCCCCTGGATGCTGGTCCCCTCGTTGTCGTTGCCCGCCGACCCCTCGCTCGTCCAGACGACGACGAAGCGTCCGTCGCCCCGGGCCACCGCGATGTCCGGCTCGGTCTGCTCACCGGTGGTGTAGGTGTTGACCTGGAACTGCCCCGCCGCGGGGGAGCCGCTGGCGGCGAAGCGTCGCGCCTGGATCGACAGGCCGTTGTCGTTGCCGGGCGTGCCGTAGCTCGACCAGGCGGCGACGAAGCGGCCGGCACCGTCGGCGCCGACCGCGTAGCGGGGGTTCGGCTGGAAGCCGGCCGGATACTGGCTGAGCACGAACTCGCCGCCGGAAGGGGCGCCCGACGCCTCGAACCGCCGGCCGGCGACGGTGCTGCCGTCGCCGCGCTCCCAGACCACGATCACCCGGCCGGTGCCGTCGGTGGCCGCCGCCGGGTAGCGCTGCGCGCCGGTGGTGTAGGAGTTGACCTGGAACTGCCCGCCGTTGGGCGAGATCTGGGCCAGGGAGGGCGCCGCGGCGAGCAGGCCCGCGAGCAGCGCGAGCGGCAGGCGGCGGTGACGGGGCGACGGGGGGTGCTGGGGGGCGAGCGACATGGGACGACCTCCGGTTCGAGACGGGCGAAGAGTACTGCGTGCACCCTGTTACGCGCAGAAACGCGAAACCGCGGGTCAGGAGGACAGCGGCGGCAGGCGGGGCGGGATCCCCCGGCCGGCGCGGCGGGTGCGATGGGCGCGCAGACGCCGGCGGCGCAGCCGGCGGCGGACTCCGATCGGCAGGAAGACGAGGAAGGCGCCGGCGCAGGTGACGATGAGCATCTGGCGGGCGATCGCCGCCCGGTCGCCGGTGGCGGCGCCCAGCAGGGCCGAGGCGAAGTAGGTGAGGATCGCCACGGGCGGCAGCAGGCCGAGGGCGCTGGCGACGACGAACTTGCCGAAGCGCACGCCGACCACCGCCGCCGTGGCGTTGACCAGGGCGAAGGGGGCCGGGATGAAGCGCACCGCGAGCAGGGGGAGGAAGCCGCGCCGGTGCAGGACCGCCTCGGCCCGCTTCACCTTGTCGCCGCCGATCCGCTCGATGAATTCGCGCCCGAGCGCGCGCGCCAGCAGGTAGCCGGTGAGCGACGCGGCGAGGATGGCGACCCAGTTCCAGAGGATCCCCCAGGCGGTGCCGAAGATCGCCGCGCCGGCGAGCAGGAACGGGGTCGCCGGCACGCCGATCGAGCCGAACAGGACGCAGAGGCCGACCAGCGCCAGCGGCGACCACCAGGCCTCGCGCAGACCGGCCAGCAGCGCCTGCATCCGGTCGGCGGTCAGATAGTCGCCGAGCGGCGTGAAGCGCACCGCCGCGAAGCTGGCGGCGAGCAGCAGCAGCAGGGCGGCGAACCGCATCCCGGCGCGGCGCAGCGAGCCCGGGGGGTGGTGCTCGAGGTGGACCCTGTCGCCCTCTCCGGCCGCCTTCGTCACCGCGGGTCCGGCCGCTTTTCGGGCGCAGCCCCCGGCGCCCCGTCGAGGCCGAGGAAGCGCCGCGTCTCGGCGGCGAGGATCTCGTGCGCCGAGGGGTCCATGAAGTTGAGCCGCAGCTCGTTGATCGCCATCACCTCGACCCGCTGCCACTCGGCCCAGCAGTCGGCGCAGACCCGGGCGGCGATCTCCTCGCCGAGCCTGCCGCGCAGCGGGGGGCGCGCGAGCGCCGGGGCGTCGGCGCGGCCGCAGCGCGGGCAGGGGGCCGGCAGCGCGCCGCTCACCGCACGCTCCCGGCGGTGGCCAGCGAGCGGAAGTACTCGATCGTCCGGCCCAGCCCCTCGTCGAGCGGCACCCGCGGCTCCCAGCCGAGCAGCTCCCGCGCCTTGCCGATGTCGGGCTGGCGGGTCTTCGGGTCGTCCTCGGGCAGCGGCCGGAAGTCGATCGGCGAGTCCGAGCCGATCAGCGCCCGGATGCGCTCGGCGAACTCGAGGATCGTCATCTCGTGCGGATTGCCGATGTTGGTCGGCATCACCTCGTCCGACATCAGCAGCCGGAAGATCCCCTCGATCAGGTCGTCGACGAAACAGAAGGAGCGGGTCTGGCCGCCGTCGCCGAAGACCGTCAGCGGCTCGCCGGCGAGCGCCTGCTGGATGAACGCCGGTACCACCCGGCCGTCGCGCGGCCGCATGCGCGGTCCGTAGGTGTTGAAGATGCGCACGATGCGGGTCTCGAGGCCGTGCACCCGGTGGTAGGCCATGGTCATCGCCTCGGCGAAGCGCTTGGCCTCGTCGTAGACGCCGCGCGGGCCGACCGGGTTGACGTTGCCCCAGTAGCTCTCCGGCTGCGGGTGGACGAGCGGGTCGCCGTAGACCTCGGAGGTCGAGGCGAGCAGGTAGCGCGCCCCCTTCGACTTGGCCAGCCCGAGCGCGTTGTGGGTGCCGAGCGAGCCGACCTTGAGGGTCTGGATCGGCAGCTCGAGGTAGTCGATCGGCGAGGCGGGCGAGGCGAAGTGGAGCACGTAGTCGACCGGACCGTCGAGCTCGATCGGCTTCGAGACGTCGTGGAGCACGAACTCGAAGTCGGGGCGGCCGAGCAGGTGGGCGATGTTCTCGCGCTTGCCGGTGATCAGATTGTCGACGCAGACCACCGAGTGGCCGGCGCCGAGCATCTTCTCGCACAGGTGCGAGCCGAGGAAGCCGGCGCCGCCGGTGACGACCGCGCGGCTCACGCTTTCACCTCCGCGGGCTCCGCGGGCGCCGCGGGCACCGCCTCGGGGCGGCCGACCGAGACGTAGCGCAGGCCGGCCGCGGCCACCCGGTCCGGGGCGTAGAGGTTGCGCAGGTCGATCAGCAGCGGGCGGGCGAGCAGGCGGCGCAGGCGGTCGAGCTCGAGGGCGCGGAACTGGTTCCACTCGGTGGCGATGACCACCGCGTCGGCGCCGCGCGCCGCCTCGTAGGCGTCGTCGAAGTAGGCCACCGCGGCGGGCAGCAGCGGCCGCGCCTGTTCGGTGGCGGCCGGGTCGAAGGCGCGCACGGCGGCGCCGCCGGCGATCAGCCCCTCGATGATCGGGAGGGTCGGCGACTCGCGCATGTCGTCGGTCTCGCCCTTGAAGGCGAGCCCCAGCATGGCGATGGTGCGCCCCGCCAGGCCGCCGAGCGCGGCGGCGATCTTCGGCACCATGCGGCGCTGCACCCGGGCGTTGGCCGACAGCACGGCGTCGATGATCTCGAAGCGCAGCCCGTGCTCCTCGGCGATCTGCGCCACGGCGCGGGTGTCCTTGGGGAAGCAGGAGCCGCCGAAGCCCGGTCCCGGCTGCAGGAAGCGCGGCCCGATCCGCTCGTCGAGACCCATGCCGCGCGCCACGACCTCGACGTCGGCGCCGACCGCCTCGCAGATCTCGGCGACTTCGTTGATGAAGGAGATCTTGGTGGCGAGGAAGCCGTTGGAGGCGTACTTGATCATCTCGGACGACTCGACGTTGGCGGTGACGAACGGCACTCCGGCCGCCTTGAGCGGCGCGTAGATGTCGAGCATCACGTCGATGGCGCGCTGCGTGCGGGCGCCGATCACCACCCGGTCGGGGCGCATGAAGTCCTCGATCGCCGACCCCTCGCGCAGGAACTCGGGGTTGGAGACGACGGCGAACTCCTGGCCGCCGCCCGAGCGCTCGCGGATCACCTTCTCGACCATCTGGCCGGTGCCGACGGGGACCGTCGACTTGGTGATCACCACCTTGTAGTCGTTGAGGTTGTCGCCGATCGCCTCGGCCACCTGGCGGACGAAGGAGAGGTCGGCGCGGCCGTCGGGCAGCGGCGGCGTGCCGACGGCGATGAACACGGCGCGCGCCTCGCGGATGGCCGGCGCCAGATCGGTCGCGAAGCGCAGCCGGCCGGCGCGCACGTTCTTGGCGACGATCTCCTCGAGTCCGGGCTCGTAGATGGGGATCTCGCCGCGCTCGAGCGCGGCGATCTTGGCGGCGTCCTTGTCGACGCCGGTGACGGACATTCCGAAGTCGGCCAGGCAGGCGCCGGTGACCAGACCGACGTACCCGCTGCCGACGACGCAGATCTTCATGCGGCAATCTCCCCGGAAGTGGAGCCCGCCCGCTGTCTCGCCGGCGAGGCGAACGGGAAGTCTATCGCGGAGTGTCGACGCGGCGCAGACGGGGGTGACCCGGAGCGAAGCTCCCGGCGAGCGCCTCGCGGGCCGCCGCGAGCTCGTCGCGGGCCGCCGCGTCGCCGCCGCGGGCGGCGAGCACCCGGGCGGCCACCACCCGTGCCCAGGCGGCGTCGGGGCTGCCGGGATCGAGTTCGGTGGCGGCGACCGTCGCCGCCTCCTCGGCGAGCGGCGCGGCGGTCTCCGGGCGTCCACGGTCGAGCAGGATCGCGGCCAGCTCGGCGAGGGCCGGGACCCGGTCGCGGTGCCGCTCCGGCAGCTTCTCGCGCTGCAGCGAGATCAGCTCGGCGAGCTCGCCCTCGAAGTCGCCGGCGACGCCGGCGTCGCGCAGCAGCTGCAGCCGGCGCGCGCGGGTGGCGAGCCGGAACGGGTGATCGGCCGGGAGCTCGGCTACCGCCGCGAGGGACGCCTCGATGTCCGCCACCGCGGCGGCGGTGTCGCCGAGCCGCCAGCGCGCCAGGGCCCGCACCCGACGCGCCGCCGCGAGACGCATCGGCTGCGAATCCGGGAAGAGCGCCAGCGTGTCGAGAACGACGCTCACGGTCGCGAGCGCGTCGGCGGGACGGCCGTCGGCGAGCTCGAAGGTGGCGAGGTTCAGCCGCATCGAGGCGACGTCCGGGTGATCCTCGCCGAGCGCCTCGCGCTGGATGTCGAGCGCCTCGCCGATCAGGCGCGAGGCTTCGCCGTGTTGGCTCCGGTAGTGCGCGATGACCGCGAGGTTGTTGAGCGTCTCGCTGACCTTGGGATGGCGATCGCCGAAGGCGCGGCGCTCGAGTGTCAGCGCTTCGCGGTTGAGCGCCTCCATCTCGTCGGACCGGCTCGGGTCGTTGATCACGGTCGCCAGATCCTGGGCCGCCTCGGCGATGCGCGCCGGCGGCGCGGCGAGACGGCGCAGCTCCTCGAGAGCGATGCGCGCCTCGGCCTCGGCCCGCGCGTCGTCGCCGGCTTCGTCACAGAGCAGGGCGATCGCCCGATGCGTCTCGGCGACGTCGACCCCGCCGTGCGGAGAGAGCGCCTGCCGCAGTCGCAGCGCGCGCTCGAGCGCCGCCCTGGCTTCGTCGAAGCGGCCCAGCCGGCGCAGGCTCTCGCCACGCGCGGCGAGCAGGTCCGCACGTTCGCCCTCGCCGGCGGCGTCGGCCTCGGCGTTCGCCAGCGCCTCGTCGAGCAGGGCGATCGCCTCGTCGTAGCGCGCCTGGCGGACCCGCAGCCCGGCGAGCGCCGCGAGGGCCGAACGCAGCTCGCCCGGGCCGGGGGCGGCGCGGCGCAGTCCGAGCGAGCGGCCGAGCAGCTCCTCGGCGCGCTCCAGCAGGCCGAGTCGCAGGTAGATGCGCCCGGAGGCCTCGAGCAGCGGCGCGAGGATGGCCGGCTGGTCCGCCAGCTCGGACTCGAGGCGGGGGGTGGCGCGATCGAGGATCTCGCGCGCGGTGACCGCCTCGCCCTGCTGCGTGGTCGGATCGGAGGCGGCGAAGGTCTCGATGAACAGGTCGCGCACCCGCTCGGCGCGATCGCGCTCGAGCCGCGTCCGCTCGAGCTGGCGCGCCAGCGAGACCGCCCAGCCGGCAAGCAGGAGGACGAAGGCCGCGCCGGCGGCGAGCGCCCAGCGGTGGCGGCGGGCGAATTTGCCCGCCCGGTAGAGGCGGTCGCCGCGCCGGGCGAGGACCGGATGCCCATCGAGGTAGCGGTGGAGGTCGTCGGCGAGCGCCGCCACGGTGGGGTAGCGCTCGGCGGGGTGCTTGCGCAACGCCTTGAGCACGATAGCGTCGAGATCCCGGTCGAGCCGCGCGGGCGGCGGCACGGCGACGTCCTCCGCGATGCCATCCGGCGAGGAGGACCAGCCGTCCACCGTCCGGTCGTCGTCGCGCTCCGTGCGTGGCGAGCTCGGCGAGGGCGGATCGAGGTCGCAGATGGCGCGCGAGAGCTCGTGCACGGTCCGTACCCGGCCGGCGTACGGGGAGCGGCCGGTCAGCAGTTCGTAGAGCACGACGCCGAGAGAGTAGACGTCGCTGGCGGTGCCGATCGGCTCGCCGCGCACCTGCTCGGGGCTGGCATAGAGGAGAGTGAGCGGCGCGACTCCGTGCTCGGTCGCGGCGACCGTCCAGTCGAAGGAGGCCGGATCGAGCAGCTTGGCGATGCCGAAATCGAGCAGCTTCACCTCGCCGGCGGGGTTGACCAGGATGTTGCCCGGCTTGAGATCGCGATGGACGATGAGGCGCCGGTGCGCCGACTCGACGGCGTCGCAGACGCCGAGCAGCAGCCGCAGACGGGCGCGCGTGTCGAGGGCGTGCCGGTCGCAGTAACGGTCGATCCGCTCCCCCTCGACGTACTCCATGACGAGGAACGGCGAGCCGTCGGGCAACGCGCCGCCGTCGAGCAGCTTGGCGATGCCGGGATGGTCGAGGGCGGCGAGAATCTGCCGCTCGGCGCGCAGGCGCGCGGCGAGGCGCTCGGCGCGCGCCGGGTCGGCGGCGAGCAGCTTGATCGCCACGCGCTGCCGGAACTCGCCATCGTCGCGCTCGGCGAGCACGACGACGCCCATGCCGCCGCGGCCGAGCTCGCGCACGACCCGGAAGCGGTCGATCCGCTCTGGGAGACCCGTCGGCATCGCCCCTCGCAGTCCCGGAAGTCTGCCGCGAAGCGTAGCACCGCGGGCCGGACCCGGTCGGCGC
>CAYYIK010000075.1:0-15348 GCA_964471955.1 uncultured Thermoanaerobaculia bacterium | reverse complement strand
GCGCCCGCCGCACCGGATCGCCGAGGAGCGCCAGACCGCCGAGCTGCTCTTCGAGCTCGTCGGGGGTGCTTTCGGAGGGGAGCGTCGGGCGGTCGGACATGGAGGCCTCGATTGCGGCGCGCGGTGCCGCGGAGCACTACTCTAAAACAGATCCTTCTGCGTGTAGAAAACCGATGTCGTGCGCCTTCGACGAGGCCGCAAGCTCTGCATGGCTACCAGGGAGGGGTTCACTCGGTGGGCGGAGGCCCCGCGGCCCCCCTTGACGGACCAGAACGCAGCCTCTAAAGTTGTCCATGTGAGTTTTAGAAACTCATCGGCGCCCACTCTCGGACGCCGCCACTCGCAGGAGGAACCACGAAGATTCCGCTCCTCGCCACCGCCGCCACCGCCCTGCTCCTCGCGGGGGCCCCGGCTTTCGCCCAGCTCGACGACGCCCAGATCGCGGCGATCGTCGTCACCGCCAACCAGGTCGACGTCGACGCCGGCAAGCTCGCCGTCGAGCGCTCCCGGACTCCGGCGGTGGTCGAGTTCGCGCGGCTGATGATCACCGACCACACGGGGGTCAACGAGGCCGCGACCGCGCTGGTCACGCGCCTCGGAGTGACGCCGAAGGAGAACCCGACCAGCGCCAGCCTGAAGCAGGCCGGCGACGAGAACCTCGCTCGCCTCCGGAAGCTCGAGGGCGCGGCGTTCGACACGGCCTACGTCGAGCACGAGGTCGCCTACCACGAGCAGGTGATCGCGGCGATCGACGGCACGCTCATCCCGGGCGCGACCCACAGCGAGCTCAAGGCGCTCCTGGTCAAGGTCCGCCCGGCTTTCGACGCCCACCTCGCGCACGCGCGCGCGCTGCTGAAGACCCTGTCCGGGAGCTGAGACCCGTGAAAACGCCCGCTTCCCGGCGCCTTGCGCTCGCCCTCGCGGCGGCGGGGCTCCTCCTGACCGGAGCGAGCCTCGCCCTCGCCGCCGGAGAGCGGGCCGAGCCACGCCGCCACACGGTGACGATCGAAGGCAATGCCTTCCGTCCGGACGATCTCACCGTAGCTCGCGGGGACACTGTCGTCTGGGTCAATCACGACTTCTACCCGCACACCGCGACCGACACCGAGGGGCGCTTCGACTCCGGGCTGATTCCGGCCGGCGGGTCCTGGACGCTCACGGTCGATTCCCCGGGCGAGCTCCGCTACCTCTGCACCTTCCACCCCGCCATGAAGGCGACGCTGCGTGTTCGCTGAGAGCCACGCCCACCGGCTGGCCCCTGCGCCCGCCGGCGGCTGCCCGGCGACGCCGGGATTGGAGACTTCGACATGACCCCCTACCCGTATCTGATCGTCGGCGGCGGCATGACGGCCGACGCCGCGGTGCGCGGCATCCGCGAGCTCGACGACTCCCGGCCGATCGGTTTGATCGGCGCCGAGCCCGACCCCCCGTACGCGCGCCCGCCGCTCTCGAAGGGGCTCTGGAAGGGCGAGCCGCTCGAGGGGATCTGGCGCGACACCGGAGAGGCGGGCGTCGAGCTGCATCTCGGCCGCCGCGTCACGGCGATCGACCTCGCCGCCCGCACCGTGCGCGACGACCGCGGCACCACCTACGGATTCGAGAAGCTCCTGCTCGCGACGGGAGGTCGCCCGCGTCGCCTGCCCTTCGGCGGTGACGACGTCGTCTATTTCCGCAATCTCGAAGACTACCGGCGTCTCCGCACCCTGGCCGATCGGGGCGGGCGCTTCGCCGTGATCGGCGGCGGGTTCATCGGCTCGGAGATCGCCGCCGCGCTGGCATCGCAGGGCCGATCAGTGACGCTGCTCTTTCCGGAAGCAGGCATCGGCTCGCGCGTCTTCCCCGACGAACTCGCCCGGTTCCTGGTCGGCCACTTCGCAGAGAAGGGTGTCGAGGTGCTCACCGGACGGAAGGTGACGAACCTGGTTGCGACGGAGCGGGGATACGAGGTCCACGCGGACGGGGAGTCGCTTCCAGTTGTGGACGCGGTGGTGGCGGGCCTCGGCATCGTCCCAGAAACCGACCTGGCGGCCGCGGCCGGGCTCGCGGTCGACGACGGCATCGCGGTCGACGAGCGGCTGCGGACGAGCGATCCCCGGGTCTTCGCGGCGGGCGACGTGGCGCGCTTCCCGGCGCCGGCCCTCGGCGGCCGCATCCGCGTCGAGCACGAAGACAACGCGGTCTCCATGGGGCGGGCGGCCGGGCGGGCCATGGCGGGCGACGACTCGCCTTACACCCACCTGCCATCCTTCTACTCCGACCTGTTCGAGTTCGGCTACGAGGCCGTGGGCGAGCTCGATCCGCGCGGCGAGATGGTGGCGGACTGGAAGGAACCGCTGCGCGAGGGCGTCGTCTACTACCTGAAGGCGGGGCGGGTCCGCGGCGTGTTGCTCTGGAACACCTGGGGGCAGGTCGACGCGGCGCGGGCCCTGATCGCCCGACCCGGCCCCTTCCGGCCGGAGGATCTCGTCGGCCGGCTGCCGGCCTGACCCCTCCTCCGGGCACTCCCGCCGCGGGCGCTGCTCAGTACGCGAGCACCTTGCGCGCCGCGGCGAGGACGCGGTTCGCGTCCGGGAGAATCGCGCGCTCGAGCGCGCGATGGAAGCCCACGGGGGTGAACGTCGAGCCGACGCGCTCGATCGGAGCGTCGAGGTGGGTGAACAGCTCCGCGGCGATCCGCGCCGCGATCTCGCCGCCGAATCCCCCGTGGACCTTGTCCTCGTGGACGACGAGTACCCGCGAGGTCTTGCGCACCGAATCCGCGATGGCATCCCAGTCGAGCGGCACGAGGGAGCGCAGGTCGAGAATCTCGACGCCGCGACCCTCCTCCCCCAGCCGCTCCGCCGCCTCGAGCGCCAGGTGCACGGCCGTTCCCCAGGCGACGATCGTCAGCTCGTTCCCAGCGCGGCGGCGACGCGCCCGGCCGAACGGCACGGCGAAGTCGGGCGGCAGGTGCGCCCGCGCCGAGCGCGCGTTGTAGAGAAACTTGGGCTCCAGGAAGACGGTGATCCCGCGCGACCGGACGGCCGTGCGCAACAGGCCGGCGGCGTCATCGGCGAAAGCGGGCACGACGATCCGGATTCCGGGCAAGGTGGCCAGCCACCCCTCGATGTTCTGCGAGTGGTAGAGACCGCCACCGATGTAGCCGCCCGAGGCCAGCCGGATCGTGACGTTGGGCGCGAACTGTCCGCGCGTGCGCCAGAACTCGTGCGACATCTCCACCATCTGCTCGGCCGCCGGCCAGAAGTAGTCGGCGAACTCGGCGCCCTCGACGACGATGCGGATCCGCTCGTCGAAACGCGAGAAGCCGTCGGCGGTGCCGAGGATGTAATCCTCGGCGATCGGGCCGTTGAACACCCGGCGCACCCCGAACTCCTGCTGCAGCCCCTTGGTGACGTTGAAGATGCCCCCCTTGTCGCGATTCGCGACGTCCTGACCCCAGAGATAGGTGTCCGGGTTCTCGCGAAACAGCTCCTTGAGGGTGAGGTTGATCGCTCCGAGCAGCGAGTGTTCGTCGAGCCGAACTCCGGCGAGCGTAGCCGGCGTCGCCGCGACCCCGGCGAGGCCGTCTCCTTCCGGCCGCCAGGGCTCCGGCACGACGAAATCGTGGATCGACTCCGGATCCGGATCGGGGGCGCGACGGACCCGGTCGGCGTCTGCCTCGTAGCTGGCGAGGTTCTCGCGCTCGATCGCCGCGAGCTCGTCCTCGCCGGCCGCCCCCTCCGCGAGGACGCGCGCGCGCAGTCGGGGCAGCGGGTCGCGGGCGCGGGCCGCCGCGAGCTCCTCAGGCAGGCGGTAGAGCTCGTGCCGGTCGGAGTTCGAGTGCGCATGGATCCGCACGCACTCGGCGTGCACCAGGGCGCAGCCGGCGCCGGAAGCGACCCAGCGGACAGCGGCGCGCAGGGCGCGCAACGAGTCGGCGAAGTCGGTACCGTCGCAATGGAAGATGCGCAGGTTCCGGAAGCCGGCGAAGTTGTCCGAGGCGCGCGGGTTGGCGGTCTGCTCGCTCTTCGGCACGGAGATCCCGTAGCCGTTGTCCTGGACGACGAAGACCACCGGAAGCTTCTCGCGCGAGGCACCATTGACCGCCTCGTAGAAGTAGCCCTCGGAGGTCGAGGACTCGCCCACGGAGCAGAAGACGACCGCGTCGGATCCATAGGTCACGATCGCGCGTCCCAGGCCCGCCGCGTGCTGGGCGTGGTTCGCGACGCTGGAAGAAACGTTCTGGATGCCGATCGCGGACTTCGCGAAGTGATTGGACATGTGCCGCCCGCCACCGGCGACGTCGTCGCGCTTGGAGAGCCCGTTGAGCAGGATCTCCTCGGCCGTCAGGCCCGCCGCCAGGCAGGTCGCGAGGTCCCGGTAGTAGGGGAAGAGGTAGTCCACACCCGACCGGAAGGTGAGCCCGATGGCGATCTGGATCCCCTCATGTCCGGCACAGGGCGCGTGGTACGACCAGCCGAGCCCCTGCTTCAGGTAGTTCGGCGCCCGGTCGTCCAGCACCCTGGCCAGATGCATGAGCGAATAGGCGCGCAGCCAGGGTGTTGCACCGAGCAGCGAAGTGGCCGCCTCGCTCTCCGGCTCCGCCTGCGGGGGGACATCGGTGATGCTCATCGAAGGTGTCCGGGCTCCTTGCTTCGGCCGCCCGAGGGCCTGAGGCCAACCGGGGCCCGACCGCCGCGTCCGACTGTCAGCCTAGGCTTGACGATCGTGGTTGTCAAGTTTACAGTTGGGACAAACATGTCAGAACAACATCCCGGATCGCCCCCTCGCATCCTGCTGGCACGCGTCTACGACGCCACCGCCCGGGCGGCCCCCGGGGCCGTTCTCGTCGACGGACTCTGGCCGCGCGGCCTGCGCAGAGATCTGCTCGCCCCCGCCACCTGGCTGCCCGAAGTCGCGCCGAGTCGCGCGCTGCGCGCCCGGTTCGGCCACCGGCCCGACCGCTGGAGCGATTTCCGGCGCGACTACCAGCGCGAACTGCGCGGGCGGCCCGAGGCCTGGCGGCCGTTGCTAGAAGCCGTCCGCCGGGGACCGATCACGCTCCTCTATGCGGCGCGCGACACCGAACGCAACAACGCCGTCGTACTGCGCCACTTCCTGCTGCGGCGCGCGCGCGGCACTCCGGGTTCGGGTGGCCGGCGCGCCGCGGCCGGAACGGAAGCCTGATGCTCCAGAACGTCGCCGCCCTGCTCTCGCTCGGCCTCGCCCTGATCGTGGTCGCCGTGGCCCTCTTCGTCGCCCGCCGCGCCACGACCGCGGATGCCACCGGCCAGACTGCGGTCTACCGGATCCGACGCCCGTACGCCGTGGCCCTCATCGTCACTCTGCTGGCGACGCTCCTGCTCACTCTCCGGCACACCCCGTATGCGGACCGCTCCGGCGAGACACCGGCCCGCACGATCGAGGCGCTGGGCTGGATGTGGTCCTGGGAGTTCCGGGAGAACGGCGAGACGGTGAGCCTCCCGCTGGTCGTGGCGCCGAACGAACTGATCGAGTTCGCCGTGACCTCCACGGACGTCAGTCACGGCTTCGGCATCTACGACCCCGACGGCCGCCTGGTCAGCCAGGTGCAGGCCCTGCCCGGCTACGTCCACCACCTGCGCCACCGATTCGAGCGTACCGGCTCCTACCGCATTCTCTGTCTGGAGTACTGCGGCGTCGGCCACCCGGTCATGCTCGGGGAGATCGCGGTCCGATGAACGGCGTGACTGAAACCCCGGCCCCCGAACGGCGCGACCGCAGGCTGCTCCTCGTCTGGCTCGTCACGGCACTTGCGGTATTCCTGCTCATGGCGGGACTCGGGATCACGATGCGGCTCGCCCAGGGCGAGCTCGTCAGGCTCTCCTCGGCGACCTTCTACGCCCTGATGACGATGCACGGCCTCGGCATGGCCGGCGCGCTCTTCTCGGCGGGCATCGCGATGCTCTGGTACCTCGCCTCGCGCCATGCCGCGCCGAGCCGGACCGCGATGTGGGTGGGCTACACCCTGTTCACCGCCGGAGCCGCCGTCCTGCTCGTGGCAACTCTCGTCGGCAAGTTCGGGGCCGGCTGGTACGCCCTCTACCCGCTGCCGTTCCTGCGCGCGACCTGGCCCGGCTGGGCGACGGGCTCCGCCATCGTGGCGCTGATGCTGATGGGTCTCGGCTGGCTCGTCGCCCAGCTCGACATCCTGCGCTCCCTCGCGGCCGCCCACGGCGTCACCCGGATGTTCGCGTGGAATCTCTGGCGTGCCCCTGCCGGGACTCCGGTGCCGGCCGCCGTCCTGATCGCCGCCGTTTCGGCGACCGCCGGGATCCTCGGCACGATTGCCGGCGCGGCCACCCTGATGGCCTATCTCTTCAAGTGGTTCGCGCCGGCGACCGAGTTCGATCCGCTGCTGCTCAAGAACAGCATGTTCCTGTTCGGCCACACGATCGTCAACGTCGCGATGTACTGCGGAATCGGAGTGGTCTACGAGCTGATGCCGCGCTTCACGGGCCGCCCCTGGAAGGTCTCCCGGACGGTGGCGGCGGCCTGGAACGCCACGCTCGTCTTCATTCTCTTCGCCTACTTTCACCACCTCTACATGGACTTCGCGCAGCCGCTGGCACTGCAGATCTTCGGGCAGATCGCCTCGTACGGTTCGGCCGTTCCGGCGACCGCGGTGACCGTCCTCGGACTCGGCGGCCAGCTCCACCGGGCCGGCCTGCGATGGAGTTTCGTCCCGGCCGCCTTCACGCTCGGCTTCCTCGGCTGGGTGCTCGGCGGCATCACGGCGGTGGTCGACTCGACCATCGCCGTCAATCTCGTCTTTCACAACACCCTCTGGGTCCCCGCGCACTTCCACACCTACTTTCTCGTCGGCTACGTCTTCATCCTGCTCGGCTTCGTCTACCTGCTCCTCGAGGCGCGCGCCGAGCGACTCGCCAGGGCCGCTCTGGCCGTCATGACCGTGGCCGGCTACGCGTTCGTGCTCATGTTCTTCCTGGGCGGGATGCGTTCGGTGCCCCGCCGGTTCTCCGGCTACCAGTCGATCCCCTACCCCGACCTCGCCGAGCGCGCCACGGTTCTGGCGGGTTGGGGAGCCGCCGCGGGCCTTCTCTTCCTGCTCGGCGCCCTCCTCTACTGCGCGGCACTCGTCCTCGGCCGGCGAGGCGGCGCGCCTTCCGGCCGATGACGGGTGGGCCCCGGCCGCCGCGCTGGAGGGCGTATGCCCCCGTCGTGCTGGTGGGCGCGGGCTGGATCGCCCTCGGCGCGGGGTGGACCCACGGCTTCACCGCGTTCACCTCGTTTTCGGCCGCCGCCGTGGCCCCGGGTCCCCTCCCCCGCCCGGCGCCCGTCTTCGCCGTGATCGACCACGAGGGCCGGGGTCTCGATCTCGGCGCCGCGGGCGCGCCGTACCGGCTCGTGCAGGCGATGTACGTCAGCTGCCCCGACATCTGTCCGCTGGCGATGTCGCGCCTCCAGCGCCTGGCCGCGAAGCTCTCGGACCTTCCCGCGAGCCGCCTCGTGGCGGTGAGTGTCAGCGTCAACCGCGACTCACCCGAGCGGCTCCGCGAGGTCCGGGAGGCCTACGGCTCGCCCGCGAACTGGTCCTTCGTGACGCCCGCCGAAGGTAACGGCGATGAGGCCCTGCGCCGGCTCGGGATCTGGCTCTACCGGCGCCCCGACGGACTGATCAACCACGGGGTCGACATCTTCGTGCTCGACCCCGCGGGCCGGGTGGTGCGGATCCTCCCGGCCGACGAGGAGCTGGACCGGCTCGCCGCCATCCTGCGCGAGATCCTCGGGTGAGGCGCACCGGCTGGATCCTCGCGGCCGCGCCGGTGCTGGCCCTCCCCCCGGTCGATCCGTGGCTCGACGCGAGCATGCCGCGACTCGTCCTGCTCGCCATGCCGGCGTGGGTTGCTCTCGGCGCCCTCGCCGTCGGCCTCTCGCGCCGGACCTGGAGCGGCGGGAATCCGCACGGCCTCGCCGGTCTCGCCTGGGCGCTCGGCACGCTCGGCTTCTGGATGATCCCCCGCTCGGTCGACGCCATCCGCTCCGGCGAAGTCGCCGACCAGCTGATGCACGTCTCGATGCTCGGAGCCGGAGCCGCGCTGGCGGCGAGCTGGCGCAGCATGCCGTTCGTCGTCCGCGGCGTGCTCGGCATCTACGCCGCCGCGATGACGATCGCGCTCGGCCTCATCTACACCAGCTATTCGGCTCTCCTCTGCGGCACCTTCGACCTGGCGCAGCAGCGCCGGACCGGCACCTGGCTCCTCGGACTCTCGCCCGTCGTCGTCCTGCTCGTCGTGGCCGGCGGGGTGGTCTCGTTGCGCGCGGCGGGACGAAGGTGCGACGGAGAGCACGCCGGCACGCCGTCCGCCGGATCCGCGTCCCCAACTCTCAACCCCGCTCCCCTCGAACAGGAGGTCTCATCGTGACCGAAACCTGGCTCCCTTCGCTGATCACCGCCACGCCCCAGGAGGGCTTCGAGCTCGCCATCACGCTCAGCCGCCGCGGCGTGAAGTACACGCAGCCCGACGTCGAGGTGCTCAAGCGGCTGCGGCCGGACTACGCCAACTCCGCCGAAGCCCTGACGGCGGCCTCCCAGGTCGTCGCGATCAACTTCCAGACCGTCGCGGCGGCCAACGACTACTGGCGCAGGTAGCGTCCGCCGCGGCGGGCTCGATATCCGAGAGGAGCGAATCCGGGCGCGCTGCAGCAGTCGCGCGAGCGGCGCCGGCCGGGGGCCATCGCGCCGGCACAACCCGGGCGACCCTCCGGACGACTACTGACGGAGCCAGAGCAGCGCCGGCACGAGGAGCCAGAGCAGGCCCTTGACCAGGAAGAAGAGCATGCCGGCCAGGCCGAGCCGGGTCCAGCGGGATCGCGGAACGGGCGAAGCCGCTCCAGTGGCGGGCGCTCCGGCGGAGCTGACGATCGGGATCATGGCGCGGTCCTGAGGAACTGAGCCTGCGTGGAGAACGACCACCGCGCCGACGCCTCCTGCGAGCAGGAGAGCGCCAGCGCCGTGGCCCGCAGATCAGACGGTCGAGGTCTCCCCGGCGGGCGGCATCGCGGCGCGGCGGGAGAGGCCCGGGATGAGCATCGGCACGCGGCGGCGGTAACTCGCGTAGGCGGCGCCGTGCTCGGCGAGGAGATCCCGCTCCTCGAGCTGGATGGCGACGAGGATGTAGGCGGTGGTCATGATCGCGAAGACGAGGTGGGCCGAGGTCATCGTCGGCGTGCCCCAGAAGGCACAGAACCACCCGAAGTAGAGCGGGTGCCGGATCAGTTTGTACGGGCCGGGCTGGACGAAACGAAGCGGCCGGTACGCCTCGCCGCGCAGCGCGAACCAGACCTGACGCAGCCCGAACAGGTCGAAGTGGCTGATCAGAAAGGTCGTCACCAGAACGAGACCCCAGCCGAAGAAGAAAACCGACCAGGCCGCGACGCGGGCCACCGGCGAGGCGAGGTTCCAGATCACGCCGCCGAGCGGCTGCCAGAGAGCGAACATCGCGATCAGACAGAGGCTCGAGGCGAGGACGTAGGCCGGCCGTTCGAGCTCCGGAGAGACGATGCGCGTCCAGCGCGCCTTGAACGCCGGCCGCGCCATCACGCTGTGCTGCACGGCGAACAGCGCGAGCAGTCCGAGGTCGATGGCGAGGGCCTGGCCGAAGGGCATCCGGGCCGCGCCGTCGAGCGTCGTCGGCACGAGAAAGCCGCCGACGAATCCCAGGGCGTAGAGAAAGGTCGCCAGGAAGATCAGGTAGGACAGGCTGCCGAAGGCGAAGATGGCGATACGGCGGAGCATGGGAACGTCTCCTTTCGAGGAGTTCTGCTGGGGGTACGGCCGCGGACGGCGGCAACTCGCCGAGTCCGTCTCTCCCCCATTACGCGCACGAACTCCCGATCCCGGGTCACGCCGTCGCGACGGGAACTCGCGATCGCCCGGAAGGAGATTGCCAGGCGGCGAAGTCGCTCATCGCTCCGTTCCCTCCCGCCGGTCCCCCAGAACCATCGCGCCGTCGAGGAACGGCAACACGGTCGGAACCAGCCCGGGGGCCTCCAGAATGTCGTAGTGCGTCCGGTCGGGCAGGATCGCCAGCCGGTTCTTCGCCAGGTGCTCGCGCATCCAGCCGGCGTCGCGCAGACCGCCGCCGAGCAGCTGGTAGAAGCGCGCGACGTGCTCGAGCCGATACATGTCGCCGTCGCCGTAGACCAGCATCACCGCGACGTCGAGTGTCGCCAGCCTGGCGACGTCGGCCGACCAGTCGTAGGGCTCGCGCATCAGCTCCCCCATGGCATCGAGCAGCCGCGGGAAGTCCTCCGGCTTCGGCGCCACCGCGACGTAGCCCCGGTACATCGGGGTCGCCTTCATCTGCTCGGCCATGGCCGCGCCGACCCCGGCCTGCATCGCCAGCAGCTCCGGGAAGAAGCCGTCGCGCGCGAAGCCGGCCGAGACCAGCGCCGCACGCCGGACGAGCTCCGGATGCTGCAGCGCGAGGCGGAAGGCGACGCCGCCGCCGAAGGAGTAGCCGAGCACGTCGACGCGCCGGATGCCGAGCGCTTCGAGCAGCGTCGCCAGGTCGTCGGCGATCTCCGGCATGCGGATCGGCCGCTCGCCGAGCCCGGTGCGCCCGTGCCCCTGGAGGTCGACCGCGATCACCCGGCGGCTCGCCGCGAACGCCGGCAGCACCGGGCCGAACATGCCGATCGAGCCGAGCCCGCCGTGGAGCAGCAGCAGCGGCTCGCCTTCGCCGTGGATCTCGTAGTAGTAGCGCAGCCCGCGGACCGGGACGTAGCCGCTCTCCGCCGGCGCACCCCCTCCCGCGGTCCGGACTGCCGGCCCGCCCGTCGCCGCGCCGGCCCGCTCCGCGGCCGGGAGAACGGCCAGCGCGGCCGCGAGCAGCGCGATCGCAATCGACTTCGACATCACTACCTCTCCTTCGCTCCGATTTCGACGCGGATCCCCTTCCGCTCCGACACCGGGACGACGAACGAGGGACCCGCAGATCGACACGGGGCCGCCGGAGTCTCCGCGATCGCGGCACCGCCCGACCGCCCGCGTTCGGCGGCAGCTCCGGCCATCGAACCGGGTCTCCCCTCGCCTGCCTCGATGCGGAAGGGCGGGTCAGTGTCGGCGTGCATCTCCCCGGGACGAATCGCGGGCACACCGATGAAAGACTCCTCCGCTCGCCGGCTCGTTGCGCGCGACCTGCTCGGCGCATCGATTCCGTCTGCTCGACGAATCGAAAACACCCTGCGAAGCGGACCGGGAGTCGCGTGACCGGGCCGAAGCTACTCGGTGGTCTTGCCCGAGAAGTGCTCCTTCGAGGCCAGGGCGGCGGCCTTGGTGGCGTGCACGGTGCCGTCGGCGTGCTCCGGCGGGCCGTAGAGGGTGTAGAGCTTGAGCGCCTTGTGGCCGGTGTTGCGGATGTTGTGCCGGGCGCCGGCGGGAACCAGCATCGCGAAGTCGCTCTTGACCTCGCTCTTCCGGCCGTCGATCCAGATCTCCGCCTTGCCCTCCTCGATGCGGAAGAACTGGTCGCGGTCGGCGTGCACCTCGTCGCCGATCTCCTCGCCCGGGGCGAGCGACATCAGGACGAGCTGGAGGTTCCTGCCCGTGTAGAGCACGCGACGGAAGTCCGAATTGTGCTCGGTGATCTCTTCGATGTCGTCGACGAATCCCTTCATGACGGCCTCCTTCGAAAGTCGTGGCCCTCGGCCTGCGCCACGCGTGGTACGAGCCCAGCGTGGGCGGCGGCGACCGACACGACGCCACGCTTCCGGGCGGGGCGGCCGCGCCGCCGGGTGGGCGGGCGCGGGACCCCCCTTCTTTCAGTGCCCGCCCGGCGCGCCGAGGGCCTTCTCGACCTCCTCGCGGCTCATCGAGCGATCGATCAGCGGCAGGAAGACCTCCTCCTCCTTTTCGAAGTGCGCGCCGATGATGCCGAGCACGCGGTCGGCGGAGCGCGCGAACACCTTGGGATCGGTCGTGGCCGCGGTCGCCAGCTCCGACAGCTCGTCGATTCCGCGCCCGATGATGCCGTGCTCGTAGCGCATCGATGCCGTGAACGGCTCGCCCGCCCGGCCCGCGCGCTCGTCGACCAGCGGGTAGAGATGCGCCTCCTCCCAGGCGGCGTGGGTGAGGATGTGCTCGCGGAGGAACTTCACCACGAACGACATCGTCCGGTTCTGCTCCGCGGCCGGAGCGTCGTCCAGCGACCGGACCATGCCGTCGAGGTGGCGCAGATGCTCCTTCGTCTCGGCGTGCTCGGCGCGGAAGCCGGCCGTCGGCAGCTCTCCGGCGCCGATCGCCGGCACGCTCAGACTCGTCACCATCGCCGCCGCTCCGAGTGCCTTCGCAACCTGTGCTCGCATGTTCAATTCTCCTTTCGTTGCCTGCGTGAATGCACCGTTCCCACGGACCCGACGCCGTGCTCAATCGTCCGTTTCGTCGTTCTCGTCGTGCTCGTCGCCTTCGTCACCGTCCTCGCTCGAGGCTGGCGCGCCATCGGCGCCCGCATGCTCTCCCCCGCCCCCGTCCTCCACGTCGCCGAGCGTCAGCACGGAGTCGATCAGGGGCAGCGTCAGGCGGCGTGACGGCGCGTCGAAACCGGACGCCAGCAGCGCGCCGAAGCCGATCACGAGGCCGGCCGCGACGACGGCGGCGGCGGTTCGCGGCGCCGGAATGGCGTCCGCCTCGGAGCCTTGCTTGCGCCCGTCGATCATGCCCGCGATCAGGTTCTCGCGCTTTCGCACGACGTGCAGCAGCACGCCGGCGACGTGCACGGCGACCAGTCCGAACACCGACCAGGCGAGGATCTCGTGAACCTCCTCGGCGCCCTCGCTGCCACGCCCCGCCAGAAATCCGGTGACGCCGAGGCCGGCGATGCCGGCAAAGAGCGCCAGTGCGAACCAGCTCGTGGCCGCGTTGTGGCCGACTCCGGACCCCTCCGGGCGCCCCGCAAGGACTCCCCGCAGATAGCCAAGGAGCGCCCCGGGGCGGAGCGGAAAGGCTCCGAACCGCGCGTAGCGCGTGCCGACGAACCCCCAGACCACGCGCAGCAGCACGACGAAGAGGGCCGTCAGCCCGGCGATGGCGTGCCAGGCGAAGCTCTCCGACTCATCGGAGGTCAGGGTGGCGAGCGCGAGGGCGCCCGGGAAGAGCACCGCCAGCACCGCGTGCGCCATGCGAACCGGCGCGTCCCAGACGAGGATTCTCTTCATCTCCATGCCCCTTTCCAGCCTGCGCCGCCAGCGTAGCTCGCCGATCCTTAAGACCGCCTTAACGCCCGGAGACCGGCGTATCCTCGGGCCCGGGGAGGGCTCTGGCGCGTGCGGATCCTGTTGATCGAGGACGACGAGCTGCTCGGCGACGGCGTGCGGACCGGGATCGCGCAGGCGGGATTCGCCGTGGACTGGGCCCGCGACGGCCGCGAGGCCGAGTCGGCGCTCGAGCTCGCCGACTACGACGCGGTGGTGCTCGACCTCGGATTGCCCGGGCCCCCGGAGATGGGCGGCCTCGAGCTGTTGTCGCGCTGGCGAGCGGGCGGAAGCGCGCTGCCGGTGCTGATCCTCACCGCGCGGGACACGGTCGCCGACCGCATCTCCGGGCTGGATCGCGGCGCGGACGACTACCTGGTCAAACCGTTCGACCTCGGCGAGCTGCTGGCGCGGCTGCGGGCCCTGGTCCGGCGCGGCAGCGGCCACGCGGAACCGGAGCTGCGCTCGGACGACCTCGTGCTCGATCCGGCGGCGCGCACGGTCACCGCGGCGGGATCACGGGTCGACCTCTCTCCACGCGAGTTCGCGCTGCTCCACGAGCTGATGGCTCATCCCGGTGAGGTGCTGTCGCGCGAGCGGCTCGAAGACCACCTCTACGGCTGGGGGGAGGAGGTCGCGAGCAATGCCGTGGAGGTTCACGTCCACAACCTGCGCCGCAAGCTGGGGACACGGCGCATCCGCACCGTGCGCGGCGCCGGGTACACGCTGGGCGGACGGGAGACGGATTTGTGAACGCGCCGCCGCGGCGCGTCGTCTCGATCCGGGCCCGCCTGCTGCTCCTGCTCGTGGCCGCGACGGTCGTCTGTTGGCTGGCGGCGATCGCCTGGAGCTACGTCGACGCGCGCCGGGAGCTCGCCGAGCTGTTCGACGCGCAGCTCGCGCAGGCGGGTCGGATCGTGCTGGAGCGCGCCGGGCACGAGGTCGAAGAGGCGCTCGAGCACGACCGAGAGATCCGGATCGACGCAGCGCCGGACTCCTCCCACCGCTATGAGCAGATCCTCCACTTCCAGGTCTGGTCGACCCGGGGTCGCCTGCTCTACCGCTCCTCGCCCGACCTGCCGCGCGATCCGATCGTGCCGCTCGGATCGCGCGGCTTCTTCGACCGCACGTTCGATGGCGCCCGCTGGCGCGTGCTCGCCCTGGCCGACCGCGCGGAGGAGTTCGAGATCCAGCTCTGCCAGCGTGCAGACCTGCGCGCTCGCCTCGCGGCGGCCGTGGCGCGCAACATGCTCGTCCCGGTGGCGGCCATGTTGCCGCTGCTCGCCGCGCTGATCTGGCTGGCGACGAGCGCCGGGATCCGGCCGCTGCGCCACTTCGCCGCCGAAATCTCCGGACGCCGGCCCGAGGACCTCGCGCCGCTCTCCGCCGAGGCGCGACCGCCGGAGCTCGCGCCCCTCGCTCTCGCCCTCGACGGGCTGCTCGATCGCCTGCGCCGGCGCCTCGAGCTCGAGCGCCGGTTCACCGCCGACGCCGCCCACGAGCTGCGCACCCCGCTCGCCGCGCTCAAGACGCAGGCTCAGGTGGCGCTGGGGGCGCGGACGCCGGAAGAGCGCGGGCACGCCCTCGACCAGGTCGTGCGCGGCACGGATCGCATGACCCGTCTCGTCGCCCAGCTCCTGACGCTCGCCCGGATCGAGCCCGACGCCGCCGAGGAGCTCACGAAGGTCGATCTCGCCGCGGTGATCGACGAGGTGCTTTCCGAGCTCGCCCCGGAAGCCGGAAGTCGCGGCATCCGTCTGAGCCGTGACGGTCAGACCGCAGGCGCCACGGTGACGGGGAGCCGGACCCTGCTCGCGACACTGGTCGCCAACCTGGTCGAGAACGCCGTCCGTCACGGCGACGCGGGTGGCGAGGTGCGCGTCGTCGTCGACCGCGTCGCCGACGGCGTCGTACTCGAAGTCCTCGACGACGGCCCCGGGATTCCCGCAAGCGAACGGGAACGCGTCTTCGATCGCTTTCATCGCCTGCCGGGAAGCCGCACCGGCAGCGGACTGGGCCTGTCGATCGTCGCGCGCATCGCCGAACTCCAGGGCGCCGCGATCTCCCTGGACACCGGCCTGCGAGGTCGCGGCCTCGCCGTCCGGCTCCGCTTCC
>CAYYIK010000074.1:1172-15422 GCA_964471955.1 uncultured Thermoanaerobaculia bacterium | reverse complement strand
CAGGGCGACGTGCTGCCGCTCAACTGGCTCTCCGATCAGCGGCTCGAGGTGCTCAACCGCCTCGCTCCGCGCCTCAACGGTGGCCCGATCTCGACCGATCCGGAAGCGTTCGCGATGGCCACCTACCTCAACGACCACCGCAACGCGGGCGAGAACTACCTGCGGCTGCAGAACGAGGCCCTGCGGCCGATCTTCCCCAACGGCTCGACGCCGCTCGGCTACTCGCTCGGCTCGATCCGCAGCTGGTTCCGCGGCTGCCTGAACGGCTCCTGTCCGGGCGATACGGGGTGGGACGACATCGCGGCGACCCAGGATCCCGACTGGCAGTGCCGGCGCAAGTACCTGCTGGTGATCACCGACGGCGACGACACCTGCCCGGGGCGCGACCCGTGCTCGCTCACCGCTTCGATGAACGCCCTCGACGACATCACGACGTTCGTCGTCGCCTTCGGCGTCCAGAACACGGCGCACAACAAGCTCAACTGCATGGCCTCGAACGGCGGCAGCGGCGAGCCGATCTACGCCCAGAACCGCGGCGAGTTCATCCGCGCGCTGCGCGACATCTTCATCCAGATCGCCGAGGAGTCGGTGGCCTTCGCGTCGGCCGCGGTGCCGACCGTGCAGGCGAACATCGCCGACAAGATCTACCTGTCGAGCTTCACGCCGCTCAACGACGCGGCGGTCTGGCCGGGGCGCCTCGACACCTTCCTCAAGCCCCTGCCGACCTATCCGGGCACGGGCATTCCGAACCGCGAGGTGGAGTGCGTGCCCGGATCGGTCGAAGCGCGCTGCTTCGCCTACGACGCCGGCGACTCGCAGCCCGGCTGGGACGGCGACGGAGGTTACGTGCCGCGGGGGCTGCTGCGGCAGGCGCCGCTCCCCGGCGACATCACCCGCTTCGACAACACGACGCTGCAGATCGGCAACGGAGTCGATGAGCGGCGGGTGCTCTTCGGCCTGCCGGACTCGACGGCCCCCGGCCGGCGCCAGTTCTTCCGCTACCCGCAGGACAACGCGGAGCAGGCGGAGTTCGAGTTCGTCTGGAACCTGCCGACGCCCGGGGTCGGGGATCCGACGAACCTCGATACCATCGCCAGCATCCTGGAGTTCACTCTGGCGGAGAAGCGCGGCGAAGCCACCGATCCGGACACCGGCGTCACCACGCGACTGCAGTACGTGATGGGCGACATCTTCCACGCCAACCCGACGGTGGTCAACGCGCCGTCGGACTTCCACTACTACACCCGGGATCCGTACCTCGGGGTGGCGCTCTGCGGCCAGGACGTGGCGACGACGGCCCTGCGCGGGCCGAAGCTCTCCTACGCCTGGTTCTCGAACAAGAACCTCTGCCGGCGCATCATGTTCTTCGCCGGCTCGAACGACGGCCAGCTGCACGCCTTCGACGGCGGCATCTTCGAGGGCAACGAGTGCAAGCTCGACCTGCCGGCCCACCTCGACCTGCTCGATCCGCAGCTGGGCGATGGCAACTCGGTCGACGGCGACTTCAGCATCGGCACCGGGCGGGAGATCTTCTCGTTCATTCCGGGCGCCCAGATGCCGTTGATCCGCGAGCTGTCGGCAATCCCGATGCTGACCACCGAGTACGGCATCGACAACACGCCGCGCGTCGCCGACGTCTTCATCGACCCGCTCGCCGCGACCACCGGCACCACCACCTGCACGGACCGCGAGTGGCGAACGGTGCTGCTCGGAACGTACCGCGAGGGTGGGCCGGGGGTCTTCGCTCTCGACATCACCCAGCCCGACGAGATCGACGTCGGCACGAACATTCCGGAGCCGCTCGCCGGGTCGCCCGCGTACGTGCCGTCGTGCATCAACGGCGGACCCGACTGCGGGCCGCTCCCCTTCCCGGCCCTGCTCTGGGAGTTCACCGACACGACCGACGAGGACGCCAACGGCCTGCCCGACCTCGGCGAGAGCTGGAGCCGGCCGGTGGTGGCGCGCATCCAGGTCTGCAATGGCGCCTGCGACACCGACGCCGAACCCGAGGACCGCCACGTCGCCATCTTCGGCGGCGGCCTCTCGGAGAGTCCCACCAACTCGGCCGCCGACGCGGTCGGCAACTGGCTCTACATGATCGACGTCGAGACCGGGGAGATCCTCTACAAGCGCGGCGGTGCCAACGTGATCGAAGGCTCCGTCCCCGCCGACGTGACCCTGGTCGACCGCAACGTCAACGGCCTGATCGACACCCTCTACTTCGGCACCACCGCCGGGTTCGTCTACAAGCTCGACCTCGGAGAAGGGCCTTTCGAACTCGGTGTGGACGGCCGGATCCAGGATCCGGCCCTCGAGGTCGGCCGCTTCAACCCGTTCAAGGTCTTCACCACCGTCGGACGACCGATCTACATGGAGATCAACGCGGTCTACGTCACCAAGCTGCGCCAGCACGCCCTGCTGTTCGGCACCGGGAACCGCTGGAATCTGTGGGACTTCAGCAACCAGACGGGGCGCTTCTACGCCATCGTCGACTCGGGCTGGAAGGATGGCGGCGCCGACGGCGTCACCTTCGACGGCCTGATCGATCCGGTCGGTTGCGCGACCTGCACCCAGCCGCTCACCGAAGCGGTGCTGACGCCGATCGACCCCGACGGCGCCAACGACATCGAGAATCCGGGCCCGTCCTACCTCTTCGGCAACCCGAATCCGGACCTGCTGGCCGGCTGGTACTTCCCGATCGGCCTCAACGAGAAGCTGATCACCGAGCCGTTCACCGTCTCCGGCATCTCGTTCTTCACCATCTACGATCCGATTTCGAGCGAGGTCGACGGCGTCTGTGCGCGGGGCGGCGAGAGCAAGCTGTTCATCGTCAACACGGCCAATGCGGTCGGCTACTACCCGGTGACCGATACCCAGTTCGAGCGCTACGTCATCTCGCCGAAGTTCACCACCCAGCCGTTCGCCGAGTCGAGCACGACGCAGAACGTGGATACGACCACCAGCAACGAAGACGCCTGGACCGACGCCCTGCGGACGATCAACCGGGAGCTGCGCGAGCTGCAGCCGGCCACCTGTCGCTTCGCCAACTACACGATCGACATCAAGACGATCCGTTCGGACACTGGTATCGTCTTCATCGCCCCCGTTCCGGTCTGCATCGAGGGCCACAACTGGAAGGAGTACTGATCGTGCGAGGACTGCGCATCTCGCTGCTCGCCGCCGCCGCGCTCGTCGCGGCGGGCGGCCCGGCCGCCGCCGACTGGCTGGTGATGAAGGACGGCAGCCGCCTGGAGACCCGGGGGGTGTGGAAGGTCGACGGCCGGCGGGTCGTCTTCACTCTGCCCAACGGCACCCTGTCGGCCATTCGCACCGACGAGATCGACCTCGACGCCTCGGCCGCGGCGACGGCGCGGGCCGTCGAGCAGGCCCAGGCCGCGGCGGCTCCTCCCCCTGCGCCGCGGCCGCTCGGCGAGCCGATCCTGCGGCTGACCGAGAAGGACATCCCGCCGATGACGGGGGCGGGGTCCGAACCTGCCGCCGAGGGGGAGGAGGCCGAGGGAGCGCCGCAGGTCGCCGGCCTCCAGGTCGCGAACTGGGAGAAGGTGCAGGCGGCCGGCGGCGAAGGGGTCGAGATCTTCGGCTCGATCCGCAACAGCGGCACGGTCAACGTCACCTCGCCCTCGATCCTGGTGATGATCTACGGCGAGGACGGCGGCCTGCTGGCCACCAACGAGGGGACGATCAACGGCGGCGCGATCGCGCCCGGCGGCAGTGTGAACTTCCGGGTCGCCTTCCCCGGCCTGCCGGACTTCACTTCGGCGAAGTTCGACGTGCAGGGGCGTGGCTTCCAGACCCGGCCGCCGGCGGGGACCGATCCCGCCGAGCCGGTCGACGAGCCGCTCGACGAGGCCCCCGCCGGCGAGTACTGAGGCGCCGCGGCCGCTCGCGGCCGCCAGTGGCCACACCTCCGGGGGCCGGCGTTCGCGCCGGCCCCTCTTCCTTTACCGCCGATACTCCGGGTAGCCGCCGAGGTCGTGCTCGCGGATGCGGCGCGCCAGCGTGCGCGGCGAGATGCCGAGCGCCGCGGCGGCGCGCTGGCGGTCGCCACCCGCCTCGCGCAGAGCCCGCTTGAGCTGCTCGAGCGCCGCTTCCCCGGCCTCCGGCGCGTCCCGGCCGGGGGTCGGAGGCGCCGGCAGGAGCGCTTCCACGGCGGCCTCGTCCAGCCGATCGCCGGGGTGGAGGATCACGGCACGCTCGACGACGTTGGCGAGCTGCCGCACGTTGCCCGGCCAGTCCGCCCTCTCCAGGCGCGCCAGCGCGCCGGCGGTCAGCTCCGGCGGAGCGACTCCCTGTCGGCCGGCGATGCCGGCCGCCAGGTGGCCGACCAGCAGCGGCAGGTCGCCGGGGCGGTCCGCAAGCGACGGCAGCGCGATCGGGAAGATCTCGAGCCGGAAGAGCAGGTCGGGGCGGAAGCTGCCCGCGGCGACCATCGCCGCCAGGTCCCGGTTGGTCGCCGCCACCACCCGCGCGTCGGCGCGCAGCGTCTCACCGCCGCCGACCCGCTCGTAGCTGCGGTCGTCGAGCACCCGCAGCACCTTGGCCTGCACGGCCAGGGGGAGCTCGCCGATCTCGTCGAGGAAGAGGGTGCCGCCGCGTGCCATTTCGAAGCGGCCGATCCTGCGGCGGTCGGCGCCGGTAAACGCCCCCTTCTCGTGGCCGAACAGCTCGGTCTCGACCAGCGTCTCCGGGATCGCCGCGCAGTTGACCGCCACGAAGGGGCCGGCGGCGCGCGGCGACAGAGCATGCAGGGCGCGCGCGAAGAGCTCCTTGCCGGTACCGCTCTCGCCGGTCAGCAGCACGGTCGAGTCGGTCGGCGCGACCCGCTCGAGCAGGCGCAGGGCGGCCTTGAGGCGGGGGTGGGCGCCGACGATCGGCGGCGCGCCGGGCGCCGCGAAGACCGGCTCGGCCGGCGCGCGCTCCACGGTGAGGCCGCGCACCAGGGCGAAGAGGACGTCGAGATCGACCGGCTTCTCGAGGAAGTCCACGGCGCCCGCCTTCATCGCCTCGACCGCCGACGCCACGGTGCCGAAGGCGGTCAGCACGACGACCGGCATCTCCGGATGGTGTCGCCGCGACTCGGCCACGACCTCGATTCCGCGGCCCGACGGCAGTTGCAGATCGGTCAGCACCAGGTCGAACCGGCCACCCGCGAGCTGCTCGAACGCCGCCGGCAGGTCGTCGGCGGTCGCCACGTCGTGGCCGGCGCCGACGAGCGCCCGCTCGAGCATCCGGCGCAGCGACTCGCGGTCCTCGACCACCAGCAGACGGGCCATCAGCGCTCCCCACCGGCGAGCGCCGAGCGCACCGCATCGTCGAGGGCCGCGTCGTCGGCCGGGTCGACGGTGCGCAGGTCGAGGATCAGCCGCCCCTCCTGGCGATAGCCGACCACCGGAGGTTCTCCGGCGCGCAGGCGCGCGGCGAGAGCGTCGCCACCGGCCAGGGCGATCGCCTCGCCGGGGATCGGCGCTTCGGGCGCCGAGCCGCCCCCCAGAAACGCCTCGGCGGCGACGATCTCCCCGCCCCAGCGCGCCGCCAGCGGCGCCAGCCGGGCGCGATGGAGCCGCGGATCGGCCCACAGGGCGTCGACCGGCATCGCCTCACCGGCCAGATGGCGACGCAGCACCAGCTCGAGCGCCGCGACGACCAGCCGCCCTGGACGCAGGGCGCGGTAGAGCGGGTGCCGGTGGCAGCGCTCGACGAGCTCGCGCCGGCCGGCGACGAGCCCCGCCTGCGGCCCGCCGGCCAGCTTGTCGGCCGAGCCGCAGACCAGATCGGCGCCCGCCTCGAGCAGTTCGCCGAGGCTCGGATGACCGGCCAGCTGCGGATGCGGCGAGCGGGCGAGCAGGCCGCTCCCCTCGTCGACCAGCAGCGGGACGCCCGCCCGGCGCGCCAGGGCGGCGAGCTCGCGCGGCGAGGCCTCGGCGACGAAGCCGCTCTGGCGGAAGTTGCTCGGCAGGACTTTGAGCAGTAGCGCGGTCTCGGGCGCCAGCGCCCGCTCGTAGTCGGCCAGGCGCGTCCGGTTGGTGGTGCCGACCTCGACCAGGCGCGAGCCCGCCGCCTCGAGGATCTCGGGGACGCGAAAACTGCCGCCGATCTCGACCAGCTCGCCGCGCGAGACGAGCACGTCGCGCCCGCGCGCCAGCGCCGCGAGCACCAGGACCAGCGCCGCCGAGTTGTTGTTGACCGCCAGGGCCGCCTCGGCGCCGGTCAATGCCGCGACGAGCTCCTCGACGCGGCCGCTGCGCTCGCCCCGCCGGCCGCTGGCGAGGTCGTACTCGAGATCGCAGGCGGCGTCGGCGAGCGCGGGCAGGCGCGCCGCGACCTCGCGCGGCAGCGGTGCGCGGCCGAGGTTGGTGTGCAGAAAGATGCCGGTGGCGTTGAGCACCCGGGCGAGCGGCGCCCCGCCGGTGGCCGCGGCGAGCTCACGCTCGAGGTCGGCGGCGAGGCCGGCGAGCGCCGCCTCCGGCGCGGCACCCGCGGCCGCCGCGGCGCGCTGGCGGTCGAGCCAGCGCCGCAACTGGACGCGCAGGCGCTGGCGCCCGTAAACTCGCTCCAACTCCCGCAGCGCCGGCTCGGCGAGCAGGCGGTCGACCGCCGGCAGGCGGCGGCGCAGGTCGTCGGGCGCGGAGGTGGACATGGTGCTGCCGGCCATTCTAGGAGATCCGACCTGAGCGTTCCGCCCAAGGGGCCGCAGCCGCCCGCCGCGTCGCCGGAAGGGCCGGCGATCAGCGCCGCGGCGATCGCCGCTCTGGCGGCGCGCATCGAGGAGTTCCGCGTCACCGCCGAGCGCTTCTTCAACGGCGCGCTGCGGGTGCCGCCCGAGGACCTGCGCCAGCGCATCGCCCGCGACCTGCGCGAGATGCGCTCGGACGCGGCGCGCGGCGCCGCCGATCAGTTCCGGCTCACCGGGCTCGAGGCGCGCTTCAACTCGCTCTCGGAGCTGTTCGGCCGCCGCCTGCGCGAGCGCGAGGAGGGGCGTGGCACGGGGATCCAGCCGGCCGCGCCGCACGAGCCGGAGCCGCGCTACGATCCGCACTCCGGCGTCGTGCTCGGCCGCGGTGGCACGGATCCGGCAGCGGTCGAAGCGCTGTTCGCCGGATTGGCGCGCGCCGGCGCCGCGGGCAAGCTCGACCTCGAGTCGTTCCGCGGCTACCTGGAGCGGCAGATCCGGGAGATCGGACAGAAGACCGGCGCCGAGCAGGTGCAGTTCCGGCTCGCCAGCGAGGAGGGTCGGCTCAAGCTCAAGGCGCGGCCGATCCGGCAGGGGGAGTCCGGCGACTGAGCCGGGAAAGGAGCACCGCAGTTGCGCATCCCGAGACCCGTCCTGACCGCCGTCCTCGGCACCGGCCTCGCCGCCCTGGCGCTGGCCGCCGCGCCGGCGCCGCCGAAGCATCTCGATCGCGCCCTGGCCGCCCAGCAGGAGCTCGTCGCCGCAGCGCCCGCCGACGCCGGCGCGCACAACGACCTCGGCAACCTCCTCGCCCTCGCCGGCGACCGGCGCGGCGCCGAAGAGGCGTTCCGCCGCAGCCTCGAACTCGACGCCGACTCCCCCGCCGCGCACTTCAACTACGGCCTCCTGCTGGCGCGCACCGGCCGCCGCGCCGCGGCGCTGCGCCAGTTCCGCGCCGTGGTCGAGCTCGATCCCGGCAACGCCTGGGCCCACTACCAGATCGGCCAGCTCTACGAAGGCTGGCGGATGGATCGCTTCGCCCGGCGCGCCTACACCCGCGCCTTCCGCCTCGATCCGGGTCTGGCCGACGCGCGCCTCAATCCGGACGTCATCGGCAACCGGCAGGCGACGGTCGCCATGCTCGAGGCCTGGAGCGGCGGCATCCACGGCTCCTCGGCGCCTTCGCTCTACAGCGACGGCGGGCGCATCGCGGGGCTGCTGATCGACTACCCGGAGCCCGCCGGCGCGGCGCCGCGGGCCGAAGAGTGGAGCGAGGGCGACGACGCGGCGGACAGCGAGGCCGGCGAACCCTCGGGGGGCTTTGCCCGGCTCGCCCGGCCGGGGACCTCACCGGTGCCGCGCGGCGACGAGGGCGGAGAGGCCGGGGCCTGGAACTCCGAGCTCGCCGAGAAGGAGGCCGCGGCCGGCGAGTCCGGCTACGACGACGGAACCGCCGGGACCCGCCTGCTGACTCCCGAGGATCTCGGCGGCGGCACGGTCAATCAGGTCTCGCCGAGCGGCAGCCCGGCGCCGACGCGCGTCGTCCCCTCCTCGCCGCGCAGCCGCAGCCGCCCGACCCGCGGCGGCTTCCTCCCCGGGCGGGACTCGACCGGCCGGCTCGAACTGCGCCTCGTGCCGCCGCCCGGCGACGAGCCGGCGCAGGCGACGGTCGCCGCGATCGCCGGCTGAAAGCCCCGGCCGCACCGGCGGACGCGCGGCGTCAACTCGCCGCGTCGCTCAGCTCGAGCCCTTCGATGAGCAGGCTGGGGGCGCCGAACATGCCGTCGCCGGCGACGAAGGCCAGGTCGCGCCCGAGGGCGCGCACGCCGGTGAGCCAGTCGCGCAGATTGCCGCGCAGCCAGCGGCGGCCCAAGCCGCCGGCGGCACGGCCGCCGTGCAGCGCGAAGCCCGAGACCGGCAGGGCGAAGCCGCCGCTGGCCGGGTCGACGCGCACCCCCCCCTCGACGTCGATGAGGTAGGCGACGGCGCCGCTCGTGGCGAGCAGATCGCGCGGCGAGACGTCGGGATCCGGCAGCAGATGGAGGTGGGTCGGAGCGCGGCGCGGCAGGTCGCGCCAGCTCGCCCGGCGCATGCACCCCGTGGCGCTCGCCGGCGCGTCGCTCTCCCACCAGGCGAGCAGCGGCCGGGCGAGTCGGCCCTCCTCGACCAGGGTCACCGCGCCGCACGGCACGCCCTCGCCGTCGACCGCGGCGGCGAGCAGGCCGTCCGGGCGGGCACCGTCGTCGACGATCGCAATCCGCGGCGTGCCGAGGGTCGCCCCGACACCGCCGAGCAGCGAGCCGCGCGCCGCTGCCTCGCGCCCGACCAGACCGGGGACCATCGCCGCCAGCAGGCGGCCGCCGACCGGTGGAGCGAGCAGCAGGGCGCCGCCGCCGGGCCGCTCCTCGCCGGAGAGCGCCTCGAGGCGGTCCGCCAGCCGGCGAGCCAGCGCCAGGGCCTTGAGTTCGCGCGCTTCGCGGACCCAGCTCTCGGCCACCACGTTGAGCGAACCGCGCGCCGCCTCGAGGCGGAGCCAGGCGGCGCGGTGGCTCTGGCGCGCCCGCACGCCGCGGCTCGAACGAATCGTCGTCTCGCTCGTCCCCTCTTCGAAGTGCGCCGCCACCAGGCGCGCCTCCGGAGCCTCGCGGCCGAGCTCGCGCTCGATCGCCGCCAGCAGAGCGCGCGCCTCCGACTCGCCCGTCAGGGCGGCGCCGAGGCCGGCCCCCTCCGGCCGCGCCGCGACCGGGCGTGCCTCCGGCAGCCAGAGCGGATGCGGCGTCGGCTCGGGCCAGTCGCCCTCGGTCGGCAGCACGCCGCTGCCGGCGACGAAGAACGAGCGCCGCAGATCGCCGGCACGCACCGCCCAGCCGGCCTCGACGGCGGTGATCATCTGCTCCCCCGAGGCGTCCCGCTCGACCCGCCGGCTGCGCCCGCGCTTCTCGCAGATCTCGACCTCGCCGAGGCGCGCCAGACGCTCCAGCAAGACCGCCGCGCGCTCGCCCGGAGCGCTCACGGCGCCACCTCGAGGCCGGTGGCGACGAACGCCGGCGCGCGCGCCCAGACGGCGCGCCGCTCGGCCCCCTTGGCGCACCAGCCGGCGCCGCCGGCCTGCGGCGCGTCGCCCACCGCCACCACCCCGCCGAGCAGCTGCGCGACCCGGCCGGAGATGCGGAAGCGGCCGACCGGTTCGCCGGGCGCACCAGCGGTGATCCGGCGCCCGCCGGGAACCTCCAGGACGAAGCGTCCGGTCGCCAGGTCGAGCCGGCCGCTGTCGATCTCGCCGACCGCGATCCCGCCTTCGGCCGCACAGAACAGATCGGCCTCGCCGGCGCCGCCCGGTAGCAGTTCGAGATGGTGGGTCCGCGGCAGCAGCCGGGAGTGGCGGCCGGCGCGGAAGCCGGAGCCCGCCAGCAGCTCGGGCCAGCGCCGCGCCGCGCGCGCATCGGCGATCGGCTGCTCGACCCGGCCGCCGCGCAGCAGCCAGCGGCGCGCCACCGGCACCCCCTCGTCGTCGCTCGCGCGGTCGACCCCGGGCGGCGCCCCCGCCGGGTCGTCGAGCACGTCGAGACCCGGGGCGCCGAGGGCGAGGCCGATCGCCGCCGCGGGGTTGCCCCCGAGGGCGAGAACGTCCGACTCGAGGGCGTGAGCGACCGCCTCGTGCAGGGCGACCGCGGCGGCTGCGGGAGCGAGCAGCAGCGGCAGGGAGCCGGCCGCCGGCGGCGGCGCCTCACGGCAGCGGAAGCGGGCCACCAGCCGGGCGGCGAGCGCCTCGGCCTCGCGCTCGTCGAGGGCCAGGGCGAGAGCGCCGCAGCGCCCCCAGGGGAGCTCGACATCGAGGCTGAAGAAGGCCTCCCGCTCGGCGGGCGCGACCATGCGCGGACCGACCACCTGCACGTCGCGGCGATGCCAGCGGGCGGTCAGGCGCAGCGGGAAGGCGGCGAAACGGCGGCGCAGCGCCGCCTCGAGCCGGCGCCCGAAGGCGAGCAGCTCGGCGCGCGGGGGCGCGATCCGCGACGGGCCGAGTTCGAACTCGGGCACCGGCGGCGCCGCCGGCCAGGCGCGCGCCACCTGGCGCAGTGCCTCGGCAAGGTCGCCCCCCGACAGGCCGTCGCGCGACGCGATCCAGGTCCGGTCGCCGCGCACCAGCCGCGCCGCAAGCCCCTCCTCGCGCCGCTCGCGCAGGCCGGCGGGAGCGCCCTCCGGCGGCAGCTCGAGGTCGATGCGGCGCTCGCAGTAGACCTCGGTCGGTTCGTCGGCATCGCCGACCACCAGGGCCAGGGCGCGCGCGATCGCCGGCGCGTCGAAGCCGGGAAAGGACATCGCGGTCAGGGCGCGCCGACCAGTTCCACCGACAGACGGGCGGCGCCGGAGAACGGCGTGACGCCGACCGCGATCCGGCGCGCGCCGCGCGTCCACAGGCCGCCTTGCGACGGCGCGAAGCCCGCCGCGCGCAGCCTCGCCTCGTACGCGGCGAGCGCCGCGGCCGGCGCCGCCTGCACGTCGAGGGCGAGGCGCACGCCCCCGTGCGGGCCGGTGTCGAAGTCGACCAGCGAGGACGGCGTGGGCAGCGGCAGGTCGCGCGGAAAGCCGTCCGGCAGCACGCCGGCCACGCCGGGCAGCGAGCCGGCCGGCGCCGGACGGCGCTCGACGACGTCGCCGGCCAGCGAGGCCGCCGCGTCGATTGGCGCGCTCACGTCGACGGTGGCGAGCTCGTCGGCGGTGCCGGTCTGCCGCGGCTCGCGGGCGCAGCCGGGGGCGAGCAGCAGCGCGGGCAGGCTGAAAACGACGACTCTGGCGGTCAGCTGCACGATCTCTCCTCCGCGGCCCGATCCGGGCGGCGCCTGCCGCCCGCGCCACGCCGGGCGAGTCTATTCGAGCGCCGCGCGACCCGCCGGCGGAGCCGTTCACCTCGCGGCGACGCGCCGCTCCGGTATGCTGCGCCGCGTGAATCCGACCGCGCGCCTCTTCCTGGCCGCCGTGCTGCTGGCGGCCTGGATGCTGCTGACGATCTTCGGCATCGCGCTCGGCGGCGCCATCCACCTGCTCGCCGTCGTGGCGCTGATCCTCGTCCCCTGGCGCCCGGCGACGCCGACCCCCCCGGAGGCCCCATGAAGCCCGCCAGGATTCTCGGACTCGTCCTCGTCGCCGCCGGCATCCTCGCCCTCGTCTACAAGGGGTTCAGCTACACGGAGGACACGCACCGGGCGAAGCTCGGGCCGCTCGAGCTGTCGGTCAAGGAGAAGGAGCGGGTGACGATCCCCGCCTGGGCAGGAATCGTGGCGATCGTCGCCGGAGCCGGGCTGATCCTCGTCCCCGGCAAGCGGTAGCCGCGGCTCCTCGCCGGCCTGCTGCCGCGCGTGGGCGGCTAGTCGTCGCGCTCCCAGCGCCCCCCCGGCGGCTGGCGCCAGGTCTGGCGCAGCTGCGCGGCGGTGCGCAGGGCGAGGACGGCGAGGACGCCCACCGCGAGCCCGGCGATCAGGGCCAGGCCGGGCGGAAAGCCGCGTCCGAGGTGGAGCACCAGCGCGGCGGCAAAGCCGGCGAGGGTCGCCAGCGCGGCGCGCCGACGTTTCACGCTCCCCGCCACGCTTCGACCGGCGACTCGAGCACGCCGACGCCGGAGACTTCGACTTCGAGGCGGTCGCCGTCGGCCAGCGGCCCGACGCCCGCCGGGGTGCCGGTGAGCACGACGTCCCCGGGTTCGAGCGTCATCATGCGCGAGGCGTAGACGAGCAGTTCGACGATCCCCCAGATCATCTCCCCGACGTGGCCGCGCTGACGCACCTCGCCACCCAGCCGGGTCTCGACCGCGAGGTCGTCCAGGTCGGGCTCGACGAGAATCGCCGGCCCGAGCGGACAGAAGGTGTCGAACGACTTGGCGCGCGCGAAGGTGGCATCGCGCCGCTGCAGATCGCGCGCCGTGACGTCGACCGCCGCGGTGACGCCGAGCACGGCGCGCGCGCAGGCGGCAGCGTCGGCGCGCGTCAGCCGGTGGCGCAGCACCACGGCGATCTCCCCCTCGAATTCGACGCGCGAGCTCTCCGGCGGCAGGACGATCGGCGTGCGCGAGCCGATCACCGAGCCGGGGGACTTGAGGAAGAGCAGCGGCTCGGCCGGCACCGGATTGGCGAGTTCGCGCGCATGCTCGCGGTAGTTGCGCCCGATGCCGACCACCTTGCCCGGCACGACCGGCGGCCGGATCGCCTCGGCCGCCAGATCGATCGCCCGGCCGAACTTCCAGGCCGCGACCGGCGTCGTCAGCGGGTCGGAGTGCAGGATGCGCAGCGAAGCGAGCGTCTCGCCGGCGGCGTGGAACCCTTCGGGACCGTAGCGCAGGAGCAGCATGCGGTCATTCTAGTGGCTCACCCGGGCGCCGGCTCCTCTCCCGCCGCACCGGCCTCGCGGCGCAGGCGGGCGCGCGCGCGGGCCGACAGCGGGGTGACGACGAGGCCTCCGGTCAGGTCGTGAACGTCGACGTAGACCTCGGTGCCGTAGAGGCGGGTGAGATTCGCATAGGTCAGCACGTCGGCCGTCGCGCCGGCGGCCGCCACCCGCCCGGCGCCGAGCAGAATCACCCGGTCGCAGTATTCGGCCGCCAGGTTGAGGTCGTGCAGCACGGCGAGGATGCCGCGCCCTTCGCCGGCCAGCTCGCGCAGCAGGTCGAACAGCCCCACCTGGTGGCGCAGGTCGAGGAAGCTCGCCGGCTCGTCGAGCAGCAGCAGCGGCGTCTCCTGGGCCAGCGCCCGGGCGACCACGACGCGCTGGCGCTCGCCCGAGGAGAGCTCGCCGATCGGGCGCTCGGCCAGGTCGGCGGCGCCGACGCGGGCGAGCGCGGCGCGGGCCCTGTCGATGTCCGCTGCCGACTCGAAGGCGAGTCCGGCCAGGTGTGGATGGCGGCCGAGCAGCACCACTTCGAGCACCGTGAAGGGGAACTGGAAGGCCGGCTCCTGCGGCACCACGGCGACGCGGCGCGCGATCTCGCGGCGCGCCAGAGTGCCGATCTCGTCGCCGAGCAGGCGGATCGAACCGGTGGCGGGGCCGACGGTCGCCGAGAGAACCCGCACCAGGGTCGACTTGCCGGCGCCGTTGGGTCCGAGCAGGCCGACGATCTCGCCCGCGGCGACGTCGAGATCGACGCCCGCCACGCCGTGCCCGCCCGCCCAGTTGAAGGAGACGCCCCGCGCGCGCAGCAGCGACCGATCAGCCACGGGGCCCCCGCCGGCGCAGCACGAGGAGGAAGAACGGGCCGCCGACCAGCGCGGTGACGACGCCGACGGGCAGCTCGCGCGGCGCCAGCACCAGACGGCCCGCCAGGTCGGCGATCACCAGGAAGGCGGCGCCGCCGAGCGCCGCGAGTGGCGCCAGCAGGCGGTGGTCGGGCCCGGTGAGGCGCCGCACCACGTGGGGCACGACGAGTCCGACGAAGCCGACCAGGCCGGCCCACGAGACGGCCAGCGCGGTGGCGAGCGCTCCGGCCACGAAGACCTCGCGCTGCAGGCGGGCGACGTCGACGCCGAGCTGCAGCGCTCCCTCCTCGCCGAGCGACAGCGCGTTGAGCGCCC
>CAYYIK010000074.1:0-1072 GCA_964471955.1 uncultured Thermoanaerobaculia bacterium | reverse complement strand
TAGGGATCGGCGAGCGGGTTGCGCAGCAGCGCCTGGAAGGCGACCCCGGCGAGCGACAGCGCGGCGCCGATCGCCGCCGCCGCGAGCACGCGCGGCAGCCGCACCTCGACGAGGATGGCGCGCGCCGCCGGGTCGCCTCCGGCGCCCAGCCCGGCCAGCCCCGAACCGGCGGGGCCGAACAGGATTCCGGCCGCCAGCGCGGCGAGCAGGACGGCGGCGCCCGCCGCGAGTGCCCGCGTGAAGCGCCGCCGATCGAGCGGCGCGCGCCGCTTCATGGCGCCTCTGCCGGCGCGAAGTCGTCCGCCGACGGCGGTCCGAAGCGTTCCGGATGGAGGAGCCGGCCAAGGCGCGCGGCGACCTCGCCCAGGCGGGGCCCGGGGATCGTCAGACGGACCGGATCGAGGTGGTAGACCCGCCCGTCGCGCACCGCCGGCACGAACGGCCAGCGCGCCCAGCTGCCGGCCAGCGCGCCGCGCGGCGCCCCGCTCCGGTTGTCGGCGCTGTCGACGATCACCTCGGGCCGGCGGGCCAGCATCGCCTCGAGCGAGACCTGCGCCCAGGGGGCGCCGGCATCGGCGGCGACGTTCTCGCCGCCGGCGAGGTTGAGCAGCTCATCGAGGAAAGAGCCCGGCCCGGCGACGTAGAGCGGCTCGCGGCCGACCACCACGAGGGCACGCCGGCGCGGCGCCCCGGCGGCGCGCCCGGCGACCGCGGCCAGCTCGGCCTCGATCCCGTCGATGAGCTCCGCCGCCGACGCCTCCCGGCCGACCAGCCGACCGAGCGTGGCGATCGAAGCGAGGGTTCCGGCCACCGAGTCGGTGTCGAGCTCGACGACGTCGATGCCGAGCGCCGGCAGCTCGGCACGCCCGGCGCGGCCTGCGGCCGAAGCGGTCGTCACGAGAGTGTCGACGCGCAGCTCGAGCAGCCGCTCGCGACTCGGCGCATCGTAGGCCCCCAGCCGCGGCCGCGCCGCCAGCTCGGGCGGCGCGGTGACCCAGTCGCCCACCGCCACCACGAGGTCGCCGGCGCCGAGCAGGGCCAGCGTCTCGGCGGCGGCAGGCGCCAGCACGGC
>CAYYIK010000073.1:0-15737 GCA_964471955.1 uncultured Thermoanaerobaculia bacterium | reverse complement strand
CCACCACAAGCAGCTTGCTGCCGCGCACCTGCGTGCGGCGGAGAAGCTCGACGCGGACTTCGAACGGCAGTGCGACGGCAAGACCCCGGATGCGAGCGTCGTCTGGGGACAGATCCAGGACACCGACACCGTCGAGGGTGGCGCGGTCTTGCACTTGACGCCGGAGGTCGGCACGGCCAAAGAGGTACTTGCAAAGCTGCGCTGTCAGCGCGCCGCCGTCGCGCGAGACGGCTTCGCGGCGTTCCCGGATGATCCTCTGGCCCTCGATGGCCTCGACATCATCGTTCACGACGAGCCGGGTGGCATCGCGGTCATGTTCGGCGTCGATGGCGGCGATGCGGTCATCGACCTCCGTCGTCGCATCGACGTCATTGCTGCGAAGTAGCCGCATCAAGTCGACGGGAGGCGTCAGATCGAAACCGTCGTGCCGAGGGTCGCAACCTTCGCGGTCCAGCCGAGCTCGCCGGTGATGCGCGCGGCCATCGCGGACGCCGCGTCCGGCTCGCCGTGGACGACGTAGGTCCGGTCCGGCGCGCGCTTCCAGCGGCGCAGCCACGCGATGATCTCGGGTGCGTCGGCGTGCGCCGAGAGGCCGCCGATCGACGCCACGCTGGCGCGTACGGCGATCGGCTCGCCGCCGAGGCGGATCTCCACCGCGCCCTCGACGAGCGCGCGACCCGGCGTGCCGCGGGCCTGGAAGCCAACGAAGACGACGCCGTTGCGGCGATCGGGCAGGAGCCTCGCCAGGTGGCGGCCGACGCGGCCGCCGGTGACCATGCCGCTGCCGGCGTGGATGATCATCGGGCCATGGCGTCGCGCGAGACGCCGCGACTCGTCGGGCGTCCGGGCCATCTCGAAGCGCTGGCAGCAGAGCGGGCAGTGCCGCGCGTCCATCAGGGCCTCCATGTCGAGGTTGTGCTCCTCGGGGAACCGACAGAACAGGTCGGTCGCGTCGATCGCCATCGGCGAGTCGAGGGAGACCGGCAGAGCGGGGATCCGCCCTGCGTCTTCGAGATGGCGCAGGTACCAGAGCACTTCCTGGGCGCGCCCGATGGCGAACGTCGGAATGACGACCGTGCCCCCGCGCTCCGCGATTCGGTTGATCTCGTCCGCCAGCGCGCTCAGCGGATCAGATGGGTGCACTCGATCGCCGTACGTCGACTCGATGAGCAGCGTGCCGGCGCCGGGCAGGTCCTCGGGGGCTCGCAGCATCGGATGGCGGGCACGTCCGAGGTCGCCCGAGTAGACGAGGGTGGCGTCATAGGCGCCACGCTCACGGAGCTCGATCGTGGCGGAGCCGAGGATGTGACCGGCGCGCCGGAGCCGGGCCTCGAGCTGGCCGATCCGGAAGGTCGCGCCGTACGGGTGGACGACCCGCTGCGAAAGGAGCTGGTCGACGTCGTCTTCATCGTAGAGCGCGTCGTCGTAGCCACCCCTCCGCGCGGCCTCGTGCTGGAGGCGCGCCGCGTCCCGCAGGATCAGCGCGACCATGTCGGCGGTCGCCGGCGTGCAGTGGATGGGGCCGCGATAGCCGGCGCGGACGAGCACGGGCAGGTAGCCGGAGTGGTCCAGATGCCCGTGGCTCAGGACGACGCCGTCGAGGCGCGACCAGCTCGTGGGCGGAGCCGGGACGTTCCTCTCGTCGGCACCCATTCCCTGGAAGAGCCCGCAATCGAGCAAGAGGCGCGTGTCGCGTCCCTCGATCAGGAAGCGGGCGCCGGTCACGGTGCCGGCCGCGCCGTGAAACGTGAGCTGAAGCTGGTCCATCTGATCCTCCGTGACCTCGGCGGTCACACTCTGCCGTCGCGGGTTCGGATACCTTCGGTCAGTGCTGCGTGGCGTACGGCCCGATCTCGAGGAACGCCCCGAGCAGATCGAGGAACGTGCGGTTGAGGCCCCGGCGCGTCGCGAAGAACTCGGTGATGCCCGGGAACTCGGCCTCGGCTGCGTCGAGATCTTGATCGGTGACGAGGCCACGCAGATACGGCGCTTGATCGTTCGCGGGGGTCAACATGGCGGCCTTCCTGGAGCTCCTCGATGTGCATAGACAAGGCCAGCACGACGACCGTGCTCGTGATCGAGGAGCACGATGGAATCCGCGCCGCTCTTCGTGGGCTTCTCGAGGACGAGGCGTTCCGCGTTCTCGATGCCGCGGATGCGGAGACTGCGGGCCCGATGCTCGACCACGAGCACGAGCACGTGGACCTCATGGTGATCAACTTTGCGCTTCCGGAGGACGCGGTCGCCGAGATCGTCCGGCGGGCGACCACCTCGGATCCCGAGCTCGCGGTCCTGTACCTCGTCGACGCGGCCCCTGCCGACGATGCCCGCCTGCGCGTGGCGCTGGAGCGGGCCCGCACCGCCTTCGTGCGGTGGCCGCTGAGCTTTGACGACCTGCTCGTCGAGGCGCAGGTGCTGCTCTCCGGTCGGATCGGCTGACCTCGCGTCGTGCGCAAAGCCTGCGGGCCGATCGACGTGGGCCGCACAGCCTGCGCGTTGCTCGCCGAAGGCTCGGTGATTCCGGGGAGAGTCACGGCGCCGGCGTGACCGCTACGGTCACACGACGCGGCACGCCGCTGGCAGTGGCACGCGTCGATGAGCGTCTCCGAATCCGCCCTTGGACTGACCGCGCGCGACGCGGCGGCTCGCCTTGCGTCCGATGGTCCGAACGAGCTCCGACGATCGGAGGGAACGCCGTGGTGGCGGACTTTCGCGCGGCAGTTCACCGGCGTGATGTCGGCGCTGCTCGCGGTCGCCGGCGCGGTGGCGCTGGCCCTCGGCGAGACCGGCGACGCGATCGCGATAGGCGCGATCCTTCTGATCAACGCGATCGTCGGCTTCGTCCAGGAGCATCGCGCCGAGCGGGCCGTGCTCGCCCTCCGCGCGATGACCGCACCGCACGCCCGGGTGATCCGCGACGGCCACGCGATCGAGATCGCGGCCCGCGAGGTCGTGCTCGGCGACGCCCTCCTGCTCGAGGCCGGCGACATCGTGTCCGCGGATGCGACGCTCGACGAAGCGCACCGGCTCGGCACCAACGAGGCGGCCCTGACCGGCGAGAGCCTGCCGGTCGACAAGCGCGTTCACGACGACGATCCGGCCGCGCCGCTCGCCGAGCGGGTGGGGCAGGTGTTCATGGGGACGGTCGTTGCGACCGGGACCGGGCGCGCGACCGTCACCGCCACCGGGATGCGGACGCAGCTCGGGTCGATCGCCCACCTGCTCGAGCAGACCGAGTCGGAGGAGACGCCGCTGCAGCGCCAGCTCGCCGGCGTAGGGCGCAGGCTCGCGATCGCCTGCGTGGCGATCGTCGTCGTGATCGCGGTGGTCGGCGTCATCCAGGAGCGGCCCTGGCTCGAGGTGCTGCTGTCGTCGGTCTCGCTGGCCGTGGCCGCGGTGCCCGAAGGGCTGACCGCGGTGGTCACGATCGCGCTGGCGATCGGGGTGCAGCGGATGGCCGCGCGCCACGTCCTGGTGCGACGCCTGCCGGCGGTCGAGACGCTCGGCTGCACGACGGTGATCTGCACCGACAAGACCGGGACGCTGACGACCGGGCGGATGGCGGTCCGCGAGGTATGGGGTGACGATCACGGCGCCGTGCTCGCCGCGGCCGCAGCCTGCTGCGACGCCGAGCTCGGCGACGCTCCCGACAGCGGCACCGGCGATCCGACCGAGCTCGCGATCCTCGCAGCCGCGCGCCTGCGCGGCATCGAGCGCGACGCGATCGAGAAGGCGACCCCGCGGCGCTCCGTGATCCCGTTCGACGCCGATCGCAAGCGGATGACGATCGCCCGCGCCGACGGCGTCGCGTACGTCAAGGGCGCCTTCGACGTCATCCTTCCGCGCTGCCGCCGTGCGTCCGCGCGGGCGGAGGCGAGCCACCAGGACATGGCCGGCCGCGGTCTGCGCGTGCTCGCGGTCGCGACCGGCGCCGGTGACGGGGAGGATGAGCTCGAGCTGCTCGGGCTGGTCGGCATGGCCGATCCCCCGCGCACCGAGGCCATCGCCGCGATCGCGGAGGCGCGGCGCGCGGGGATCCGCACCGTGATGATCACGGGCGATCATCCGGTCACTGCACGCGCGGTCGCCGCCGAGCTCGGTCTGGTCGCCGACGGCGAGCCGGTCGAGGAGCGCGTTCATGCCCGGGCCACGCCCGAGGACAAGCTGCGGATCGTCCGCGCCTGGAAGGAGCGCGGCGAGATCGTCGCGATGACCGGCGACGGCGTCAACGACGCTCCGGCGCTGCGCGCTGCGCACATCGGCATCGCGATGGGCAAGACCGGCACCGAGGTCACCCGCGAGGCGTCGTCGATGATTCTCACCGACGACAACTTCGCGAGCATCGTCTCGGCGGTCCGCGAGGGCCGTGCGATCTACGACAACATCAAGAAGACGCTGGTCTACCTCCTCGCCGGCAACGCCGGCGAGCTCCTCGTGATGCTGGGCGCCGCGCTGATGGGCTTGCCCCTGCCGCTCCTGCCGCTGCAGCTCCTGTGGATCAACCTCGTCACCGACGGCTTCCCGGCGCTCGCCCTCGTGATGGACCCACCCGAAAGCGACACGCTGGCCCGCCCGCCGCGCCGGCCCGACACGCCGCTGCTCGGCCGACGCGACTGGTCGCGCATTGCGCTCACCGGCCTCTTGCAGGCGACGGTCACCCTCGCGACGTTCGCGTGGGTCCTGCCGCGCTCGGGGCTGGACACCGCCCGCAACCTCGCGTTCTCGGTCCTCGTGTTCGGCGAGCTCTTCCGTGCCTTCGCCGCCCGCAGCGAGACCCGCGTGTTCTGGCAGACAGGCGTCTTCGGCAATCTGAAGCTCCTCGGCGTCATCGCAGTGTCGGTCCTCCTGCAGCTCGGGCTCCATCACATCCCATGGACACAAGAGCTCTTCGGCCTCGGACCGCTATCGCCGACGGAGTGCGGTGCCGCGCTGCTGATCGGGCTGGTGCCCGTCACCGTGCTCGAGCTCGCGAAGCTGGTCCGCCGCCCGGCGGCGTCGCGATCGCCTGCGACTGCGGTCACTCCATCCCTCGCTGGAGCCAACCATGGATGACGCCGTCGGCCTCGTGCAGGTCTACCTGCGCCTCAACGGGTACTTCACCGTCACCGAGTATCCGGTGCTCGAGGCGCTCGGCCACGGCCAGCACCGCGTCGCCACCGATCTCGACGTCCTCGCAGTGCGGTTCGCGGGCGCCGGCCGGCCGTTCTCGATGGGCCGCGCCCGCGAGCGTGCGTTCGCGCCCGATCCGCGGCTCGGGCCTCCCGACCAGGAGGTCGACATGATCATCGGCGAGGTGAAGGAGGGACGGGCGACCATCAATGAGGGCGCTGCCAACCCCGACGTGCTCCGCGGCGCGCTCCTGCGCTTCGGCTGCTGCACCGCGGAGGACATCCCGGACGTGGTCCGCGACCTCCTGCGGCGCGGCGCGACCCGCACGCGCTGCGGTCATCGCGTGCGGCTGGTCGCCTTCGGCTCGTCGGCGGCGCCCGACGCACGCCACCAGACGATCCTGCTCGGCGACATCCTGGACTTCCTCCAGGACTACATCCGCGCGAACTGGTCCCTGGTCCGCAGTGCGCAGTTCAAGGATCCGGCCTTCAACCTGCTCGCCGTGATCGAGAAGGCCCGACGGGCCCGCGCGGAGCGGCGAGCATGATCGAGCGTCTTCTTCGAGGACCTGTCGGATCGCGTCCTCCAGGACGACGTCCTCGCGAGGACGCTCACCTTCCCGAACGTCCTGGTCACCGCCCACCAGGGGTTCCTCACCCGAGAGGCGCTCGCGAACATCGCGCAGACGACCCTCGACAACATCCGGGCCTTCGAGCGCGGCGCGCCGCTTCGCAACGAAGTCCGCGCGGTCGATGTCCTGCGACCCAGGAGCACGTCGTGAACGAACCACGATCCCGCGCCCGGTTGCCCTGGTGGCTGGCGCTCTGTCTGTTCGCCGCCATCGCGGTGTTCTTCCTTTGGGAGGAGCACCAGGCGCACATCCTCGGCGCGCTGCCGTACCTGCTCGTCCTGGCGTGTCCGATCATCCATTTCTTCATGCACCGCGGTCACGGTCATCCTCGCGGAGGAGGGGAAACGTCATGAACCACGACACGCCCGCATACGGCCTCTGGGCCTTGGTCCTAGTCAACTCGGCCGTGTTCATCCTGTTCGCGTTCAGCTTCTTCCGGCCGCGAACGAAGCGCGACTGGCGCACCTTCGGCGGGTTCTCCGCCTTCGTGGTCGCGCTTTTCGTCGAGATGTACGGCTTCCCGCTGACCATCTACCTGCTCTCCGGCTGGCTCGCGCGTCGCTTCCCGGGCATCGACTTCCTGTCGCACGACGCCGGGCACCTCTGGTACCGCTTGTTCGGCTTCGAGGGGAACCCGCATCTCAACCCGATGCACATCCTCAGCAACGTCGTCATCCTCGGTGGATTCTTCTTGCTGGCGAGCGCGTGGCGTGGCCTCTACGCCGCGCAGCGCGCCGACACGCTCGCGTCGACCGGACCGTACGCGCGGATCCGCCATCCGCAGTACGCCGCGTTCATCCTCATCATGTTCGGCTTCCTGCTCCAGTGGCCGACGCTGGTGACGCTGGTGATGTTCCCGATCCTGGTGACGGTCTACGTCCGCCTCGCCCATCGTGGAGCGCGAGGTCGCCGTCGAGCTCGGCGAGACGTGGACCCGCTACGCGAGCGTGACGCCCCGTTGGTCCCCGCGGCTCACGGCACCGAGGTCTTCGCGCGACGCCGCGCGGTCGTGAACCGCGCCCAGAGCGTGCTCGCCGCGTCCATGTCGACGGCGGCGAGTCGTTCGATCTCCTTCAGCGCTCCTCGGTCCTGATCGCAAGCACAGTGGGCGAGGCGATTCGCGACGTCGGCGAGACCTCCGCAGTTGCAGTGGGCGCATGCCCAGTCGCCGCAGTCGAGCAGGTTGAACGGATCCGATGTCGGCGCTTCGTCCCGAGCGGGCAGCATGGCGAACCTCCACGCCCGCTTCGTTGCATCCAGTGTGCCGTGCGGCGTAGCCCGGCGGGTCACGGAGCGGGGGGCGATTGATCGAATCTTGCGGCCTCGGCCGGGACTGCTCGCGGCAACGATCGCCGAAGGAGCGGTAGTGCAGCGTGTGATCGATCAGGTTACCCTCGCGCGCGCGAGTTACACCCCGCATGCATCGAGACCGATCCGGTGTGCCGGCTGTCGTTCGGCCAACTACCGGGGCGCTCCTACGGGATCGGCTCGGTGCGCATGCGAGAGCGGTCTCGTCGCGGTGGCGGCAAGCTGCTCGGTGGTCACGTCGCCTCCCTGGTCGGCGACCCGCGCGAGTGCAGTCATGTCGGTGATCGTGTCGTGCGCCGTCACGTCGCGCACGTCGTGGAGCGAGAGCGCTGTGCTCGGCTCGGTGACGTGGCCCTCCGCCTCGGCGCGGACCTCCTAGACCAGCGAGCGCATCACCTCGGGAGGCGGCATCTGCGAGCCGCCGCACGCGGCGAGGGCGAGCAGGGCGGCGAGCATCCAGATGATGAGCATCATGGTGCACGTCCGGGTTCACGTGACCTTGTCGCCGACCACGATCCGTGCGTTGCCGAGGAGCGCCCGTCGATCGGCGCGCACCGCGATCCCGATGCCCTCGAGCAAAGCCGGAAGGTCCGAGCGGACGAACTCGGCGTAGTGAGGGCGCTCGTAGAGGCTCACCAGCCGGAGCGCCAGCGCGCTCGCGATGCGTCCCGCGGGCAGCGCGTAGTCGACGACGACGATCGTGCCGCCGTGCCGGGTCACCCGCGCCATCTCGCGGACGACGCGATCGCGCACCGAGGCCGGCATCTCGTGGAGCGCGAACGAGACGCAGGTGACATCGAAACGACCGGCCGGGAACGGCAGGCAGGTTGCATCGGCCCGCATGAACGCGACGTGCGCCGGAGCGTTCTTTCGTCGGGCGATTGCGAGCATCGCCTCCGGCAGGTCGACGCCGACGACCTCCGACGCCACGCCAGCGAACGCGAGCGCCTGCGCGCCGGTGCCGGTCGCGACGTCGAGGACGCGGGCGCCGGGCAGCACGCCGGAGGCGTCGACGACGTCGTGACGCAGACGACGAAGTGGTCGCGTGACCGCGTCGTAGTAGCGGGCAAACCAGGCCCACTCGGCCTGGTCCGGACGTAGTACGCGCCGACCTCGGGACTTACGGGCGGGACTTCGGAAGCGCTCGGGCTCGGGACGGGTGCGGGTTCCATGTGCGGCCTCCTCGGGTTCGTCAGTGCAAGACACCGGCCTGTACCAACATCGCCGGCAGCGCGCAGGACTTGCGCGTTTCGCGCGAGCTCAGGGCAGGTCATGCGCGAGGAAGGTCGCGTCCCACTCGAAGACTCGGTCGACGCCGGCCACATCGGCGACCGTGAGCCGGAGCCACTCGGCACCGTCGAGAGCCGGAGCCGGTGCCGTCAACACGCCGTCTCGATGGTGGCTGCTCTCCGAGCCGGGAGACCAGGTAAGGTCGCCGCCGAGCTCCCCGCCTGGGCTGGTCTCGATCCGCGCCGAGGCGGCGATGTCGATGCCGAGCAGGTCGAACGAATGGGTGTCGAAGACGAGGCCAAAGGCGAGCTCCGACTTCGCGCAGTGCTCGAGCGCGTTGCGCAGCGTCGCGCTGACCGTCACCGCGGCCGCATCGGTTGCGCGTGTGGCCTCGGCCTCGGTGACGCCGCTCTGCGTGCAGGCAGGCATCGCGTCGGCCCCCGGTGTCGCGTCAGGCGATGCCCCGGTGTCCGGGTCGGAGTTGCATGCGACGAGGAGGACGGCGATCCACGCGAAGGCACGGGGTTGCATGCCCAGGCTCGCTGCAAGGCGGAGACCTCTGACGTGACCATGGGGGTCGCGCCGGATGGCTCGCACGATGCAACGATCAGCGGTAGAGGTATCGCATGAGCCGGGTCACCCACGTTCGAATGCTCCTCGCGATCGCGCTCGCGGCGTTCGTCGGCTTCCCGTCAGTTGCGACGGCGGGGCCGCACGGTGGTGGTCATCACGGCGGCGGTGGTCATCATGGCGGCAGTCATCGCGGCGGTGGTCACCGCGCCTCGCACGGCACCGTCTCCCACAGCCGCGCGCCCCGAGGCCATGTCTCGCGACCTCAGGTCCGGGACCACCGCGCCACGGTGCGGCCGCACGGCCATCAACCGTACCTGCACCACGGGCGCGTCTACCGGCCGTACTACCACCGCTACGGGTACTGGCCGTTCTACGGCTACCCCTATTACGGGTACTACGACGGCTACTATGCGCCGTATTCCTACGGGCCTCCCGGCACCGTCGAGGTGGTCGAGCCGTCGCCGCCGCGGCCGCGCTCGCGCGTCGGACTGGCGGTGCACGTCGGCCAGCTCGAGCGCGACGACGACGCCCTCGCCGGGGTCGCGGGGCTCGCTCTCCGCTGGCGCGGCCCGAGGATCGAGGGAGAGATCGAGCTCGGGCGGCGCGTCTATTCGGACACCGACCTCACGGAACGGAGCCTCGCGGGGAACGTGTACCTGAACCTCGGCGACATCGACGCGTTCCACCCGTACCTCCTGGCTGGCGCCGGGCTCCTCGAGTCCGACCGCGTCTTCGGCACGGTCGGCGCCGGACTCGCGCTGCCGGTCGCATCGCGGCTGACGCTGACCGGCGACGTTCGCGCTGCGTCGATCGGCGCGCGCTCTCATCATGACGACAAGGTCGCGCGCGATCAGCGCGCGAGCACCGTCGAAGGGCGCCTCAGCCTGATCGTCGACTTCTGAGTCAGGTGGCGCGCGGGACTCGGGACCGGGCCGCCGATCGGCGCCACGGGAAGTAGCGCAGGATCGAACGTATCGACGAACCGGACAAGAGCGACCCGCGCGCCGGACGCGAGCATTACCAAGGCGGCGGGGGAAACGCCAGCGGGCGCGCGTGACAGCTGCGGTCACACTCTCAGCGTATCTGGATCGTGGCGCCGTACATGTTCATCGGACAGCTCATCCCGAGCTCGCCGGGAGCTTCGAAGCGCACCGTGATCGGCACCGGCTCGTCGAGAGGCAGCTCGCGCTCGATGCGCGAGTCGACATCGAGGGACAGAACGACGCTGGTCACGCAGGTGTGCTCGACCCGGCGTGTAACCAGGAAGGTGAGGCTCTCTCCGGACTGGACCAAGAAGTGCTTCGGTTCGAATCCGTCTGGGGTCACGTCGACCTCGATGACCCGTTCCGCGCTCGCCGCCGGGGCCAGCACCGCTCGTCCCCAAGGCGTGTGCGGCGCGCAGCCGGCGAGGGCGACCGCGACCAGTGCCCGGTGCATCACTGCACCTTCCGCACGTAGTGCGCATCGAGCCACCAGAGGATGAGATCGAAGTCGCGGCGCGACAGGACCAGCTCGTTCTCGTCGATCATCCGGCGGATCAGCGCGCGCGCGCCGCTTTTCGACGACGGCGGATTCGCGTCGATGTCGGAGAGCTCGTGGCACTGCGAGCACTTCCGCTGGAAGGTGGTACGCGCCCGTGCCGGATCGATCGTGCGCGGCGCCGGCTTCGACGGTGCAGGCGCCGGCCGGGCTCCCGCATCGGGTGTCACCGCGGCTGGCGCCGCGTCCGCCGGAGGCACCCCGGCATCGTTCGGCGTGTCGGGCGGGAGGTCGGGCGGAGTCTCCGAGGACACTTCCTCGCGCGCCTCCGCGAGCGCGTCCTCTTCGGCGCGCCGTCGCTTCACGGAACGCTGCAGCTCCGGGGTGATCGCGACCAGGTAGGCGGTGACGCGCCACATCTGCTCGTCGGTGAGCGGGCCGAACAGGGCCGGCTTCTCCCCCATGCGCTCGACCGTCGACCACCAGCCCTCGGGGGGGCGCGGCCGGTCGAGGATCGTCTTGAGGTCGTGACAGCGCACGCAATTGCTCAGCAGCACGTCGCGGCCGGCGCGAAGGCTCGAGCCGGTGGCGAGCCCGTCGAGATCCGCTTCGTCGGGAAGCCCCGCCTCGGGAAGGAGCCGCGCAACGCGCTCCTGGCTCGCCGCGCTGAACGGATCGCCACCCGGCGCGCTGTGCGCCCACGCGTGCTCGCGGAACCAGCCCGGCAGCGACAGGCCGAGGAGCAACACGGTGCAGAGCAGGATCGTCGTGCCGAGGTACGGCATCCACTCCTCGAAGTGGCGGAAGAACCGCATGATCGAGATCTTGATGACGAGCAGGAACCCCACCGTGAACCCGAGCATCAGGTGCGCGACCGTGCGCGCCGGCAGCTCGACCTGGTAGGTCCACAGTCGCGGCACCATGTCCCACATGATCGCGACATAGACCAGCGCGAAACCGTACCCGATGCCCCGGTGCAGCCACATCGCCCAGCGCGGCGCCGCGCTGGTGCGGCTCTTCTCGTCGTACGGGTGCCCCCACAGGTGATACATGAGGAACGTCGCCGCGACACCGAGCACGAGAAACGCGATCCCGAGGACCGCGTTCCGGGGCAGGGCAACGGCGACGACGTTCAGCGCGGGCTCCACGGTTCAGTGCTTGTGGTCGTGACCGTCCTGATGCTCCTCATGGCCGGGCATGCCCTCGTGGGCGCCGCCCGCCATCGACGCGTCGAACGCGTCGGCCCACGCGGCGATCAACGCGAGATCGTCGCCCTTCACTGACCCCGGTTTGCCCTTCGGCATCGTCGGCTTGCTGCCGTCGAGCCCGAGGACCTTGCGGATCGTCGCGCTCATCTCGCCAACGTGGTGGCCGCCGAACGGGTACGCGGTCATGTCGAAGTGCCCCATCTTCTTCGCGGTCGCACTCTTGCCGCCCTTCTGGTGGCAACTGCCGCAGTACTTCTCGAAGACCGGCTTCGCGTTGGCGTACGCCGCGGTCTCGGCGGCGAGCAGATCTGATTTGACCTGCGCCGGGTCGGGACCGGCCGGCGCCGCGTCCGGAGCTGCCATCGTGTGGCCGCTGTGATCGGCCGGCATCGCGTCCGGCGTCGCGGCCGGTTCATCGTCGGTGACGGGTGGCGTCGTCGGCGGTTCCGCCGGCGGCGACTTCGAGCCGCAGGCGGCGAGCGCGAACGTGGCGAATGCAATGATGAGGTGCCTGGTCATGCGATCTCCTTCGCGGTCAGAGGACGATGCCGTCGCGCGCGAGCTCGTCGGCGGTCGCCTCGTCGGCAACCTCGCCCTTGGGGTGCTCGTACCAGCCGGGATCTCCGGCACCGTCGAGCGTCTTGCGGATCTTGAGGATCGTGAACATCCCGCCCATGTCGATCAGCCCGAACGGGCCGTCGGCGCCGAGCATCGTGATGCTGTTCTTCGGCAGCTGCATGCCGTGCATGTCGCCCATGCCGCTGGCTCCCATCGTCATGTACCCGGGGACGACCCGGTTGACCTTGGCGTCGAGGCCGCGGGTGTCCGCGCCGATCAGGTTCGGCGCGTCGTGCCCCATCTGGTTCATCACGTGATGGGTCATGTGGCAGTGAAACGCCCAGTCGCCCGGCGCGTCAGCAACGAACTCCATGACCCGGACCGATCCGACCGGGACCAGGATCGTCGTCTCCGGCCAGCGCGCCGACTTCGGGACCGGCCCGCCGTCGGTGTAGACGGTCTCGAAGGCGTGGCCGTGGATATGGATCGGGTGGTGATCCATGGGGCCGAGGTTGCCGAGCCGGATCCGGACCAGGTCGCCCAGCTCCGCGACCAGCGGCTCGGTCGCCGGGAATGCCTTGTGGTTGAAGGTCAGCACGTTCCACTCGTTCATCGCCATCGGATTGGGCCGGCCTGTGCCGATGTCGATCTCCCACTCGTGCATCATCAACGAGTAGTCGCGCACCCGGCGCTTCTCGCGGTTCCGCTTGGGATGGACGACGATCATGCCGACCATCCCGAGCGCGATCTGGGTCATCTCGTCGAAGTGCGGGTGGTACATGAACGTGCCGGGCTTGGTGAACGTGAACTCGTACTTGAAGGTCTTCCCGACCGGGATCGCCTTCTGGTTGAGCCCGGCGACGCCGTCCATGCCGTTGGGGAGGAACACGCCGTGCCAGTGCACCGATGTCGGCTCGGGGAGATCGTTGGTCACGTAGATCCGGACCGCGTCGCCCTCGACGACCTCGATCAGCGGGCCCGGCGTCGATCCGTTGTAGCCCCACGCCTCGATCTTCAGCCCGGGCGCGATCTCGTGGGGCACGGGCTCGGCGGTCAGGTGGAAGACCTTGACGCCGCCCACCGTCTCGTAGGGCCGGGTCGTGCCGTTCGGGACGACCACGGGCGTGTACGTGGTCCCGCCGGTTGTAGGCTTCGCCTTCTTCACGGATGGTGGCGCGCCCTGTGCGCGCGCTGCCCGGGCCCCGACCACCGCGGCCCCCGCGGCGAAGCCGGTCTGGAGCAAAAGATCTCGCCGGCTGATCGTCATTGTTCCTCCTCGTGGTGCAGGATCACCCCGCGGCGAAGCGCGGTGACCTCAGCGATCGCGACCCAGTATCGGCGGAGCGCGTCGATGTACTGCTGGCCCGCATCGACGAGATCGCGGCGGGCGCTCAGCAGCTCGAAGGTGCTCGCGTTCATCGCGTTGTACTGCTTGAGCGTCTCGTCGAGGACCTGTTGGCCGAGCGGCAGGACCACGTCGCGAAGGTGCACCGCCTCTGCGTGCGCCGTGAGCGCTACCTGGCGCGCCGCGCGCGCGAGCGCACGCACGTCGACCGCGGTCGCGGTCAGCTCGTGTTGCGCCTTCCGCTGTTCGGCCATCGCCCGGGCGCGCGGTCCCTGCTGCTGATCGAAGAATGGCAGGGCGATGCGGATCGCTGGCCCGACGTGCCAGTCCTCCTCGTCCTCTCGGCCGACCGCGACGCCGACGCCGAGCTCGGGCAGGAACGTACGGATGCGCGCGATGCCACGGCGCGACCGCGCGGCGTCGGCCTCGTGACGAAGCGCCTCCAGCTCGAGGTTCTCGGCGATCGCAGTCTGCTCGAGATCGTTGAGCGCGGGCGCCTCGGTCGGGACGTCCGGAAGCCGCGCGGCAACCGACCAGACGGTGTCATCGCCCGATAGCCCCAGGAGCCGGTTGAGCGTCTCGCGCCTGACTTCGATGTCTGCTTGTGCGCGCGCGACCTCGACGCGCTCCTGCTCGCGCTGCTGACGCTCGCGGGCGAGCTCGAGGTCGGTGGCGTTCCCGGCAGCGTGCATCCGCTCGACGATCTCGGCGGACGCGCTGGCGGCGTCGAACGCGGTCTGGTGCAGCTCGAGGGCTTGCTGGGCTGCGACCAACTCGTGAAACGCGATCTCGACCTCCGCGGCTAGCACGATGGTGGCGTCGACGGCCCGCGCCTGCGTCGCCGCCAGCTCGGCCTTCGCGGCACCTCGACGCTGTGGCATGAGGACCAGACCGAGAATGTCCTGGACGGCGTCGAACTCGATCTCGCCACCGTCTCCGTTGATGTCACGCGCGTAGCTGAATCCGACCTCGAGCGGCGCGAGGACAGTCGCCTCGGCGATGCCGGCGGCGGCGATCCCGAGTTCCTCGTATTCCGCCTGGAGATGGCGGTTGTTCGCGATCGCGATCCGCACCGCGGTGTCGAGCTCGAGCGGCTGTCGCAGCAGTTCGTCGATCGCCGCCGGGAGGCGCGCGTCGGGCGAGCGCCGGACGACGGGGTCGAGCACCGACGTGCGCGACGGTGCGCAGGCGGGGAACATGGCCGTGAGCGCGAGGAGCACGTGGACGCCGCGGATCATGGCCTGTCCTTCTGGTGGCCCTCGTGGCCCGTCGGTGGGGCCTTCGGCGGGTCCTTCGGCGGGTCCTTCGGCGGATCGTCGGGCGGCGGCTGGTTTCCGCCATGAGCCCCGTGTCCGCCGGCGCCGGTGCCAGGCTCGGGCGGCGCAGGCGGAGAGAGCGACTCGGCGGCCACGCCGGAACGGAGAGCCGCCGGTGGCCCGGCGAGCCTACCGATGGGAGCGTCGGGGCGCGCCGGATGACCGGCCGGCAGCGGCACCGCGCGTGGTGTACATCCAGCCACGAGGATCGCGAACAGCAGGATCGGCGCCCGCATTCAGTGATGTCCCATCGCGCACGTGCCCGTCGAGAGGTGCTGGGCGTGGGCGCGGAGCTCGCTCTGGAGCGCGCCGACATCGTCGGGCATCGCGGTGAAGACCAGTCGCGCGCCGCCTTCGATCTCCTCGACGGTGGCCTGCGAGTGCACCGAGATCATGCCGCCCGCGTGCGCGCCGTGCTCTCCGCCGGCCTCGCCGTGGTCCATGCCGCCCATGTCGTGTCCGGCGTGGCCGCCGTGATCGTGACCGCCGCCGGTCTCGTCGCCTGTCGGCAAGGCGCCCATCGAGGCATGGTGATCGTTGTGCATCGCAGCCATCGCCGCGACACGCTTTCTGACCTCGGCGACATCGCCGGTCGTCACGAACACGAGCGCAGCGCCGCGATCGGTGTCCTCGACGGAGACCGAGGTCCCCGAGACCGCGACAGGGCACGAACGATCATCAGACGTGCCGGGACTCGGATGGGCCGGCGGCGGCGATGACGACGACGAGCCGCCGCAACCGGCGGCGCCGGCTGCGACGAGGGACGCGAACAGCACAGACGCGATGCGCATGGGTGCCTCGTGGGTAGCAAGGTGTCGGCCACCTTCTCAGGGCCTGTATACGCGAACTTCGCGGCGCGGAGGCGTCACGCGGTGTAACGGTTCCGGATACAGGTGGCTGGGGCCGTCACGCTTTGGCGGGGAGGCGCGCGGCGTAGCCGCAACGTTCATGCGCCCGCTGCGCCACGTCGCTACCCTTCC
>CAYYIK010000072.1:0-16425 GCA_964471955.1 uncultured Thermoanaerobaculia bacterium | reverse complement strand
GACGGGCGGCTGCTGCGCACCCACACCTCGCCGGTGCAGATCCGCACCATGCTGGCTCGCCGCCCGCCGATCCGCGTCATCTGCCCGGGGCGCGTCTTCCGCAACGACAACGACCTGCGCCACTCGCCGATGTTCCACCAGATCGAGGGGCTGTGCGTCGCCGAGGGGATCACGGTGGGTGACCTCAAGGGGACGCTGCTGGCGTTCGTGCAGCGGCTCTTCGCCGCCGACACCCGGATCCGCCTGCGGCCGAGCTTCTTTCCGTTCACCGAGCCCTCCTGCGAGGTCGACATCAGCTGCCAGCTGTGCGGCGGCGCGGGATGTCCGACCTGCTCGATGACCGGCTGGATGGAGATCCTCGGCGCCGGCATGGTCGACCCGCGGGTGCTCGCCAACTGCGGCATCGACCCCGATCGCTATTCGGGGTTCGCCTTCGGCCTCGGCCTCGACCGGGTGGCGATGAACAAGTGGGGCATTCCCAACATCCGCTCGCTGTTCGAGAGCGACGAGCGCCTGCTGCGCCAGGTGCGGGGCTAGAGGGGAGGAGCGACCGCGATGCAATTCCTCCTCTCCTGGCTCGCCGACTACGTCGACCTGGCCTCGACCGTCGGCCTCCCCCTGGAGGCCGACGAGTCCGGCCGTCACCGGCTGGTGCGCCTCACGGAAGACGAAAAGCAGAAGGCTCTCCAGATAGGGGAAAAACTGACCGCGGTGGGCCTCGCGGTCGAGGGCCTGGCGGAGCTGCGGGGACCGTCGGGCAGCGACAGCGGAAGCGAGGAGGTCGACATCGTCTTCGACGTCGACGTCACCTCCAACCGCCCCGACTGCATGAATCACTTCGGCCTGGCCCGCGAGCTCGCCCTGGCCCTCGCCACCCCCCTCCGCCTCCCACCGTCCCCCCTCGATGGAAGCTCTTCGTCTTCGTCTTTGAACCAAGCTTCTTTGTCTTCAACTTCGTCTCCCGCACCGTCAGCGCGGGTCGAGATCGAAGACCCGGCCGCCTGCCCGCGCTTCGTGGCGCGGACGATCCGCGGCGTTTCGCTCGGGCCGTCGCCGCGGTGGCTGCGCCGGCGGCTCGAAGCGATCGGTCTGCGCCCGATCAACAACGTCGTCGACGCCACCAACTACGTCCTCTGGGAGACCGGCCAGCCGCTGCACGCCTACGACCTGGCGACGGTGCCCGGCGGCGAGCTGCGGGTGCGCCGCGCCCGCGCCGGCGAGTCCGTGGTCACCCTCGACCGGGTGCGTCGCGCGCTCGATCCGGAAGTGCTGGTCATCGCCGACCGCGCGCGCGCCATCGGCCTCGCCGGCGTCATGGGGGGACTCGACACCGAGGTCACCGACCGGACCGTCGACGTGCTGCTCGAGAGCGCTCATTTCGACCGCCGGCGGATCCGCATCGGCGCCCGCCGGCTCGGCCTGCACACCGACGCGTCGCACCGCTTCGAACGGGGCGCCGACTTCGGCGCTTGCGAGGCGGCGTCGCGCCGCTGCGCGGCGCTGATCGTCGAACTGGCCGGCGGCAGGCTCGAGGAGCCGGCGATCGACGTCGTGGCGAGTCCGCCGGCCGCCGTGCGCTGGCGCTTCGACGGCGGGCAGCTGGAGCGCTTCGCCGGCGTGAAGGTCGCAGGGGAGCAGGTCGAACGCATCCTGACCGCTCTCGGCTTCGCGCCCGAGGCGGCTGGCGAAGGGTGGCAGGGGAGCGTGCCGACGTGGCGTGCGGTCGACTTCGAGCCGCGCCGCGACGGCCCGCCGGGCGAACCGCTCGCCTGGCGACAGGACCTCTTCGAGGAGGTGCTGCGCCACGTCGGCCTCGACGCCATTCCGGCGACCCTGCCGGCGCTCGGCGGGGTCGACGCCGGCGCCGCGCCGATGCACGAATTGCGGCGCCGGGCGGCCGATCGGGTCGCCGCCCTCGGGTTCGCCGAGGGGATCCACTTCGCCTTCCAGGACCGCGCCTCCGACGCGACCTGGCCGCGCCTGGCCGGTGAGGGCGAGCCGCTGGAGCTGGCCAATCCGCTCTCCGAACGCCACGCGGTGCTGCGCCGGACGCTGGTCGCCAATCTGGTCGCGGCGGCGGAGTTCAACGCCCACCGGGGAGCCGAGGGCGTCCGCCTGTTCGAGTGCGGCCGGCTCTTCCCCGGCGGGGAGGCGGCCGAGGTGGAGGCGATCGCCCTCGCCGCGGGGGGCCGCCAGGGCAGCGCCTGGGACCGCCCGGCGCCGATCGACCTGCCGGCTTTCAAGGGGTACTTCGAGGCGCTCTTCGAGGAGCTCGGAGTCGCCGCCGAGGCGCGGCCGGCCGACCTGCCGGGGATCCTGGCCGGTACCGGCGGCGAGTGGACGCTGGCCGGCGAGCGGATCGGCTGGTTCGGCCGGGCCGCCGCGAGCGAGCTGCCGTTCGAGCTGTTCGTCGGAGAGCTGCGGCTCGACCGCTTCGATCCGGCGGCCGGGCCGCGCCGCGTCACGGCGCCGCCGCGGGTCCCGGGGGTCGCCGCCGACCTGACGCTCACCCATCGCCTGGAGCTCCCCTGGGCCGAGCTGGCGGCCGCCATCGACGGGCTGGCTGCGCCGCCGCTGGTCGCCTTCCGGCTCGAGGAGCGCTATCGCGGCGCCGGCGTGCCCGACGGGGCGGTGGCGACGACCATCCGATTCGACTACAACGCCGGCGAGCGGTCGCTCACCCAGGAGGAGGTCAACGAGCGCCACGCGGCGATCGCGGCCGAGCTCGAGCGCCGCTTCGGCATCGCACGGGAGGCGGAATCATGAGCTTCGAGGCCCTCGAGCTGCTGGAGAGGCGGGTCAACGAGGCCGCCGAGCGCCTGGCGGCGGCGCGCGAAGAGAGCGGCGTGCTGCGCGCCCGAGTGACCGAGCTCGAGCAGCAGCTGGCGGCCGCCGGCGGCGCCGATTCGCAGGCCTGGCAGAGCGAGCGCGAGGCGCTGCGCAAGCGCGTCGAGAAGCTCGCCCGACGCCTCGCCGAGCTGCTCGAAGCCTGACCGGAGGCCCCCCCGACCGGGTGGTATATTCGCGGCGGAGCAAGCCCGTGCCGCCGCGATCGACACGCAGGAAACGCCCGGAATCCCCCCCCGCCGAGACGGTCACGTCGACGCAGGTCGAGATCTTCGGCGCCACCTACGTCATCCGCGGCGGCCACGAGCCGCAATATCTGACGGAGCTGGCCGCCCAGGTGGACCGGCGGATGCGCGAGCTGGCCGGACACGTCCCGAACGCGGACGCCGGCCGGCTGGCCATCCTGACGGCGCTCAACCTGGCGGACGAGTTGTCCCGCAACCGGAAGCACTACGAAGGGGAGCGGGGCGAGACGGAGACGAGGGTCACGGAACTGGCCGACCGGCTGTCGCTGGCGCTCGAGGGCGCCGGATGACCCGCCGGCCGGCAGAGAATCGCGAGTACGAGGATCTTCCCGAGTGACACGTGACGGGCAGAAGCACTGTAGAACCAACATTGCTGCTCCGGGAGTCCGAATTCTGCAGGCCCGAGCCTGCCCGGCTTCGACCGGGACGCTGACGGCCCGCCGTGAGGACACCCACCTGATGCGTTTCAGGTTCTAAACGCGAAGCTCGCACGTGTCACTCGGGGGGATCCCGCCCGTTCTCCCCCGCCGTCTCGCCTTCCCCCGCGCGGCACTGGGGAAGTATGGCGATGACCAACACCATCTGGATCGTCGGCGGGCTGGCCGCGGTGCTCGTCGCCGCCCTGATCGCCTGGCGGACCGTGCGAGCCCGGGCGAGCGAGCTGCTCGCCGAGGCCCGTTCACGCGCCGACCGGACGCTCGAGGACGCGCGCCGCGAGGGCGAGGCGCGGGTGCGCGAGGCCGAGCTGGCGGCCAAGGAGAAGCTGCTGCAGGCCCGCTCGGAGTTCGAGACGGCCTCGCGCAAGCGGCGTGGCGAGCTCGAAGGGATCGAGAAGCGCCTGCTCCAGAAGGAAGAGTCGCTCGACCGGCGCGGCGAAGAGCAGGGGAGCCGGGAGCGCGAACTCGCCACCCGCGACCGGGATCTCGGCGATCGGGAACGCCGCCTCGCCGCCCGCGAGGGGGAGCTCGAGGGGCTGGTCGCCGAGCAGCGCGGCCGGCTCGAGCAGATCGCCGGCCTGACCGCCCAGCAGGCGCGCGAGGAGCTGGTGCGCGGCCTCGAGGACGAGGCCCGTCTCGAGGGGGCGCGCATCGTCAAGCGGATCGAGGACGAGGCGCGCGAGCAGGGGGACCGCAAGGCGCAGTGGATCATGGGCCTCGCCGTGCAGCGACTCGCCTCCGACTACATCTCCGAGACCAGCGTCTCGGTCGTCGAACTGCCGAGCGACGAGATGAAGGGGCGGATCATCGGCCGCGAGGGGCGCAACATCCGGGCCCTCGAGCTGGCGACCGGCATCGATCTGATCGTCGACGACACCCCCGAGGCGGTCATCCTCTCGGGCTTCGACCCGTTCCGGCGCGAGATCGCCCGGGTGGCGCTCGAGCGGCTGATCGCCGACGGGCGCATCCACCCGGCGCGCATCGAGGAGATCGTCAACAAGACGCGCGCCGAGTTCGACCAGCGGATCCAGCAGGAGGGGGATGCCGTGCTGCTCGAGCTCAAGATCCCCGGCATGCACCCGGAGCTGGTCAAGCTGCTCGGGCGGCTGCGCTACCGCTATTCGTACGGACAGAACGTCCTCCAGCACTCCAAGGAGGTGGCCTTCCTCTCGGCGGCGATGGCGGCCGAGCTCAAGGTGAACACCAACGTCGCCAAGCGGGCCGGCCTGCTGCACGACATCGGCAAGGCGATCGACCGTGAGGTCGACGGCACCCACCTCGAGCTCGGCATCGAGCTGCTGCGCAAGCACGGCGAGTCCGAGGAGGTCGTGCACGCCATGGCCTGCCACCACGGCGACTACGATCCGCAGTCGGTCGAGGCGGTGCTGGTGACCGCCGCCGACGCGCTCTCGGCGGCCCGGCCCGGGGCGCGCCGCGAGGTGCTCGAGACCTACGTCAAGCGGCTCGAGAAGCTCGAGGAGATCGCCTCCGGCTTCAAGGGGGTCGAGAAGACCTTCGCCATCCAGGCCGGGCGCGAGATCCGCGTCATCGTCGACAGCGGCAAGCTCAGCGACGAGCAGGCGCTCTGGCTGTCGAAGGACCTGGCGCGCAAGATCGAGTCCGAGCTGACCTATCCCGGGCAGATCCGGGTGACGGTGATCCGCGAGATGCGCGCCGTGGAGTACGCCAAGTGAGGATCCTCTTCGTCGGCGACCTGATCGGCAAACCGGGGAGACGGGCGCTGGCCCGCCACCTCGGGCCGCTCGTCGACGAGCGCCGGATCGACTACGTGATCGTCAACGTGGAGAACGCCGCCGGCGGCTTCGGCGTCACCGCCGACGTGCTGGCCGAGATCGCCGAGCAGCCGATCGACTGCATGACCACCGGCAACCACGTGTGGGACAAGAAGGAGATCGACGCCCTGCTGGCGCGCGAGCCCCGCCTGCTGCGGCCGGCCAACTATCCGGAAGGCAATCCGGGGGCCGGCCTGCACGTCGGCGAGACGGCGGCCGGCGTCAAGGTGGCGACCATCAACCTCGAGGGGCAGGTGTTCATGCGGCAGCTCGACTCGCCCTTCCGGGTGGCCGACCGGCTGCTGGCGGCGCTCGACCCGGAGGTGCGGGTGATCCTGGTCGACTTCCACGCCGAGGCGACGTCGGAGAAGCAGGCGATGGGACGCCACCTCGACGGCCGCGTCTCGGCGGTGCTGGGCACCCACACCCACGTGCCCACCGCCGACGAGCGGATCCTGCCGGGAGGCACCGCCTTCCAGACCGACGTCGGCATGACCGGCCCCTACGACGGGGTGATCGGCTTCCGCGCCGATCGCGTGGTGCAGCGCTTCCTGCTGCAGACGCCGGTGCCGTTCGAGGTGGCGAAGGGGGACGTTCGCCTCGCGGCGGCGGTGATCGAGGTGGACGAGGCGACCGGTCGCGCCGGCGCCATCGAGCGGCTGCTCCTGCCGGCCGCGGAGGGGTGACCATGACGGCGAGGGGTGCGACGGTGGAGGAGCTGCGCAAGGCGCCGGGCCGGCAGAGCGTCTCGGTCATCATCACCACCTTCAACGAGGAGGTCAACACGGCCGAGTGCATCGAGTCGGTGCTGTGGGCCGACGAGATCGTCCTCGTCGACTCCTTCTCGAGCGATCGCACGGTGGAGATCGCCTCGCGCTATCCGATCACCGTGCTGCAGCGGGAGTACTTCGGCTCGGCGGCGCAGAAGAACTGGGCGATGGACCGGGTCAGCCACGACTGGGTGCTGATCATCGACGCCGACGAGCGCGTCCCCGAGCCGCTGGCGCGCGAGATTCTCACCGTGCTGGCCGGATCGCCGGCCGCCAACGGCTACTACATCCGGCGCGAGAACCTGTTCATCGACAAGGTCATCCGCCACTCGGGCTGGTCCACCGACAAAGTCGTGCGCCTCTTCCGCCGCGACAAGGGGCGCTACCCGAACCGCCGCGTGCACGCCGACCTCGAGATCGAAGGGCCGGTGCCGGTGCTCGACAACCCGTTCCTGCACTACACCTTCCGCACCTTCGAGCAGTACTTCCCGAAGTTCCTCAATTACGCCGAGTGGGGAGCGGCACAGGCCTTCCGCGACGGTCGACGGGCCGGCATGCTCGAGCTGGCCGGGCGCCCGACCTGGCGCTTCCTGCGCACCTACTTCCTGCAGCTCGGACTGCTCGACGGCCGGCACGGCTTCGCCCTCTGCGCGCTCCAGGCCTTCGGCGTCTTCCTCAAGTACGCCCGCCTCTGGGAGTACGGCATCCGGGCCGCCCGCGGCGAAGAGATCCGCCTGCCCGCCTTCGACGAGGACACCTCGACCTGGAAGCGCCCGCCGGGCCTCGAAGTCGACTGACCGGCCGGGCTGGCCGCCGGCCGGCCGGGGTGCTAGCTTCGCCGGCAATGGCCCGGAAGCGCCGGATCGGCCTCGCCACCTGCGCACTGCTCGCCGCCGCCGCCGCGGCATACGCCGAACCGCGCCCGGCGGCACGAGGCGCGGCCGAGGCGCTGCGCGCCGCCACCGGCGCGACGGTGCGGTGGCGGGCGGCGTCGGGCGTGGCTGGCTCGGTCCGGCTGCCGGCGAACGCACCGGGCGACCTCGCCCCGGGCGCTCCGGCCGAGGCGGCGCGCCGGGCGCGCGACTTCTTCGCCGCGCACGGCGCGGTCTTCGGCCTGCCCGACGCCGCCACGGAGCTCGACCTGGCCGGAGAGCGCGGTGATCCGTTCGGCTTCCGGCACCTGACCTTCCGGCAGTTCCATCGCGGCGTGCCGGTGTTCGCCGGCGAACTGCGGGCGCACTTCGATCCCGCCGGGCGGCTGCGCGAAGTGGCGGGCGTGGTGGTCCCCGGCCTCGATCTCGACGTGGAGCCTCGCCTCACGCCCGGGCGAGCGGCCGAACTGGCGCGCGCCTTCGTCGCCCGCGAGCTGGCGCCGGCCGGGCAGCGCATCTTCTCCGGTTCGCCGCGCCTGACGATCTGGGCGCCGGATCTCGGCGGAGGGCGGCCGGCGGCGCCCCGGCTCGCCTGGGAGGTCGAGGCGGGCAACGGCGGCGACGTGCGGGCCCGGGTCTTCGTCGACGACCGCCGCGGCAAGGTGGCGGACCACCTCTCGCTGGTGCATCACGCTCTCGACCGGCGCGCCTACAGCGGCGTCGACCAGGCGCCGTTCAACGGCATTCCGGACTCCTGGCCGCTCCACCCCGACTGGGTCGAAGGGGATCCACAGCCCACCGGCCTCGCCGAGCTCGACGGCGCGCTCGCCGCGACCGCCGACGTCCACCGCTTCTTCGCCGCGCTCGGCGTCGACTCCTACGACGGCGACGGGCACGTGCTCGACGTCTCCTGGAACCACGCGACCTTCTGTCCGAACGCGTCGTGGAACGGCCTGCTCGCTTCGTTCTGCGCCGGCTTCGCGGTGCACGACGTGGTGGCGCACGAGTGGGCGCACGCCTGGTCCCAGTACTCGCACGGCCTCATCTACCGGTGGGAGTCCGGGGCGCTCAGCGAGTCGTTCTCCGACATCTGGGGCGAGTTGATCGACGACGCCACGCATCTCGAGGGCGTGCGCGACACCGACGGTCCCGACACCCGGCGCGCCGACGGCGCCTGCTCGGCCTTCGAGGAGGCGATCCTGCGCATCGCCTCGCCCGCCTCGCTGCGCGGCGATCACGAGGTCGGCATGGCGGCCTTCGGTGCGCCCCCGCCGGCCGAGGCGCCGGGCCGGCGGATGGTCCGCGTGCGCGACGGCGCCGGGGGCCGCGACGCCTGTGAACCGGTGACCAACGGCGCCGAGCTCGCCGGGGCGATCGCCTTCGCCGATCGCGGCGAGTGCGACTTCCAGACCCAGGCGCGCCACGTCCAGCAGGCCGGCGCCGCGGGGCTGGTGATCGGCAATCTGCCCGGCTCGCCGTCGCCGGAGATCCCGCCGGCGATGGGGTGCGACCCGGTCTTCGCCTGCGACACCAGCCTGGGAATTCCCACCGTGTCGGTGGCGGTCGCAACCGCCGAGGCGCTGCGCGCCGCCCTCACGGGCTGGGTCGGCGCCCGCATCCTGCGCGGCGACAACGAGGGGGCCGCCGAGTCGGTGCGCTGGCTGCTCGGCGAGGACGTGCGGCCTCTCGGACTGGCGCGCGACATGTGGACGCCCACCTGTTTCGGCGATCCCGGCAGGGTCTCGGATCCGGAGTACTTCTGCGGCACCGCCGATGGCGGCGGGGTGCACACCAACTCCGGCGTCCCCAATCACGCCTTCGCGCTGCTGGTCGAGGGGGGGATCTACAACGGCCGCACGATCGGCTGGCTCGGCCGCACGCGCGCCATCCACGTCTACTGGCGTGCCCAGCAGTTCTACCAGACGCCGGCCACCGACTTCGCCGACCACGCGGCGGCTCTCGAGTCGGCCTGCGAGGACCTGATCGGTTTCGATCTGCCCGATCCGTTCGGCGGCAACACCGTGCGGATGACCGCCACGGACTGCGCCCAGGTCGCGGCGGCGGTGGCGGCGGTCGAACTGCGGCGGCCGAACGACTGCGGCTACACGCCGATCCTCGCCTCTCCACCGCCGGCGATCTGCCCCGCCGGCGACGCCTACACCGTCGCCTTCGCCGGCTTCGAGACCGGGACCAACGGCTGGACGGTGAGCCGACGGGCCGTCGCCGACCCGGCCGGCTTCGACCCGCGCGACTGGACACGGGTCGGCGAGCTCCCCGACGAGCGACCGGGCACCGCCTTCTTCGCCCCGGACCCGCGCAACGGCGACTGCGTCACCGGCCTGCCCGATGACGACGAAACCGGCGTGCTGGTGCTCGAGAGCCCGCTGCTGAGGCTGCCGATCGGCCTGCCGCCGCGCCTCGCCTTCGACCACTGGATCGCCAGCGAGACGCGCTGGGACGGCGGCAACGTCCGCCTCTCGGTCGACGGCGGCCCGTTCGCCGTGCTGCCCGCCGAGAGCTACGCGTTCAACCCCCCGAACGGGATCCTGCTCGGTCCCGAGCTGAACACCAATCCGCTGGCGGGCGAGCCGGCCTTCCACGGTACCGACGAGGGGTCGAACAGCGGCAGCTGGGGGCGTTCGATCGTCGATCTCTCCGGCCACGTCGCCCCTGGCCAGCCGTTCCGACTCCGCTTCGAGTTCGGCACCGACCTCTGCTTCGGGACCGATCTGGGCTGGTACGTCGACGATGTCCACCTGGCTGTCTGCGCTGCCGCGGCCCCCCTCTTCCTGGACGGCTTCGAGACCGGCGGCACGGCGCGCTGGAGCACGGCGGCCCGCTAGGCGGCGCTCAGCGCGGCGTGGTCAGGAGGGCGTAGCCGTCGGGGCGAGACGTTTCGCGCGCGACTTCCACCAGCGGCAGCGGGGGATCCAGACGCGCCAGATCGTCCTGCTCGATGAGCAGCCAGAGCGGGCCGGGGCGGGCGGCGAAGGCCCGCAGGTCGGCCTCCTCCGCCAACTCGACGGCGTAGCGCCGGGTGTGGAAGAGGATCGGCGCGTCGAGGCGGGGCCAGATGGCGTAGGGCTCGCCGGGAGCGGCCTCGGCGAGGAGCCGGGCGCTGATCGGCGCCAGCGACTTGACGGCGTCAAAGCGCGGCAGCAGGAGGAGCGAGGCGACGACCGCGGCGATGCCGAGGCCGGCGGCGAGAGCGTGCACGACCCGGCGGATGCGGCCGCGGCGGGCCGCCAGCCAGGCGAGCTGAGCGGCGGCGGCGACCAGCAGCGCGAGGCCGAAGAGCAGGCCGGGAACTCCGGGCCCGAGCGGCTCGAGCTCTTCGAGCTTCGCCGCCAGGCGCTCCGGGCGCACGCGCAGGGCCACCAGGGCGAGCACCGGCACGGCGGTGGCGAGCAGGGCGAGCAGGGCCGCCGGCAGGACGAGCCAGCGTCGCAGGCGGGGCCAGGTGGTCTCGATCTCGCCGAAAGCCGCGGCCACCAGCAGCGCCATCGCCGGGTACAGGGTGAGGATGTAGACCGTCCGCTTGGCCGGCGAGAGGCTGAAGAAGAGCAGGGTGACGAACATCCAGCAGAGCGAGAGCACGACGCCGCGTCGCGCTTCGCCGAAGATCCGCTTCCAGCCGATCCAGATCGCCCCGGGCAGGAAGAACGACCAGGGGAAGAAGTCCCCCGGGATCACCGTCAGGTAGTAGTACCACGGCTTGAAGTGATGCCAGGGATCGGCGTAACGGGTCAGGTTCTGCTTGAGCACGATCGTGCGGAAGTAGTCGGCCCCGCCGTCGAGCAGCGCCGGAAGCAGCCAGGCGAGGACGACCGCCGCCCAGATCAGCAGCCCGGTCGGAATGCGCATCGCGCGCAGGACGTCGCGGCGGCCGGAGATCAGCCCCCAGGCGAGGATCGACAGCAGCGGCGGCAGCAGCCCCACCGGCCCCTTGGCCAGCGTCGCCAGGCCGGCGAAGACGAAGAAGAGACGGTAGAGCCCGGGCCGGCCCTCGGTCAGGCCGCGCACGAAGAAGTACATCGCCGCGGTGACGAGGGCGACCAGGAGCATGTCGATCTGGCCGATCCGTCCCTGCCAGAGGATCTTGGCCGAGGTCGCGAAGACGAGCGCCGCGAACCAGGCGACGCGCAGATCGAAGAGCCGGCGGGCGATGCCGAACAGCAGCAGCAGGGTGGCGGTGGCCGCCAGCGCCGCCGGCAGACGGGTGGATACCCGGTCGACCTCGCCGGTGACGAAGGAGAGCGCGGCGATCGTCCAGAAGTGGAGAGGCGGCTTCTCGGAGTAGATCCGGCCGTTGAGGTGCGGCACCAGCCAGTGGCCGTCGGCGCGCATCTCGCGGGCGACCTCGGCGTAGCGCGGCTCGTCGGGGTTCCACAGATCGCGCGATGCGATGCCGGGCAGGAAGAGAGCCAGCCCGAGCAGCACGAGCAGCAGCCGCTCGCCGCGGCTCACGGTTTCGCCTCGCGAGGCGGCGCGATCTCCTCGACGTTGCCGGCCGGCAGCCAGCGCCGCCGCATCCAGCGCACCGCGAAGAGGTCGGCGAGGGCGCGGAAGAGACGGTTGCCGATGCCGTACTTGGCGATGCCGCGCAGGCGCGGCCGGTGGCGCACCGGCAGCTCGCCCACCCGGGCGCCGTTCCAGCGCACGAGGGTGGGCAGAAAGCGGTGCATGCCGGTGAACATCGGCAGGTCGGCGAGAAACTCGCGGCGGTAGACCTTGAGCGAGCAGCCGACGTCGGTGATCGCCTCGTCGGTGGCCCAGTTGCGCACCGCGTTGGCGATGCGCGAGGAGACCCGGCGGGTCCAGCTGTCGCGCCGCTCGACCCGCACGCCGGAGACGACGTCGAAGCCGCGCTCGAGCTCGGCGATCAGGCGCGGCAGGTCGGCGGGGTCGTTCTGCAGGTCGGCGTCGAGGGTGGCGACCAGGCGGCCGCGGGCGGCGCGGAACCCCGAGGCGAGGCCGGCCGACTGGCCGGCGTTGCGCCGGTGGCGCAGGATGCGGATGGCCGGATCGCCGGCCGCGAGGCGGCGCAGCACGGCGAGCGAGCCGTCGGTCGAGCCGTCGTCGACGAAGAGCGTCTCCCAGGCGAGCCCGGTCGGCGCGAGGGCGGCGCGGATTTCGGCGGCCAGCTCCTCGAGGTTCTCCTCCTCGTTGAAGAGGGGGATGACCAGCGAGAGATCGGGCGAGGTCACTCCGGCCAGCTCTTCCAGGGAGCGTTGCCGGCGCGCCAGATGCCGTTGAGGTGCTGCCAGTCGCGATAGGTGTCCATCGGATGCCAGAAGCCCTCGTGCACGTAGACCGAGAGCTGGCCGTCGCGCGCCAGCTTCTGCAGCGGCTCGAGCTCGAGGAAGACGCCGGGGTCGTCGCCCAGGTAGTCGAAGACTTCGCGCTCGAAGACGAAGAAGCCGCCGGAGACGATGCCGTCGGCCACCGTCGGCTTCTCGTTGAACTCGGTCACCCGCCCGCGGTCGACCTTCATTTCACCGTAGCGCGAGGTCGGGTGGACGCCGGTGACGGTGGCGATCCGCCCCTGGGCGCGATGGAAAGCGAGCAGCCTGCCGATGTCGACGTTGCCCACCGCGTCGCCGTAGGTGAACAGGAAGGTCCGGTCGTCCACATAGCGCTCGACCAGCTTGAGCCGGCCGCCGGTGCCCGAGTCGGCGCCGGTCTCGGCGCAGGTGACCTCCCAGTCCTCCCGCCCGACGTCGTTGAGGAAGCGGACCTGCGGCGGATCCTCCCGCATCGACACCGTGAAGTCGCGCTGCATCTCGTGCAGGCGCAGGAAGTACTGCTTGATCACCCACCCCTTGTAGCCGAGGCAGAGGACGAAGCGACGCAGCCCGTGGGAGCCGTAAATTTTCAGAATGTGCCAGAGGATCGGGTGGTCGCCGATCTCGACCATCGGCTTGGGGACGTTCTCGGTGTGCTCGCGCAGGCGCGTCCCCTGGCCGCCGCAGAGGACGACAACCGGCAGGTTGCGCACGTCGGAGTGCGGGTCGGACATGGACCGAAGCCTATCGCGGCGGGCGGCCGGGGCGGCGGCGCCAGATCCTCTCGCCGCCGGCGCGCCGGGCCTGGCGCCGCAGCTGGCGGCCAAGCCGTCCGGCGGAGCGGAAGAGCGCCGGCACCTGCGAGGCGTAGGCGAGGATCGCCTCCTGCTTGCGCTCGAGGTGGCGCGCGGCGAGCGGCAGCTCCTCCGGCCGCCAGCCGCTCCGGCCGCCGAGGGCGCGACGCACCGCGAACCACTTCCACTCCGAGTAGGGGAACTCCTCGTAGAAGGCCACCGGCCGGCCGCTCGCCTCGGCGGCGGCGCGCACCAGCCGGTGGTCGACGTGGCCGCCGACGCCGAGCGGTGCGAGCAGCAGCGCCGCCGGAGGCAGCGCGCCGATGCGCGCCGCCAGCTCGGCGATCCGGCCGGCCTCGGCGGCGCTGGCCTCGCCGTAGAGCGCCGCGAGGTCGGGGTAGAGCGGCGCGCCATCCGCGCCGGTGCGATAGAGCGCCTCCGGAAAGGGCCAGTGCTCGGCGGTGGCGCCGAGCGCCGCCGCCGCAGCGCGGTCCTCGGCGCGGCGGGCGGCGCCGACGCCGCCCGCCGGCAGGTTCCAGACCCGGCGCAGCGCGGCGGCCAGTTCGCCCGGCGGCTCGACCGGATCGTCGCCGGCGAACAGGGTCACCAGCAGCGCGCTCCCGCCCTCCTCGGCGAGGCGTGCCATTCTGCCGCCGCACGAGAGGATGCCGTCGTCGAGGTGCGGCGACAGGACGACGAGGTCGAACCCTCCGGCCGGCGCGCTCACGTGGCGACCCGCTCCCGCAGGGCCGGCCGGAAGCGCTCGAGGATGGAGAGCGCGGCGGCCCGGTAGTTGCGGCGGAAGGCGTCGCGCGTGTGGTGCTGGCGCGCGAAGCTCCAGGCGGCGACGGCCATCCGCCGCAGCTCCTCCTCCGGGCGCTGCGACAGCTCGCGCAGGGCGGCGCGGATCGTCTCGACGCGGGCGTCCGGCAGCAGGACGCCGCGCGAGGGATCGAGGTCGACGCTGGTCTCGAAGGTGAGCACCGGAACGAGGCCGGCGTGCATGGCGGTGATGGCGCTGCCGCCGCCCCCTTCCGAACAGGAGGGGAAGACCATGCCGAGACAGCCGGCGGCAACTTCGCGAAAGCGCGGCGAGGCGACGTCGAGCCAGCCGAGCGGACGCACGTTCGGCGTCGCCTCGAGCTCGCGCGCGTAGGCGGCGACGAAGTCGGGCTCGCGGTCGAGCGGCGCCGCGACGTCGAGCTGCAGCCCCTCCTGGCCGGCCACCGCGTCGAGCACCAGGTCGAGCCCCTTGTGCACGAAGCCGACGCCGCCGAACCAGAGGAAGCGGCCGCGGCTGGCGGCGAAGTCCCGGGTCTCCGGCGAGGGGTAGGTGAAGGCGTTCGAGATCGGCACCCGCAGCAGCGGCTTGCCGAACGGCCGGTAGCTCGCCAGCGTCCACTCGTTGCCCAGCACGGTGGCGCAGTCGGCCGTCTCGATGGCGCGGTTCTCCTCGACCAGGCGCAGCCGGGTCAGGCGGATGCCGCGCCGCGCCTCGAGCTCGGCCAGGCGGCGCAGCTGCGCGTCGTTGTTGACCCGCCAGTGGGCGGTCTCGGCGTGCAGGATCTTCAGGCAGCCGGGTCCGACGGCGCCGGCGAGCCGCTCCATGTTCAGCCGCACGTCGATGAACAGGTCGCAGGGTCGCCGCGGCAGATAGCGCCGGTTCGTCCAGTGGATCACCTCGACGCGGAAGCCGAGGCGCCGCCAGACGTCGGCCATCGTCCACGCCTCCCAGTCCTGCGTGTGCGCCCAGGAGATGCGCTCCTCGGAGGGCGCCAGGAAGGGGTCGATGACGTAGGAGAAGAGCAGGTCGCCGATCGGCTGGCCGGCCGGCTCGAGCCGCGCGGTGCGCTCCTCGAGGCGCCGCAGGCGTCGCACGATGCGACCCAGCGCGCGGCGGGCGCGGCTGGCGAGAAAGGCCCGGGGCATGCGGCCGGCAAGGTATCACAGCGTAGAATCCCGGCCTCGTGGGCATTCCGCGTCCCGTCGCCCGGCTGCTGATGGAGGAGGGGCGGCAGCGCCCCTTCTCCGGACGCCTGCTGCAACTCGGCCGGGGGTACGTCTACCTCACCTGGGACGAGCTCGCCGCGTGGGCGCGGCGCGACGGCTTCACTCTGCGCCGCGACGTCGAAGTGACGCTGTCGCACGAGCCCGGCCTCGCGGCGCTCGGCTGCCTCTCCGACGAGACGTTCTTCCGCGCCCTCGGCTTCGACGAAGTGGAGAGCTGTGACCTGTTCGCCGCCGAGTCGCCGACCTGGCAGTTCGACTTCAACCTGCCGATCCCGGAGGAGCTCGCCGGCCGCTTCGACGTCGTCCTCGACCCCGGCTCGCTCGTCCACCTGTTCGACCAGCGGCAGGCCTTCCGCAACCTGGCGCGCCTGCTGCGCGACGGCGGCCGGGTGATTCACGGCACCGACCCGTCGTCGAACAACGTCGACGTCGGCTTCTACATGCTCTCGCCGACCCTCTTCGCCGATCTCTATCCGGCCAACGGCTGGCGGCTCGAGGAGCTGCTCTTCTGTCTCTACGAGCCGCTCTGGCATCGCGGCCGCTTCGTGCCGCCGGTGTGGGACGCCTGGCGCTACGCACCGGGGATCTTCGATCATCTGCGCTGGCGGGGCTTCGGAGCGCGGCCGGCGGCGGTCTGGGCGGTGGCCACCCGGCTGCCCGGCGCCGGGATGGAGGTCCTGCCGGTGCAGGGGAGCTACCGCCGGATGTACGAGGGGACGTCGCCGGCCGCCGCGGCGGCGGCGCCCGCCCCGCACGCCGCGCCGCCGCGCGACCTGCCGGGAGCGCTGGTGCTCAAGCGCGCGGCCAGGCGCCTGGGGCGGCTCGCCGGAACGCGCCTGCCGCCGCGCCACGGCCGCTACTGAGCGGCGCGGCGCGATAGGCTCGCCGGGCATGCGCGGCCTCCGCTGTCTGGTCACCGGCGCCACCGGCTTCCTCGGCGGCCACCTGCTCGCCGAGCTCGCCTCGGAGGGGGCCGAGGTGGCCGTCCTGTCGCGCGCGCCGCGGCCGGCGGAGCTGGCGGTGGCGCGCTGGTACCTCGGCGACCTCGAGGATTCGGCCGCCGTCGAAGCGGCCCTCGCCGACGATCGGCCGGAGGTCGTCTTCCACCTCGCCAGCTTCGTCAGCGGCCGGCGCGAGCTCGACCTGGTGCTGCCGACCTTCCGCGCCAACCTCTCCTCGACCGTCCACCTGCTCGCCGCGGCGACTCGCGCCGGTTGCCGGCGGATCGTGCTGGCCGGCTCGATGGAGGAGCCCGAGCCCGGGGTGGCGCCGCCCTCGCCGTACGCCGCGGCCAAGGCGGCTGCGTCGCTTTACGCCGCCTTCTTCCACGCCGCGTACGGCGCGCCGGTGGTCACGGCGCGGATCTTCATGA
>CAYYIK010000071.1:10198-16904 GCA_964471955.1 uncultured Thermoanaerobaculia bacterium | reverse complement strand
CGAGGCGCTGCAGGTTGCAGTTGATGACGAAGATCAGGTTGTCGAGCTTCTCGCGGGAGGCGAGGGTGAGCGCCCCGAGCGTCTCCGGCTCGTCGCACTCGCCGTCGCCGAGAAAGGCCCAGACCTTGCGGTCCGAGGGCGCGAGCAGGCCGCGGTGCTCGAGGTACTTCATGAAGCGGGCCTGGTAGATGGCGGTGATCGGTCCGAGCCCCATCGAGACCGTCGGGTACTCCCAGAAGTCGGGCATCAGCCAGGGATGCGGATACGACGAGAGGCCGCCGCCCGGCGCCAGTTCACGGCGGAAGTTCTCGAGCTGCGAGCCGGACAGGCGCCCCTCGAGGAAGGCCCGCGCGTAGATGCCCGGGGACGCATGCCCCTGGAAGAAGACGAGGTCGCCGGCGAAGCCGCTCTCGCCGCGGCCGCGGAAGAAGTGGTGAAAACCGACCTCGTAGAGGGTCGCCGCCGAGGCATAGGTGGCGATGTGCCCGCCGATGCCGTCCTCTTCCCGGTTGGCGCGCACCACCATGGCGAGAGCGTTCCAGCGCACCAGGCTCTTGATGCGCCGCTCGAGCTCGCGGTCGCCCGGGTAGGGCGGCTGCTCGTGCAGCGGAATGGTGTTGACGTACGGGGTGGTCGGCGCCGGCAGCGGCACGGTGCGCCGGTAGGCGTGGTCCTGCAGGCGCTGCATCAGGAAGCGGGCGCGCTCCTCGCCGCGCGCCGCGATCACGTCGTCGAGCGCCTCGAGCCACTCCCGCGTCTCGGCGGCGTCGAAGTCTTCAGGCCGCTCGGTCATCTCGTCTCCTCATCCTGCCAGCCGGCCGCCACCCCGCCGGGGCGCTCAGGCAACCTCGTCGGGAAGCGGGGCCGGCGGGGCCGGAACGGAGGTCTCGGCCGCGGCCGGCTCGGCCGCCGTGCTCGGCGCGGCGGCGAAGCGGTGCGGCTCGGGCACCTCGCCCTCCTCGCGCGCCTCGGGCCACGCGGCGGCCGGCTTGCCGGGGACCCGGGGAGTCGCGTAGCCGTCGTCCGCCCGCTGCCCGGGCGGTGAATCCCCGTCCGCCCCGACCTCCTCGAATCCCTCGCCACTCTCCATCTCGTCGTCCGGCCCGGCGTCGCTCGCTTCGCCCGCCGTCGCCCCGGCCGCCGCGCCGTCGCCGGTGCGCCGCTTGCGGCGGCGGCCGCCGCGGCGGCGACGCTTGCGCTTGCCGGCTTCGGGCGCTTCGGTTTCGCTCAGCACCGCGGCGGCGCTGACGGCCGCTTCGCCGCTCTCGTCCTCGCCGTCCACCAGGTCGTCGGCGGGCACGATGTCGAGCACCGCCGGCTCGCCCGCCGGCGGCAGGTTCGCGCCGGCGAGCGGCCGCACCGGCACGAAGGTCGCCCCCCCGGGCCGGTCGCGCCATTCGATCTGCTCCTCGGGTCCCAGCAGGCGGGGCGAGGCGGCGATCTCGATCTCGACGCCGTATTCGGTTTCGATCCGCGCCAGCTCGGCGCGGCGGCCGTTCTGGATCGCGTCGGCCAGCTCGGGATGGAGCTCGACGCGCGCCTTCATCAGCCGCCCGGTGGCCGCCCGCGCCTCGATGCGGCGCAGCAGGTTCAGCCCGAGCGACTCGATCGACGGCACCCGTCCGGTGCCCGAACAGGTCGGGCAGGGGCGGTGGGCGCGCACCGAGAGGGCCTGCTGGATCCGCTGCCGGTTGATCTCGAGCAGGCCGTTGGGAGAGATGCGTCCGATCGCGGCGCGCGCCTTGTCGACCTTGAGCGCCTCCTTGACCGCCTTCTCCACCGCGCGGTTGTTCTTGGAGGCCCGCATGTCGATGAAGTCCACCACCACCAGGCCGCCGAGGTCGCGCAGGCGCAGCTGGCGCGCCACTTCGCGCGCCGCCTCGAGGTTGGTCGCCAGCGCCATCTCCTCGTGGCCGCCGCCGCTCGACGAGCGCCCGGAGTTGACGTCGATGGCGGTCAGCGCCTCGGTGCGATCGATGACGATCGACCCTCCCGAGGGCAGCGGCACGATGCGGTTGAAGATCCGCTCGATCTGCGACTCGAGCCCGTACTTGGAGAAGAGCGGGATGCGGTCCGTGTAGCGGATCAGCTGCGTCTTGGTGCGCGGCAGGAAGGCCTGCAGGTACTCGTGGGCGCGCTGGTAGGCCGCCTCGTCGTCGACCAGGATCTCCTCGACCGCCGTGTCGAGGTGGTCGCGCAGGGCGCGCAGGATGAGATCCTGGTCGCTGTAGAGCAGGCGCGCCGAAGTCCCCTGCGCCGCCTCGTTCTGGATCCGCTTCCAGACCCGCAGCAGAGCCGCCAGGTCGCGCTGCAGCTCGGCGCGCGTCTGGTCGAGCGCGTTGGTGCGCACGATGACGCCGCACCCCTCCGGCAGCTCGAGCTTGCCGACCAGCGACTTCAGACTCGATCGCGTCTCGTCGTCCTCGACCTTGCGCGACACGCCGCGCGTGTCGTCGAAGGGGGTGAGGACGAGGTAGCGCCCGGCCAGCGAGAGGTTGGTGGTGATCGCCGCCCCCTTCTGCCCCTCGGGCTCGCGCACGACCTGCACGACGATCGGCTTGCCCTTGATCAGCAGGTCGTCGATCTGGGCCCGCTTGCCCGGCGGCGGCTCCTTGTAGCGCGCCTCCGCGACGACGTCCTGGACGGCGAGAAATCCGTTCCTGCCGACACCGTAGTCGATGAAGGCGGCGTTGAGCGAGGGCTGGAGATTGGCGATGACGCCGCGGTAGATGTTGCCGCGGGTCAGACCCCCTTCGGCCACCTCCACCTGGTAGTTCTCCAGCGTCGAGTCGGAGAGCACGGCGATCCGCAGCTCCTCGCGACTCTGCGCATTGATCAGCATTCGACGGGTCAAAGAGATCGTTCCTCTCGGAAGTGCCGGCCGGGGCCTTGTCGGGCCCGCGCGGCCGGGGGCACCCGGAAAGGGGCGCGCCGAACCCGGCGGACTCTATCAGCCGGGCCGGCCGGATGCCGACAACCTCTTTGTTTCAAGGGTCTTGGCCGCCTGCCCGAGGGTGATACCGTGCGCTTCCGACGATGTCGCGCACCCCCCCGCCCCCGTCGGACCCCGAACAGGGGATCTTCCGCGGCCGCCGTATCGCCCGCCGATTCGTCTCCCCCGACGGCTTCACGGTGCTCGTCGGCAAGTCGGCCGACGACAACGACCAGCTCTCGCTCCAGCTGTGCGCCCCGGGCGACTTCTGGTTCCACCTCGCCGGCGACTCGGGCTCGCACGTGGTGGTGCGCAATCCGGACGGGGTCGACCGGCTGCCGCGCGAGACCGAACGCTTCGCCGCGGCGCTCGCCGCCGGCTACTCGAAGGCGCGCCACGCCGGGCGGGTCGCGGTGCACGCCTGCCGCGGCGCCGACGTCTCGAAGCGCCGCGGCCAGCCTCCCGGCGAAGTCACCCTGGCGCGCTGGAAGTCGGTCGCCGTCACGCCGTTGCGCGCCGAGGATCTGGCCGGGCCGGCCGGCCGTTCGTCCGGGCCGTGAGCGCGCCGCGCAAGATCGTCCATGTCGACATGGACGCCTTCTACGCTTCGGTCGAGCAGCGCGATCGGCGGGAGCTGGCGGGCCGCCCCGTGGTGGTGGCCTGGAAGGGGGCGCGCTCGGTGGTCTGCGCCGCCTCCTACGAAGCGCGGCGCTTCGGGATCCGCTCGGCCATGCCGGCGCTGCGCGCCGAGCGGCTCTGTCCGCAGGCGATCTTCGTCCCCCCCGACTTCCCGCGCTACCGCGAGGTCTCCCGCCAGATCCGCGGCATCTTCCTGCGCCACACCGACCTGGTCGAGCCGCTCAGCCTCGACGAGGCCTACCTCGACGTCACGGCCGAGAAGACCGGCCTGCCGACCGCCACCGCCACGGCGCGGGCCATCCGGGCCGCCATCCGCGCCGAAACCGGCCTGACCGCCTCGGCGGGCGTGGCGCCCAACAAGTTCCTGGCCAAGATCGCTTCCGACTGGCGCAAGCCCGACGGCCTCTTCGTCATCCGGCCGCACGAGGTCGAGGCGTTCCTCGCGCCCCTGCCGGTCGGCCGCTTGCCGGGGGTGGGGCGTTCGACCGAGGCGGCCCTGGCCGAGCTCGGCCTCGCCACGGTCGGCGACCTGCGCCGCTGCGAACCGCGCGAGCTCGAGCGCCGCTTCGGCCGGTTCGGCCTGCGCCTGGCGCAACTGGCGGTCGGCATCGACGAGAGTCCGGTGCGTCCCGACCGCCCCCGCCGGTCGGTCTCCTGCGAGGACACCTTCCCCGACGACCGCCCGCTGGCGGCGCTCGGGCCCGAGATCGACGCGGCGGCGGCGAAGGTCTGGGAGATCGTCCGGCGCGGCGGCCGGCAGGCGCGCACGGTGACGGTCAAGCTCAAGACGGCCGACTTCCGGGTGCTGACGCGGCGGGTCACTCCTGCCCGCCCGCCGGCCGACGCCGGAGAGCTGGGAGCGGTCGCCCGGGCGCTGCTCGACCGCTTCGCCGAGCCCCCGGAGACCCGCTACCGGCTGGCCGGCGTCGGGGTGTCGAACTTCCTCGACGAGCTCGCCGAGGGTCCGCAGGCGGGGCTGTTCGACGAAAGCGCATAGAATCGCCGCCGAATGAAGCAAGCTTCCCTCCCGCAGCACCCCGTCCCCGAGACCGACCGGAGCTTCGACGACCTGCAGCTGACCCCCGAGCTGCGCCTGGCCGTCGACGAGCTCGGCTGGACGCATCCGACACCGATCCAGGCGGCGATCATCCCGACCGCCCTCGCCGGCAGCGACGTAGTCGGCCTGGCCGAGACCGGCTCGGGCAAGACCGCCGCCTTCGCCCTCCCGATGATCCAGCGGCTCGTGCCGGGCAAGGGGGTGACCGGCCTCGTGCTCTCGCCGACGCGCGAGATCACCCTGCAGACCAAGGCCTTCTTCGACTACTTCGGCGCCAGCCGCCGGATGCGCGCCGTCTCGCTGATCGGCGGCCTCAACATCCGCCACCAGATGGACGAGCTGCGCAAGAAGCCGGACATCGTGGTCGCCACGCCGGGCCGCCTGCTCGACCACCTCGAACGGGGCACGGTCCGGCTGGACAAGGTCCGCGAGCTGGTCCTCGACGAGGCCGACCACATGCTCGACCTCGGCTTCATGCCGCAGATCCACAAGGTGCTCGAGCACCTGCCCAAGCAGCGCCACACGATGATGTTCTCGGCCACCATGCCGGCGGACGTCGAGCGGCTGGCGCGCCGATTCCTCACCGATCCGGTGCGGGTCGACATCACGCCGCCCGGGCGCACCGCCTCCGGCATCACTCACCGGCTCTACCTGGTCGACGTCGACAACAAGCGGGCGGCCATCCACTCGCTGCTCAATCACGAGCTCGGGCCGACGCTGGTCTTCGTGCGGCGGCGCTCGGACGCCGAGTGGCTCTTCCGCATCCTCGAGCGCGAGGGGCACCCGGTCGAGCGCCTGCACTCGGACCTGTCGCAGCGCGAGCGGCTCGAAGCGCTGTCGGGCTTCCGCGAGGGGCGCCACCGGATCCTCGTCGCCACCGATGTCGCGGCGCGCGGTCTCGACATCCCCGTCATCCGGCACGTGGTCAACTACGACATCCCGGAGACCGTCGAGGACTACATCCATCGCGCCGGCCGCACGGCGCGCGGCGAGGCGACCGGCCTGGTCTCGACCGTCGCCACCTGGATGAACAAGGAGATGGTGCGCGAGATCGAACGCGCCATCGGCCACCCGCTCGCCCGCTGCACCACCCCCGGCGTCGAGCCCTACGTCGAACACGTCCCCCGCCGCCGCCTCGGCCGCCGGCGATAGAGCCGGGGCCAGGAGTTCCATGCAGGCGATGAGGGCAACCCGCTGCCTCGGCTTCGCGCTCGCGCTAGCCCTGTCCTCGGGAGTCGGCCCGGCAGTGGCACAGTCCGCGGGCAGCCGCAGCGCCGCGAGCCCGGAGGTCTGGCAGGCGACCCTGCAGGGGGTCGACGAGGACCTGCGCGCCGGCCGCTGGAAGGCCGCACGGCGTGACGCGGATCGCGTCGTCGTGAACATGCTCCGATACATCCAGTCAGGGCCCGATTCCGCCCGCTGGCTGGCGAGCGCCGTCGCCCTGCGAGCCTTGGCGGAGGCCGGGCTCGGCAACGCCGACGCGGCGGCCTGGGACTGGCAAGTCGCGCTCTCGCTGCGCCCCGACCTCACGCGCTTCGAGTTCGCTCCATTCGGGACGGCCGGAGAATTCTTCGATAGTGACGAGTATCGGGCGCGCACCGCGCCTGCGCCCGGCGACGAGGCCGAGTGGGACAGGTTGCTCGGCGCCACGGACTCGAGGCCGTCCAGCGAAGGCAGCGGCAAGCCCACGCCCCCGAAGAAGATCGAGGGTCCGCAGCCTCAGTATCCTCTGGCCAAGAAGCTGGAATGCGTCCAGCAGACGGTCTTCGTGGACGTCCTGATCGAACCGACCGGCCGTCTCATCTCGCCGCGGTTCACGGCGGACGTCGATCCGATCCTCGCGGTCGCCGCTCTCGAGGCCGTGCGCGACTGGAAGTTCGAGCCGGGTCAGCTCGACGGCAGGCCGGTCCCCGTGCTCTACCGCCTGAACGTCAATTTCCGCGCCGACGACTGCGACTAGAAGCCACCTGCGCGGTCCTTCGAGTCAGTCCCCTCTCGCCGGTTGCAGGGTGAGCCGCGAGACGGTGGCGGCTTCGATGGCTTCGTCGGTCCAGGGGACGGGGCGGAGGCGGCCGGCG
>CAYYIK010000071.1:0-10098 GCA_964471955.1 uncultured Thermoanaerobaculia bacterium | reverse complement strand
GGTGGCGGCTTCGATGGCTTCGTCGGTCCAGGGGACGGGGCGGAGGCGGCCGGCGATCCAGTCGGCGATCTGGTCGGCGTAATGCGGGTCGGCCGGGTGGCCGGCCTGGCCGCCGGACAGGATGGCGAGGGTGGTCGCCGGGTCGCCGGCGTCGGTGACCAGGCGCATCGAAGGGCCGTAGGCGATGTCGATCGCGCCGTCGCGCCAGGGGCCGCCGAGCGCGTTGACGGTGGTCGACGAACCGGGCAGCTCGTAGGGGCCGCGGCGGAACCAGCCGCCCACCAGCGGCAGCGCATCGAGCGGGTGGTTGAGCGTCAGGGTGTGGATGGCGGCGTAGGGCCACTCTTCGACCCGCTCGCCCCAGCGCCGCACCCCCTCCCGCCAGGCCGCCGCCAGGGCGGCGCCGAGGATCGCCCGCCGGTCCTCCTGCTCCGCGGTCGCGACGTCGTCGAACCAGGCCTCCGACATTCCGCCGGCCAGCAGGCGGGAGATCCGCCAGCGGGTGCCGAAGCGCGGCAGCCCGGCCTGCTCGGCCTCGTCCTCGAAGACGGCCCGGGCCAGCTCGCGTTCGGCCAGGGCGAACAGGGTCGCCGCTCCCGCCGCCGCCATGTCGCCGTCCCAGGCCGCCAGCGCCGCGGCCGCGCGGCCGGCGTCCCCGTCGAAGTCGCCGGGCAGATGCGCCACCCACTCGCGCGCCCAGAGCGACACCGTGTCCCGCTGCAGGGCGGCGAGCGACTCGACGCTCCAGTCGCCGCGCGCGACCAGCCGCTGGCGGATCCGCTCCATGCGGTACGGCGTGTCGAAGTCCCCCTCGAACCAGGCAGGCTGTTCGACCGGCAGGAAGCTGTTGGCGGTGACGATCGCGCCCGCCTCCGGGTCGCGCAGCACCGGGTTGCGGTCGGCCGGGATCAGGCCGTGCCAGCCGACATCGGGGCGCCAGCCCGGCGCCGGCAGCCGTCCATCCCAGCCGAAGCGGTCGGGAGCGCGGCCGAGCGGTGTCCAGAGGATGCCGCCGTCGGCGTCGGCGGCGACGAGGTTCTGCGCCGGAAATGAAAAGGGCGCCACCGCCCCCGGCAGGTCCGCCACCGAGCGGGCGCGCGCCAGCGCCACGAAGGCGGCGAGCTGATCCCCCCCTTCCCAGCCGGTCCAGGCGATCGAACGCGCCGGCAGACCGCGCTCCGGATCGGCCTCGAGGAGCGGTCCCCGATCGGTCGCGCGCACGTTCACCTCGACCGACTCGCCGCCGGCCACCCGGATCGTGTCGACGGTCGTGGTGATCGGCAGCCAGCCGTCGCCGCGGCGCACCCTGTTGCCCGTCGGATCCAGCTCCTCGAAGAAGACGTCGACGTCGTCGACGTAGAGGTTGGTGCACGCCCAGGCGACCCGCTCGCCGCGCCCGAGCACGATCCCGGGCGAACCGGGGAGCGTCATGCCGATGGCGCGATAGTCGGGGGCGGCGATGCCGGCCTGGTACCAGACGTTCGGCAGGGCGAGGCCGAGGTGGGGGTCGTTGGCGAGCAGCGCCCGGCCGCTGGCGCTGAGCGCCGGCGCCACCGCCCAGTTGTTCGAGCCGAGGCCACTCCCCTCGGGGCGCTCCCCCACGGCCTCGCGGCGGGGTGCCAGGCGGGCGGCCATCTCGATCACCTCGTCGAAAATCACCGCGTCGGCGTCACCGGCCAGCTCGCGGGCGCTCTCGGCTCCGAAGGCGCGCAGGAGCCGGAAGTGGTCCTCCTCCGGCGGGCGCAGCACGGGGGAGAGCTCGCGCGCCATGACCAGGATGATGCCGACGCTGTCGATCGGCCGCCACGGCTCCGGGCGCTGGCGCAGCAGCCGGTACTCCGGCGGCAGGTCGCCGCCGCGCTGCCCGATCCAGGCATTGACGCCGGCGGCGTAGGCGTCGAGCAGCTGGCGCGTCTCGGGCGACGCGGCGGCGAGCAGGCGCTCGGCCGTCGCGGGGAAGCCGAGCTGGCGCAGGCGACGGTCGAAACCGATCGCGCGCTCGCCCAGCAGCTCGGCCAGGCGTCCGACCGCGGCGCGGCGGGACAGCTCCATCTGAAAGAGGCGGTCGTTGGCGTGCAGCCAGCCGAGCGCCGCGGCGGCGTCGCGCGCCGAGCCGGCGGTGATCGCCGGGACGCCGGCGCCATCGAAGCGCACCCGCGCGGGTTCCGCCAGCCCGGCCAGGGTCGCCTCGCCCGAGCGGCGGGCGCGCCCGCCGCCGCGCAGCCAGAGGGCAAGCGCCACCACGGTGACGACGAGCAGGAGCAGCATGACGGCGACGGAGCGCAATACGCGGCGCGAGCGGGAGGCGGCCATGCTGCGCAGTCTACCCAGTGACCCGCCACCCACCGCGGTCGAATAGGATTCGCGGCGATGCGACGTCTCGTCTGCCTCGCCGCCGCCCTCGCGCCGCTCGCCGCCGCTCCGCTCGGCGCGACCGAGGGTCCCTGGTCCGAGACGCCGGAGGCGAAGGTCCGGCTGGTCTCTTCCCTGGCGGCCGCGGCGCCCGGTGGACCGGCCGGACTCGGCATCGAATTCGTGCTCGCCCCGGGTTGGCACGTCTACTGGCTCGACGCCGGCGACGCCGGCTATCCGCCGGAGCTGACGCTGCCGGAGGAGACGCCGCTGCGCGAGGTCGCGCTGCGCTACCCGGCCCCCCACCGCTTCGATCTGCCGGGAGATCTCGTCGCCTTCGGCTACGAAGGGGAGGTCATCTACCCGGTCGACGCGAGGATCGCCCCCGACGCCGCCGGGATCCTGTCACTCGCCGCGAGGCTCGACTACCTCGTCTGCGCCGCGACCTGCATCCCCTATCGCGCCGAGCTGACGCTCGCGCTGCCGCTCGCCGAGGCGGCACGGGACGACGCGCGAGATGCGCCCCGACTGGCGGCATGGCGGGACCGCCTGCCCCGGCGGGTATCGGGCGCGGACGCGCCGACGGTGGCGGGCCGGATCGCCCGCGGTGAGGGGGGCGGTCTCCACCTGGTCCTCGACTTCACCGCCGCCGGTCTCGAACTGCGTCAGCCGGATCTCTTCTTCGCGCCGCACCGGGCCTTCCGCTTCGGTCGCCCGCGCCTGCGCGCCGCGGCGGCCGGGCCGGCGTTCGAAGTGCCGATCTCCCCGGTCGACCTCACCCGGCCGATGCCGGAGCGCATCACCTTCGACTGGACCGCCACCGGCCTGGCGATTGGCGGGATCGAAGCGTGGACCGGCCAGCTCGACCTCGAGCTGCCGCCGGCCCCCGGCGCCGCCGCAGCGACCCGCCGGCCGCTCTGGATTGCAGGATTCTCCACCGCGATTCTGCTGTTGGTCCTCGCCGCCCGTCGCCGTCGGCGGGGGCGCTGATCCGCCCATCCCGAAACAGGAGATCGACGATGTCCCGCACTTCGTGGCGCCCGCTGCTCCCCGCTCTCGCCCTGCTGCTGCTCGCCTGCACCGGGCCCTCGCTCGCCGAGGTCGCCGTCGGCCAGCCGGCACCCGACTTCCGCCTGCGTGACCTCGACGGCAACGAGGTCTCCCTGTCGAGCTTCGCCGACCGCACGGTGGTGCTCGAGTGGATCAATCCCAACTGTCCGTTCTCGCTGCGCCACGCCGACGAGAAGACGATGCAGACCACGGCCACGCGTCACCCGGAGGTCGTCTGGCTCGCCGTCAACTCGACCCGCCCCGGCCACGGCGATCACCTCGACGTGGCGGCCTGGAAGGAGTTTCTCGCCGAGCGGGGGATCACCTATCCGGTGCTCGCCGATCCGGACGGCGCCACCGGCCGTGCCTGGGGCGCCCGCACGACGCCGCACATGTTCGTCATCGACAAGGGGACGATCGCCTACATGGGCGCCATCGACGACGATCCGCGGGGGAGCAGGGCACCCTCCGAGCGGCTCAACTACGTCGACGCGGCGGTCACGGCGATCGCCGCCGGACAGCCGGTGGCCACCCCCTCCACCCGCCCGTACGGTTGCACGGTCAAGTACTGAGCGGGCCCGGCCCGCGATCCGCCGGCCGCGCGCCGCGACCGGTCACCCCTTCAGGTGATCGAGGAAGCTCTCGTGGGCCTCTGCGAGGAGGGCATCGAGCCGCCGGGAATCGAAGTCCCCCCGGCGCCCCTCGACGATGAGCACGTGCGGCAGGTCCGGCGAATCCGGATAGCGATCGTGCTGTTCGAGACCGCAGAGCGACGGATCGGCGCTCTCGCCGTACGAGCGGAACTCGACATCCTCGAATCCGCAGGCGGACAGCGCTCCCGCCAGCAGGGCGTGCGTCCAGAGAAAACGGTGCTGCCAGCCGTAGAAGGCGCGATTGGCGACGAACCCCCGTCGCCGCGCCTCCCGCTCTTCCGGCCAGGCGGGGGAATGGGTCGCCCAGACCCACTCGAGGTTGGGGGTCGACAGGCGCAGCCGGCCGCCGGGCGCGAGCGCGCCGTGAGCGGCGCGCAGGAAGGCGAGCCCCTCGGTGAAGGTCAGGTGCTCCAGAAAGTGTTCGGCATAGACCGCCGCCGCGTCGCGAAACGGCAGGCCGTCCCGGATGTCGACCACGCGGTCGACGGTGGGCAGGTCCTGGATGTCGAGGTTGACCCAGCCGGCGAGCGGAAACCTGCCGCAACCGACGTTGAGCCGGGCACCCGGAAGGCTCTCGATCGCCGCGCTGCGTCGCGACCCGCCGGGGTCGGGGAACGGCTTCGGACGGCCGGACTCCATCGCTGCGATCTCCTCAGAACGGGCCGCCCAGCTCGCGCAGCGTCTCGCGACGCTTGGTCGCCAGACCGACGCCCTGGCCGATCGGCAACAGGACCGAGGCGAGCTGGGGGTAGATGGTGAAGTAGGGATTGAATCGCTCGAGCGCCATGGCCTGTGGATCGGAATCCGCTCGCAGCGCCGGGTCGGCCACCCGGCCGTCGAGCAGCAGCCGGTCGACGGCGATCCGCCCCCCCACCGCGACGAGCGGCACGACCAGGTCGAGGCAGCGGCGGGCCTCAAGCGGGTCGGCGTCGATCACCACCAGGTCGAACGGCCCGGCGAGTCCGGGGAGCAGGTCGAGCGCCCGGCCGGGGACGAGTTCGACCCGTCCGGAGACGCCCGCCCGCTCGAGAAAGACCGCGGCGTGCGCCAGCGCGGCCGGATCGCAGTCGATGCCGAGAACGCGCCCCTCACGCGCCCCGCGCGCCAGATGGAGCGTGCCGAAACCGATGCCGGTTCCGATCTCGAGCACCCGGCCCGCGGGCGCGCCGGCCGCCAGCGTCTCCCACAGTCGCGCCACGTCCGGATCGGTGACCGGCCATCCCGCCTCGGCGGCGAAGCGGCGCATCTCGCCGCGCAGGTCGTCGAGCGGCGGCCGCAGTCCGGCGAGGTAGCGCGCCGGTCGCGGGCGCAGCAGCGGATCAGCCGGCCGCGCCATCTTCGTCGGGTTCCCAGGCGAGGACTTCGAGTCGCACCGAGGTCGCCTGCGCGCTCTCGGACGAGGTGAACCGGAAGTTCGGGGCGATGGTGATCTCGCAGATGCGCGCGCCGGCCGCCGGCGCGACTTCGAGCTCGACGTCGAAGCGGCCGGTACCGGCGATTTCGGGCTGTCCGCCGCCGCAGGTGGAACCGATGCGCACCTTCGGCTGACCGGCTCCGTCGAGGACCTCCAGGCGGGCCGCCGGACCCGCGCTCTCGGGGATCACCAGACCGAGCAGGATGCGGCCGGTGCGCTCGACCGGCCCGAACTGCAGCGTGCCGACAGCGCCGGCGGCGAGCGCGCGGCGGGCGAGGATCTGCCGGTCGACCCCCGCTTCTGGCGGCAGCCAGTCGCCGGAGAAGCGCGCCAGCGGTACCCGTCCGCCCTCCGCCTCGGCGGGCACGTGGACCGTCGCGATCCGGTACTCGAGTCGGGCCACCCGCTCGCTGGCCGTGCGCAGGGCGAAGCGACGGTCGCCGCGGTGGACTCCCGCCGTGAGCAGGTACTCGCCGGGCTCGAGCGGCTCGCCGAGCGCCGACTGGTGGATCCGCACGCTCCAGACGATCGGCCGCCCGGGCGTCCAGGGGGCCGGCAGGGGGTGGTCGAAGGTGCGCACCACCGAACCGGGCTCGTCGAGGAGGTGGACGAAGACGATCGGCGTCTCGCCGTCGTCCGCTCCGGCGGGCAGGGGTGTGAGTGGCTCGAGGCGCAGCTCGATCTCGCGCATCTGCGGAAAGGCGAGTTCGAGGTACGCCGGTGCCGCCTCGAAGGTGGCGACTTCGGGCTCGGTCGGCCGGCAACCGGCGATGAGCGTCCCGAGCGCCAGCGCGCCGGCCAGCAGCAGCGGCGCCCGGCGGCCGCTCACGCCTGCGCTCCGCCGACGAACGTGGCGCTGGCGTCCGGCCCCTCGAAGAGGGTCACCGCGATCAGCGGCACCGCGGCGCCGAGTTCCCGCCGCAGCTCGCCGAAGATCCACTCCGCCAGCCGTTCGGTCGTCGGCGAGAGTGCGTCGAAGGGCGGCACGGAGTTGATGTCCCGGTGGTCGAAGCGCGCCACGATCCGGTCGAGTGCCTGGCGGACGACCACGAAGTCGAACGCCATCCCCTCCTCGTCGAGCCGATCCGCTTCGAGCCGGGCGACCACCCTCCAGCTGTGGCCGTGCACCGGCTCCGGGGCCCCCCGCCAGGAGGTCAGGTGGTGCGCGGCCTCGAAGCGGCCGGCCACCTCCAGGACGTAGCGAGCCATGGGGGGATCGTAACGTAGACTGCCGCGTCCATGTCCGCCCCGCTCCTCCTGGTCGCCCTCCTGGCGTTCATGCTCCTCGCCGCGGCGCTCGAGTGGATGGCCGTCGAGGTGGTGGCTCTCGTCGTCCTGGCCACCCTGCTGGTCAGCGGTCAGATCTCCCTCGCCGAGGCGACCCGGGGGTTCTCCGACCCGGCCGTGCTCACCGTTCTGATGATGATGGTCCTCTCGGAGGCGATCTCGGAGAGCGGGGTCGTCGCCCAGGTCGGGCACCGGATCACCCGCTGGTCGCGCGGCCACACCGGACTCCAGGTGGCGCTGCTGTTCGGCGTGACCGGCGTGCTGTCGATGTTCATCAACAACACCGCGGCGATCGCGATGTTCATCCCGGTCGCCATCCAGCTCGCCAAGCAGATGCGGGCCAGCCCGTCCCGCCTGCTGCTGCCGCTCAACTACGCGGCGATCTTCGGCGGCACCTGCACGCTGATCGGCACGTCGACCAACATTCTGGTCTCGTCGCTGGCCGCCGACCGCGGCCTGGCGCCCTTTTCGATGTTCGAGTTCCTGCGCATGGGCGTCTTCTACTTCGCCGCCGGCATGGCCTACAACCTGCTGCTCGTGCGCCGGCTGCCCGACCGCGGCGACCCGGCGAGTCTCACGGGGAAGTACCAGCTCGCGACCTACCTCACCGAAGTCCGCGTGCCCGCCTCCTCGCCGCTGGTCGGCCGCACCGTGGTCGACGCGCGCATCAGCGACCGGTACTTCCTCAACGTCCTCGAAATCCAGCGGGATTCCCGCAAGATCGCCTTCGACCTGCGCTCGACGCCGATCGAGCCGGGTGACGCCTTGATCGTGCGCGGCTCGATGCAGGACATCGTCACCTTCAAGGAGCAGCAGGGGCTGCTGCTGCTCTCCGACATCAAGCTGACCGACGCCGAGCTGGCCGACCAGCAGAACATCCTCGCCGAGATGCAGCTCTCGCCGGCCTCGACTCTCGAAGGGATGTCGCTGCGGGAGATCGACTTCCGCCGCCGCTTCGGCGCCTTCGTCCTCGCCCTGTCGCGCGCCGGCGAGTCGATTCGCGAGAAGCTCGGACACATCTCGCTGCGGCGCTGGGACACCCTGCTGGTGTTCGGTCCCCGCCGCGCCGTCGAGCAGCTGTACAAACTCGACGACTTTCTGCCGCTGCAGGAGATCGATCTGCGCCTGCGCCTGCACCGGCGCTGGTGGCTGCACGCCCTCACGCTCGTCGGTGTCGTGGTCTCGTCGGCAGTCTTCGGAGTCAACATTCTCACCGCGGCGCTGGTCGGCGTCGTGCTGCTGCTCGCCAGCCGCACGGTCAAGGTGCAGCGGGTCTACCGGTCGGTGCAGTGGTCGGTCTTCTTCCTCCTCGCGGCGACGATCCCGCTCGGCGGTGCCGTCGAGAAGTCGGGCCTCGCCGATCAGTTCGGTCGGTGGCTCGCCGAACGGGGCGTCGACGGCGGCCCGTGGGTCGCGCTGTCGCTGCTCTACCTGGCGACCATGATCCTCACCGAGATGCTTTCGAACGCCTCGACGGCCGTCCTCATGCTGCCGGTCGCCCTGTCGACGGCGGCGGCGCTCGGCGTCGACCCGAAGCCGATGGTCATGGCGATCACGTTCGCCGCCTCGAACGGCTTCGTGACTCCGATCGGCTACCAGACCAACGCCATGGTCTACGGCGCCGGCAACTATCGCTACGGGGACTTCCTCAAGGCCGGCATTCCGCTGAATCTGCTGTTCTGGGGGATGTCGAGCCTGCTGATCCCGCTCTTCTGGCCCTTCTGAGGAGGCGCGGGTCTCTCAGCCGGCGGCGCGGCGCTCGGCGGCGTCGAGCAGCTGCTCGACGCGCGCCGCCACCATGCCGAGCGCCACCCGGTTCTCGCCTCCCTCCGGGACGATGACGTCGGCCCAGCGCTTGGAGGGCTCGACGAACTCGAGGTGCATCGGGCGGACGGTGGTCATGTACTGGCGCAGCACGTCGGCGACCTCGCGCCCGCGCTCGGCGAGATCGCGGCGGATCCGGCGCACCAGCCGGACGTCGGCGTCGGTATCGACGAAGACCTTGAAGTCGAGCAGCGCGCGGATCGCCGGCTCGGCGAAGAGGAGGATCCCTTCGACCAGGATCACCGGCCGCGGCTCGACCCGCACCGAGCGCTCGGTGCGCCGGTGATGGACGAAGTCGTAGACCGGCAGGTCGATGGCGCGCCCCGCCTTGAGCGCCGCCAGGTGCTCGACGAGAAGCGGCGTGTCGATCGCCTCGGGGTGGTCGAAGTTGTAGCCGGCCAGCTGCTCGGGGTTCTCCCAGTCGACCTGGCGGTAGTAGTTGTCCTGGGCGAGGAAGGCGATCCGCTCGGCGCCGACCGCTTCGAGAATCGCGCGCGCCACGGTCGTCTTGCCCGAGCCCGTCCCCCCTGCCACTCCGAGTGCGACCGGTTGCATTCCCCGATCCTACCGGGGTGGCGGGCGCATCTCGATCAGCGCTGGCAGGCGGGGCAGTAGAAGGTGCTGCGCCCCGACTGCTGCAGGCGGCGGATGCGCCCGCCGCAGCGAGGGCAGGGCTCGCCCTCGCGGCCGTAGACCGCGAGCGAGACCTGGAAGTAACCGGGCTGGCCGGCGCCGTCGGCGAAGTCGTTGAGGGTCGTGCCCCCCGCGCGGATCGCCTGCTCGAGCACCTCGACGACCGCCCCGGCGAGCCGCTCCCAGCGCCCGGCGCCGATGCGGGCCACCGAGCGGGCGGGATGGATGCCGGCCCGGAAGAGCGACTCGGTGGCGTAGATGTTGCCCACCCCGACCAGCCGGCCCGCGTCCATCAGAAAGGTCTTGACCGGACCGTGGCCCCCGGTCGCCAGGGCCGCCAGCTCGCCGCCGGTGACCGGCGGCGAGAGCGGCTCGCGACCGAGGCGGACGAAGTGGGGATCCCGTTCGAGCAGCCCGGCGGTGGCTGCCGCGAAGGCGACTCCGAAGCGCCGCGGGTCGCGCAGGCGGAGCCGCTCGTCGCCCGCCAGAGCGAGCGCCAGGTGCTCGTGCGACTCGGCCGGCAGGCCGGCCGGCGCCAGGGTCAGGCGGCCGCTCATGCCGAGATGAATCACCAGGGTCGAGCCCGCCTCGACGTCGATCAGCAGGTACTTGCTGCGCCGCCGCAGGCCGAGAATCGTCTGCCCCTCCAGGCGGCGCCGCAAGGTCCTGCGGTCGAGCGGCTCGCGCAGCGTCGGGGAGCGCACCTCGACGCGCTCGATGCGCCGGCCGATCAGGCGCAGCTCGAGGCTGCGACGCAGCACTTCGACCTCCGGTAGCTCGGGCATGGGGCGGATTCTCTCCGAACGCCGCCGCTTTCCGCCGGGTGGACCCCGGCCGCTCCCCTGCCGGGGTGGCGCCCCTGCCGGGGTGGCGGCCGGGCGTTGG
>CAYYIK010000070.1:0-17168 GCA_964471955.1 uncultured Thermoanaerobaculia bacterium | reverse complement strand
AGGCTCGACGCGGCGGGCCGGGGCGAGGCAGAATCGTCCGCATGGCCCGGGATCGGGAAGTGAGCGCTGCCGGGCCGTGGGGCTTGCCGAATCGGGTGGCACCTTGAACGGGGAGGTCAACGGGGCGCTGGTGCCGGCGGTGATCGCCGGGGTGGTGACCATGCTGGCCACCGGCCTCGGGGCGATCCCGGTCCTCTTTACCCGCCACGTGCCGGAGAAGATCCTCGGCGCCGGCTTCGCGGTGGCCGGCGGGATGATGGTCGCCGTCTCCTTCCTCGACCTGATCGCTCCCGGCGTCGCCAACGGCGAGGCCGGCCAGCTGGCGGTCGGCTTCCTGCTCGGCGCCTTCTTCTTCTGGCTTGCCGACAGTCGCCTCGAAGGGCGCGACCTCGAGTTCGCCGGCCTCTCGGGCGCCGGCGCGCGCAAGGCGCTGCTGATCCTCGCCACCATGTTCGTTCACAGCTTCCCCGAGGGGATCGCGGTCGGGGTCGGCTACGGCTCGGGCGACACCGAGCTGGGGATCTTCATCGCCCTGGCGATCGCCATCCACAACATCCCCGAGGGGCTGGCGATCAGCCTTCCGATGGCCGCCTCCGGCGTCGGCTTCTGGCGCTGCTTCGGCTTCTCCGTCCTCTCCTCGCTGCCGCAGCCGCTCGCCGTCGTGCCGGCCGTCCTGCTCGTCGAGTGGAGCCGCCGCCTGCTGCCTTACGGGCTCGGCTTCGCCGCCGGGGCGATGATCTACCTGGTGCTCGCCGAGCTCATCCCCGAAACCCTGGCGCGCTCCGGCAAGCACGGCGCCGCGTGGGGCTTCACTGTCGGCCTCGTCGCCATGATCCTGGCGCAGTACGCCCTGTGACGGCCGGGGCGGAGGAGCTCGTCAGCGGCGTCGTCGCGACGCCGACCCACGGCCGCTGGTGGGCGCGGCCGCCGGCCGGGGCGCCGCGCGGCATCCTGGTCGGTTTTCACGGCTACGCGGAGAGCGCCGGGATCCACCTCGCCGAGCTGCGGACGATCCCCGGCCTCGACGACTGGGCGCTGGTGGCCGTCGACGCGCTGCACGCCTTCTACGACCGGCGCGGCGAGCGGGTGCTGCGCGGCTGGATGACGCGCGAGCTGCGCGAGGAGGCGATCGCCGACAATGTCGCCTACGTCGACCGCGTGCTCGACCAGGTGCGCGGCCGCTTCGGGCGCCCCCTGCCGGTGGCGCTCACCGGCTTCTCGCAGGGGGCGTCGATGGCCTGGCGCACGGCACTGCTCGGGGCGCACGAGGTCGCGGCGGTGGTGACCCTCGGCGGCGACGTGCCGCCCGAACTGGCGACGCCGGAGGCGCCCCGTCCGTCGCCGCCGCCGCGCGTGCTGCTGGCGCGCGGCGACGGCGACGAGTGGTACTCCGCAGCGAAGCTGGCCGAAGACCTCCGGCGGCTCGCGGTGCTGGGGATCGCCGCGGAGACGCTGACCTTCGCCGGCGGCCACGCCTGGAGCGACCCCTTCCGCACCGCGGCCGGCGCGCTGCTCTCCTCGCTCGGCTGAGCTCAGCCGGCGACTTCGGCGGTGCCTGCGGAACCCTGCTCGAGCGAGCGCAGGCTGACCACCCACTTCTCGAGGTGGCCGATGTGCTGGACCACCGAGACGCCGGGCAGCGAGCCGCCGGCCGCCTTGTTCGGCAGGTAGGCCGAGACGACGCCGAGCAGCACCGGGCGGCCCTCCTCGTCGACGTGGAAGGCCGGCCCGCCCGAGACGCCGCTGATCGCCACCCCGTCGACGAGGTAGGACTGCTCCTGCTCGAGCCAGGCGCTGATGCGGCCGGAGAAGAAGCAGAGCTGGGTGCGCGCCACGGAGGGGAAACCGACCCAGCCGATCTCGACGCCGACCCGGTAGTTGACCTCCTCGGGGGTGCTCACCAGCACGTCTTCGGGGAGCGGAAAGTCGTCGCGCAGGAAGACCAGCGCCGCGGTGTCGGTCTTCTCGTCCACCACGATCGAGCGGTCGTCCGGCCGCAGCAGCCGCTCCGTGCCGCTCGCCGCGTGCTCGAGGCGGATCGGCTGCTCCCAGAGCGACGCCTGGGCGAGCGCGTGGGCCGCGGTGGCGATGCCGCAGATGCCGCCGCCGGCGGCGTAGGCGAAGAGGAAGCCGGTTCCCGAATGCTCCGGCGTCGAGATCCGGACCACGTGCGGGCGCAGGGTCTCCACCGCATGCTGCCAGGCGACGTCACTCATGGTTCCTCCGCTCCTCGCTGCCTCTGTCGCGCCGTTTCGTCGTCAGTCTAGCAGCGCCGTGTCCGGCTTCCCGCCGGTCGCGGCGAGCCCGGCGGTGGCGATCTGCGGCCGCAGCCACGGCAGCAGCAGCAGCGCGGGCACGGCGAGCAGGGCGGTGAAGGCGAAGAAGCCGGCGTAGCCCATCTTCTCGGCGCCGAAGCCGGACGCCGCCCCGGCGATCTCGCGCGAGAAGGCGAAGAGGGCCGACAGCAGGGCGTACTCGGTGGCGGCGTTCTGCGGCCGGCAGCAGGCGGTGAGGAAGGCGAGCAGCGCCGCGGTGCCGAGCCCCTGGCTGAAGTTCTCGAAGGCGGAGGCGAAGTAGATGCTCTGGCGCGGCAGGTCGAAGGCGGCCACCGCCGCGTAGACGAGGTTCGAGGCGAGCTGGGCCAGGCCGATCCAGAGCAGGCCGCGGAACAGCCCGATGCGGCTCAGCAGCGCGCCGCCGGCCAGCGCCCCGGTGATGGTCAGCCCGAGGCCGAGGGTGTTCGACACCAGGGCGATCTCCGAGAGGCTCATGCCGCGATCGACCCAGAAGGTCTCGGTCATCCGCGCGATCGCCTGGTCGCCGAGCTTGAACAGCAGGGCGAAGAGGGCGAGCGGCAGCATGTCGCGGCGCAGCAGCCAGGCGAGGAAGGAGCGCACCAGCTCGCGCGTCGAGCGGCGGCCGCTCCCCTCTCCGGAGGCGCGCAGCGGCTCGGGGACGAAGAGCGCCGCCGCGGCGAGCAGGGCGAAGAGGGCGGCGACGAGAAACCAGGCGGCACGCCAACCGGCGCGGTCGGCCACCAGCAGGGCGGCGCCGCCGGCGGCGATCACCGCGACGCGGAAGGCCGAGGCGCGCACGCCGTTGATCCAGCCGAGATTCCTGCCAGCCGCCACGTCGACCGCCCACGCGTCGATGGCGATGTCCTGGGTGGCCGAAGAGAGGGTGAAGGCGAGCAGAAAGGCGGTGGTCAGCGGCCCGACGCGGTCGGCCGGCAGCCAGGGCATCAGCGCCGCCAGCGTCGCCAGAGCGCCGAGGCCGGGGACGATCCAGGCGCGGCGCGCACCGAAGCGGTCGACCAGTGGCGCCCAGAGCGGCTTCCAGGACCACGGCAGGGCGAGCAGGCTCATCAGCCCGATCTCGGTGAGCGAGACGCCGTGGGCGCGGTAGTAGACCGGCCAGATCTTGTGAACGACGCCGTAGGGGAGGCCCTGCGCCGCGTAGAGCAGGGCCACCCAGGCGAGCAGGCGGCGGTTCGGCATCGCGCGATCCTATCCGCGCGACGCCGGACCGGGTCGGCTCAGCTCCGCTTCGCCGGCCCCGGGCCCTTCGGCCGGCGCTCCTTCGGCTCGATGGCCGAGGCGGTCCGCTCGGCGGTGCGCCCGGGCACCTCGCGGCCGTCGATCAGCGCGGTGTCGAGCGGGTAGACGAGCGGGTCGAAGATCACCGCGTAGAAGTGCCAGACGACGATCGCCAGGCTGGCGAGGATCGCCTCGTAGAAGTGCACCACGGTGGCGACGTCGCTCGCCCACTTGGGCAGGTTGGCGAGCGACCAGTTCTCGAACCAGAGGATGAAGCCGGTGACGGCCATCACCAGCGTCCCCCAGACGAGCGCCAGGTACTCGGCCTTCTCGGCGTAGTTGAGCGCCGGCGAGTGCGGCGGCGACGGGCGCCGGCCGATCATCCAGAGCACCTTGTCGCGCAGCTCGATCAGGTCGTGGCGGCCGGGCAGCATGCCGAAGATGCAGGCGCGGGCGCGGCGGTCGAGCGCCAGATGGACGAAGTGGAAGCCGAAGGCGCCCAGCATCACCAGGGCGGCGCCGCGGTGCAGCCAGCCGCGCACGCCGAAGCTCCCTTCCCAGGTGAGCAGCGGCGCCGCCCACCACCCGTCCGGGTACTTGAGCGCGAAGCCGCTCCAGACCAGCAGAACGAAGCTGACCGCCGTCAGGGCGTGGGCGACGCGGAAGCCGAGCGGCATGCGGATCCGGCGCTCCTCCTTCGGGATGTCGAGGAACCGGATCGGCGAGCGCGCCTTGCGCCAGAAGTCCATCAGGTTGTGCAGCAGCATGCCGCCGATCACCAGCCAGATGAGCCAGAGGTACGTCAGGCGGACCCAGTAGACGGCCGGGTGAGCGGAGTCCTTGTCCTGGGGCAGCACGTGCACGGCGCCGATGGCGAAGCTGTCGCCGGCGCCCGGATGGCAGGTGCCGCAGGTGGCGGCGAGGTTCGCCGGCGCGATGTGCGAGCGCGGGTCCGACGACGGGAGGATGTCGTGCACGCCGTGGCAGGAGGCGCAGTTGGCGACGGTGACGCTGCCGGTGCGCGAGGCGAGACCGTGGAAGCTGTCCTCGAAGGCGGTGACGGCGTCGGCCTTCATGCCGAACTTGTCGGTGACCCGCAGGTCGCCGTGGCAGCGGCCGCAGGTCAATCGCGGCACGTTGCTGGCGTAGACCGGCGAGCCCTTGTCGGCCGGCCCGAGGATGCCGTGCTCGCCGTGACAGTCGGTGCAGGTGGGGGACTCGCGGATCCCCTTGAGCGTCGCCTTGCCGTGCACGCTTTCGACGAAGGCCGAGGTGACCGCCTCGTGGCAGGCACCGCAGGTCTCCGGCAGGCGGCTCGGGTGGACGCTGGAGGCCGGATCGGCGGACGGGAGGATGCCGTGAGCGCCGTGGCAGGCGCTGCACGTGGCCGCGTGCTCTCCGCGCGCCACGGCGCGGGCGTGGATGCTGCCGGTGTAAGCGGCGATCGGTTGCACCAGACGCAGGCCGGAACCGGCGGCCAGTTCGGGGTCGGCGTGACAGTTGCCGCAGGTCTCGGCGAGACGGGTCGGGTGGATCGTCGACGCCGGATCGTCGGAGGCGGCCTGGCGGTGGACCGGGCCGTGGCAGGAGGCGCAGTCCGGACCGCGGCCGCCATCGGCCCGCATGCGGCCGTGAATGCTGGCCTCGAGCGCCTCGACGGCGTCGCCGTGGCAGTCGGCGCAGGCCAGCGCCGGAGCGTCCTCTGCGTGCGGATAATCGGCCTTGCCGGCGTGACAGTCAGTGCACGAGAGGCCCATCGCGCCGTGGACGGTGGCCTCCCACGCCTCGGGCGCGACGACCAGGTTCTCCTCTCCCACGTTGTCGACCGTGCCGTGACAGTCGAAGCACTCGCTCTGACCGGCCGCCGCGGCGGGCAGGGCGAAGAGGAGCAGCAGGCCGACCGCGGGTGCGGCGCCGGAGCTGAGAGGACGGACGATCATCGGAAATCCCCCGTTTCGACCGTTCGCTTCGGGGCGGCGGAGGCGGGCCTCCGTCTACCGGTAGGCGAACAGCATGGCGTAGATGATCAGGGCGATCAGAGTCAGGCCGACCGCCAGGGCGATGAAGCCGAAGGTCTTGAAGCCGCGCTCGACCTTCTTCGGGAACGCCTCGACCAGGTGCTCCTCGAGGCGTCCGCTGGCGACCAGGTCCTCGTACTCGCCCGGCTTGTCGTACTTGAACTCCTCGAGGGGCACGCGGCCGGTGAAGATGACCGGATCCATCGGGAACTTGTCGGGCCGGAAATGGGTGTTGAAGAAGTGGATGGTGAAGATGAAGCCGACCGCGAGCAGCGCCTCGTCCGAGTGGACGATGGTGGCCACGTTGATCGACCAGCCGGGCAGGAAGCGCGTGAACAGCTCGGGGAACCAGAGCACCAGGCCGGTCGAGCCGATCACCACGACGCCCCAGAAGACCGCCAGGTAGTCGAACTTCTCCCAGTAGGTGTAGCGCCCGTACTTCGGTCGCGGGCCGAGGCCGAAGAACCAGCGCGCCGACTGGATGAACTCCTTGACGTCGTGCCAGCGGAAGAGAATCGTCTCCGGCCCGGTGAGCATCTCCTTCCAGCTGCGGCCGAGCTCGCGCCGCGCGCGGGCCACCCCCCAGATGTGGACGAAGAAGATGGCGAACAGGGTGAGCCCGCCCAGTCGGTGCAGCACGCCCATCGTCTCGCTGCCGCCGAGCGACCGCGAAATCCACTGCGCCCAGCCGGCGTAGGAGAACTTGAGCGTCATGCCGGTCAGCGCCAGGGTGAAGAAGGAGATCATCATCACCAGGTGCTGCAGACGCTGGAAGCTGGTGAACCGCTTGTAGAACTTCTGCCCCTCGTGCTGGAGCTCCTCGCGGTGCCGCTTCCACTCCTCGCGCGACAGGAAGAGACGGAAGAGCCAGGCGATGGTGTGGAAGAGGAAGAAGGTGAGCGTGCCGACCAGCAGCAGCGTCATGAAGCGGAACGACCAGTAGAGCCAGGGCCACTTGTCGGGATCGTGGTGCGTGGCGTGGGTGAGGTACCCGGCGAACTTGCGGTTCGATCCCGGATGGCACTGGGCGCAGGTCTGCACGATGTTGGCGTGCGAGAGGGTCGAGCGCGGATCGTCGGTCGGCAGGATCTCGTGCGCGCCGTGGCAGTCGGAGCACTTGGCGGCGCCCTCGGTGCCGAGGCGCGAGACCTTGCCGTGGAAGGTGTCGAAGAAGGTCTCGGACTCTTCCTCGTGACAGTTGCCGCACTGCTCCATCATCCGGGAGCGGAAGCCCGCCTTGTCGGCGCGGGTGATCGAGTGGGACGAGTGGCAGTCCTCGCAGACCGGCAGCCGCCGGCCGTCGCGCGGTGTCGCGGTGGCGTGGATGCTGCGCGCGAACGACTCGGCGACGCCGTGGTGGCAGGTGCCGCAGGTCGAAGGCAGGTTGTCCGGGTGGACGGTCGAGGCCGGGTCGTCCGGAGGCAGCTCGAGGTGGGAGGAGTGGCAGTTGACGCAGGTGGCGGTCACCACCAGGCCGGCCTCGGTCAGTCCCTGGCCGTGGATCGAGTCGGCGTAACTCTGGACGATGTCCGGCACTTCGGCGTCGATGCGCACCGCCGCCTTCTCGCCGGCGCGGTGGCAGCTGGCGCACAGCTCGGGAACGTTGCGGGCGAAGGTGGGCGAGAGCGGGTCGCGCCGGCTGCGCGTGGCGTGGTTGTCGTGGCAGTCGAGGCAGACCGGAGCGTCCGGGTCGCCCTTCGCCGCCAGCTGGCCGTGGATGCTGGCGTTCCACGACCTTACCTGGTCGGCGTGACAGACGCTGCAGTCGACGCGCGAAACGATCGTCTCGCACGGGCGCTCGTGCGACGGGCTGACCTCGGTGTGGCACTGCGCGCAGGCGATCTTGCCGTGGGTCGAGATCTCCATCGCCGCGGCGTCGACGAACAGCGAGACGGTCGCGCCGTCGCGCTCCATCGTCAGGTCGGCCTTGCCGTGGCAGGAGAGGCAGTCCTGGTTGGCCATGCCGGCCGTGTAGAAGACCTTGCGGATCTCGTGCGGCTGGTGGCAGTCGACGCACGCCGGAATGGCGTGCGGCCGCTCCTCCCAGAGCTTGCCCTCGATGACCTTGCGGTGCACCTCCTCGATGCGCGCGTGGCACTGCGTGCAGGTGGCGGCGACGTTCTGCTTGGCGATCGAGGAGCTCGGATCGGTGTGGGGGAGAATGTTGTGGGCGGTGTGGCAGGAGGTGCAGACGGCGGTCACCGTCAGGCCCTTCTGGAACAGTCCTTCGCCGTGAATCGAGTCGACGTAGTGCTCGAGGATGTCCTGCTGCGGGATGTCGCGGAACTGCGAGACTTCGGTGCCGGCCTTGTGGCAGCTGCCGCACAGCAGCGGCACGTTCATCACCATCACCTTCGACGCCGGGTCGTCGGTGGCGCGGATCTCGTGCGAGCCGTGGCAGGTCGCGCAGGTGGGCGCCAGCCGGTCGCCGCGCGCGGCCGCCCGGCCGTGCAGGCTGGCCTGCTGCTCGGCGGCGACCGTCGCGTGGCAGGTGGCGCAGGCGGTCAGCGCGTCGGCGGCGCGGCGGGCGTCGTGTGGCCGGTGGCAGTCGGCGCAGGCCGCCGCCGCGGGCCGGTCCCCGGCGGCGGCGTGGATGCCGCGCGCCGCGGCGCGAGTCTCGGCCTCGTGACAGCTCGCGCAGTCGACCCGGGCGACGTCGTCCTCGTGGCCGCCGCCCTGGTCGACCAGGTCGACGTGACAGTCGACGCAGGCGAGGTCGCGGTGGATCGAGGCGGCCCAGCCGTCCTCGGCGACGTAGGCGGAGATCTCGACGCCGTCGCGAGTCGCGGTGAGCGAGTCGTCGGAGTGGCAGGCGAGGCACTCCTCGGGCGCCTGAGCGGCGGCCGGGGCGGACTGTCCGGTCCACGCCACCATCGACAGCAGCGCGACGAGGAGCGGACGCGCTTCGGGGCGGCTGCGGAACAGGGACTGTCGCAAGGCGGACCTCCCTACGGAGAGAGCGTGGCCAGGATCTCGGGCTCGGTCTCTTCCATCGCCAGCAGCGAGTGGCACGACTCGCAGTCCTGCGAGATGACCCGGCCGTCGGCCGTCTCGTGCATGTCGTCGTGGCAGCGGAAGCAGCCGGGCGAGGATTCGTGCCCGATGTGATTCGGATAGGTGTTCCAGTCGACCTTCATGCCGGGGAAGACGTTGGAGGACCAGCCTTCGTAGAGCGCCTGCGCGGCGGCGGCGATGTCGGCCGAGCGCTCGCGCGCCAGCTCCGGGTACTCGGCGGCGTAGAAGGCGGTGAGACCGTCGCGGATGCCCGCCTCGGCCGCCGCCTTGTCCGCCCAGGTGGCGCCCACCAGGCGCAGCCCCTCGCGCCGCACGAACGGCAGGTCGGCGGCGATGTGGGCGGTTTCGATGGCGTGGTCGACCTCGCGCTCCGGCGTGCGGAAGGTATGGCTCGGCCGGTTGTGGCAGTCGACGCAGTCCATCGTCCGCCAGACGCCGGTGGCGGCGGCTTCGCCTTCGCCGGCACCGGGGGCGAACCAGCGGTCGGTGCGGCCGTCCCGCGAAGTGAGCTCGATCTCGAAGATCTCCTCGCGCGACTCGTCGGAGCGGTAGCGGATCGTGTTGGCCGGGTCGACGTGCCAGTGGATGCCCTGCGACTCGCGTCCGGCGAGGCCGCCGACCCGCATCAGCAGGACGGTCTTGAGCGGCGTGTTCGCCTCGTCGTTGTCGTACTTGGTGAGCACCTTGAGGCGGTCGCCGACGAACTTCTGCGGCCAGTGGCACTGCTCGCAGGTCTCGCGGGCCGGGCGCAGGTTGTGGACCGGCGTCGGGATCGGCGTCGGATAGAGGTCGAGCGCCACCGAGACGACCTGCCAGGAGCCCGAAAGCTTCGACTTGACGAACCAGCCGGCGCCCGGACCGATGTGGCAGTCGACGCAGCGCGTGCTGGCGTGCGGACCGCGCTGGAACGCGGTGTACTCGGGCTCCATGACCGAGTGGCACGAGATGCCGCAGAACTCGGTGGTGTCCATCACCTCGACGGTCTTGTAGGTGGCCGCGGCGATGATCACCACGTTGAGCACCGTGAGCACGAAGAAGATGAGGAAGCGGCCCCGCACGTGCGGCTGGTTGAAGTCGAGGATCGGAAACTCGGTGGCGCCGGCAGCCTGGCGCCGTGCCCGCCGCAGCCCGAGGGGGATCAGCATCAGCCCGACGACGAACAGCGCCGGAACGATCAGATAGGCGAGGATGCCGAAGTAGGGATGGCCGTGCATCCCCATCAGGTCTAGGGTGAAGAAGGTGAGGAAGAGGATCGCCGCGGCGGTGGCGATCGCGGTGCCGGCGAGGCTCAGGGGGTGGCGCGTGAGCGCGGCGACGAACGACTTCATGGGCGGTCTCCGGCGGCTGGCTGGTGGTGGGTGGGGGTGTGGGCTCGCATCGGTCCCTCCGCGGTTCGGATGGCCCTGCTTCCGGTGTTCGCCCGGCGTCACCAGCCGGCGCGGTTCCGCTCCGCCCGGCAGCCTAGGCGACGTGGCAGACACACCCGCCACCCGTCGGGGTGGCGGGCGGATCTGCCGGGACTCGGCACGCTCCGGTCTGGTGGGCGGGATCGTACCGCGCCCCCGCCCAGCGGACTCCACCCGCCGCCCGGCGATCGGATAGGGTTGCCTCGATGAGCGGTCGAGCCTGCGTCTTCGGCCTCGCGCTGCTGCTGCTCGGCGCCGGCGCCGCGCTGGCGGCGGGCGACGCGCGCGGCGGCGAGTCGCGGCACTTCTCGGCCGGCGAGGAGGTGGCGCGCACGCTGACTCTGGTCACCGGCGTGCCGATCTCGCCGCTGCTCGGCGTCTCCGGTCTCGGCGCCTGGCGCTGGTGGCAGACCCCGGAGGGGCTGCGGCCGGCGCTCCCCTGGTATGCGCGCCCGTGGTTCTGGGGCAGCGGTCTGGCGGTCGCCCTGCTGTTCGCACTCAACACCACGCTCGGCGCGCTGGTGCCGGGGCTCAAGAAGCCGATGGATTTCGTCGAGGAGCACGAGAACCGCTTCTCGACCCTGATCGCGGCGCCGGTGGTGCTGCTCGAGGTGCGGCGGGCGCTCGACGCGGCGGGGATGCTGCCCGATGCGGTGGCGGCGCGTCCGCTCGCCGAGGCCGGGGCGGCGGCGCTCGCCGACGGCACCCTGGCGCGCCTGCTCGCGGGCGCCGGGTACCTGGCCGTCTACGGCACCGTGTTCGTCGTGGTCTTTCTCGCCTTCCACGCCGTCCAGGTGCTGATCGCGCTGTCGCCCTCGGTGACGCTCGACCTGCTGCTGCGCGGCTTCCGCTTCTCGATGCTGATCGCCGCGGCGGCAACGGCGGCGGTCGACCCGTGGCTCGGCGCCGTGTGGGCGGCGGTGCTGGCGCTGCTCTGCCTGCTCATCGCCGGCTGGTCGTTCCGGCTCACCGTCTACGGGGCGCTCTTCTCCTGGGAGATCCTGGCCGGGCGCGACGGCGGCGGCGATCCGGCGACCGGCCGTCTCGCTCTGTTCTCCGGCCGCGGGCTCGCGGGCGTGCCGGTGCGCAGCCTCGGGCGGATCGAGCCGGCGCCGGACGGCGGCTGGCGCTTCCGCTGGCGCCCCTGGCTGGTGCTGCCGGCGCGCGCGGTGCCGCTGCTCGAACGCGCCGGCGACCGGCTGGCGCTGCTGCGCGGCACCGTCTCGCCGCGCCTGGTGCGCACCGGGCCGCTGCGCGAAGTCACGCTCGGCCGCTTCCCGCCACGCTTCCGCGGCCGCGAGGAGGGTCTGGCGGTGCGCCTCGGCGTGCCGGAAGTGCTCGACGGACGGATCGTGCGCGGGCTCAAGGCGACCTGGAAGTGGCTGCGCGAGCTCGTCCTCGGCGTCGACGAAGGCGAGCCCGCGCCCGGCTGACGGAGGTCTTCAGTCGGCGGCCACCGTCCAGCGGTGGAGCGTGCCGTTCTCGAAGTTCTCGAACATCAGCAGCGGCACGGTCGACAGGCAGCGGATCGGCAGCTCGGCCAGGCAGTAGGCGGGATGACCGTCCGTCCAGCTGGCGGCCGCGGTCTGCGGCTCACCGGCGAGGGCCATCTCGTCGGCCGAGGCGTCGGTCCAGCCGCGGCAGTCGAAACCGGCGATGCCGCTTCCGTCGGCGGCGGTGCCGGTCCACACCGCGTCCTCGCCCGCGGGCGAGTCGGGCAGGTAGCGGCCGGTGGGGGTGAGCGAGATCGGCGCCCGCAGCGCGCCGTCGAACAGGTCGGCGCGGCCGCTGGCCACGGCGACGCCGTCGAGGCGCGTCCAGGCGAGGCCGGTCGGGATGCGGTTGCGGATCGACTGCGAGCCGGTCGAGACCAGGGCGACGAAGCTCTGCGGATGCGGCAGCTTCGCGGCGGCCGCCTCGGCGCGGCAGATGGCGTCGGCCGCCGCGACGCCGCTGGCACCGCCGGCCTGCGGCCAGGAGCCGAAGTCGCCGGTGCCGCGCGCCTCGGTGACGAAGGCGAGCGCCGCCGGGACGATCTCGGCCACCGGCGGCTGCGCCGCGGCGGGGCCGGTCTCGAGGCAGATCAGCGGCCGCGGCGCGTCGCACGAGGTGGCGTACTCGACCGTCCAGGCGGGGCGGGTGGCGTCGGAGGTGCCGGCCGCCGCGAGCTGCTGCGCCGAGCCTGACGTCCAGTCGGCGCAGTAGTTGCCGGTGAACGGGTCGATGCCGCGTCCGAACTCGTCGGTGGCGGTCCACAGCACGGTCTCGGCGGCGATCGGGTCGCCGAACTCGTCGCGATCGAGCGGCACCAGCGGCCCGGTCGCTCCGGTCAGCGACTCCAGGTCGGCGGCCCAGAGCACGTCGTCGCCGGTGCGGGCCCACGGTCCGGCGCCGGGAAGCGCGCCGCCGTCGCAGCCGCCGTCGCGTCGGCCGGTGCGGCCCTGCACGCGGCACCAGGCGTCGTCGAGGGTGTCGGAGAGCCAGGCGCGGAAGGCGGCGGGCTCCGGGTGACCGGCGGCGGCGGCGCGCGCCTGACAGATCGAGTCGGCCGCGTCGAGGCCGGTCGTCCCGGCCGCGGCGTCGGGCCAGGCGGCGAAGTTCCCGGGTCCGGCGACCGAGGTCACGAAGGCGCGGCGGTACTGCGCTTGGGCGGCGCCCGCCGCGAGCGCGACGGCGAGGAACGTGAGCGGCAGGGTGCGGCGCAGCGAATGAACCGGCATGTCGTCTCTCCCTTCTCGTGAGGGAGCGCGCCGCGAAACCCGGGGAGGCTGACATGCGATGCGGCGGCGCGCTCCGGAGAGGCGTCAGCGCAGGCTCCGTGCCAGGAGCTCAAGCCCTTTGCCGGCAACGACTTGCGGGCGAAGTCTGCGGCGCTGCGGCGGCGGCTTTGAAGAATTTGCCTCACCGCCTGGCCAGCCGTCCGACCGCGGCGAGCAGCGCCGCGGTTTCGACCGGCTTGGCCAGGTGTTCCTGGAAACCGGCGGCCAGGGCGGCCCGCCGGTCGCTCGGCCGGGCGTAGGCGGTCAGCGCCAGCGCCGGCGTCGTGCCGCCCGCCTCGGCGGGCAGGGAGCGGATCCGGCGCAGCAGCGACAGGCCGTCCTCGCCCGGCATCTCGATGTCGGAGACGACGACGTCGGGTGGCGCGGTGGCGATTTCCGCGAACGCCTCGGCCGCCGAGGCCGCCTCGCGCACCGCCGCCCCCGAACGGGCGAGCGTGGTGCGCAGGACCTCGCGCGCCACGGCGTCGTCGTCGACCACCAGGACGCGCAGCTCGTCGAGCCGCGCCGCGGCCACCGCGCCGCCGTTCGGCACGCTGGCGTCGACGGGCGCGACCGGCAGCCGGACGGTGAAGGTCGAGCCGCGTCCGGGTCCGGGGCTGGCGGCGCCCACCGTGCCGCCGTGCCGTTCGACCAGCTGGGCGACGATGGAGAGGCCGAGGCCGAGCCCCTGGTGGTGCCGGTCGGCACCGCCGTCGGCCTGCCGGAAGGGGGCGAAGACGTGGGGCAGAAAGGCCGCGTCGATGCCCGCTCCGTCGTCTTGAACCCGCAGCTCGACGGTCGAGCCCTGCTGCTCCGCCGCGAGCCGGACGTGGCCGCCGCGCGGGGTGAACTTCACCGCGTTCGACAGCAGGTTGCAGAGGACCTGCTGCAGCCGCGTGGCGTCGCCGAGCACCAGGGGGAGCTCGCCGGAGATCCGCGCCTCGAGCGCCACGTCGCGGGCGGCGGCGGCGGGCCGCAGCTGGTCGCAGGCGGCGTCGATCACCGGGGCGAGCTGGGTCGGCGCCAGGGTGAGGGCGAACTTGCCGGAGAGGATGCGCGACAGGTCGAGCAGATCGTCGACCAGGCGCGCCAGGGTGCGGGCGCTGAGGTCGATCAGACCGACGCCGCGGCGCAGCTCCTCCTCGGTGGACTCGGGCGCCGTCAGCAGCTGGGTCCAGCCGAGGATACCGTTGAGCGGATTGCGCAGCTCGTGCGAAACCTTGGCGAGGAACTCGTCCTTGCTGCGCGTCGCCAGCTCGGCCGCTTCGCGCGCCATCTCGGTGGCGTGCAGGAGCTCCTCGCGTTCGAGCTCGAGCTGCTTGTGCTCGCTGATGTCGATGCAGAAGCCGAGGTAGTCCTGGAAGTCGCCGCGCGGGTCGTGGCGCGGCACGCCGATCGAGAGCACCCAGCGCCACTGGCCGTCGGCGTGGCGCAGCCGGTACTCGAGGCGATACTCCTCCTGCGCCGCGAAGGCCGAGGCCAGGCCGGCGCGCACGCGCTCGCAATCGTCCGGGTGGACGCCGGCGTACCAGCCCTCGCCGGCCTCCTCCTCGAGGGTGCGGCCGCGGAAGTCGAGCCAGGTGCGGTTGCACCAGACGGTACCCGAGTCGGGACGGGAGACCCGGATCAGCACGGGCGCGTGGTCGGCGACGGAGCGGAAGCGCCGCTCGGCATCGGCCACGGCGCGCTCGGCGGTCTCGAGCGCGGTGACGTCGATCGAGACGCAGCGCACGTCGTGGCGCGCTCCGGAACGGGACGGGCGCGCGGTCAGGTAGGTGTCGAAGGTGCGCAGCGTGCCGTCGGCGTGCCTCCAGACGTGGCGCAGATGGCCGCCGCCGCGGCGCACGGCGGCGCGCACCGCGTCTTCGAAGTCGACCCGCCCGGAGTCCGGGACCAGCGTCTCCCAGAGCAGATTCGAGCGGCACCACTGCTCGGCCGGGTAGCCGGTGAGCCGCGTGGCGTTGGTCGAGGCGAAGTCGACCTGCGGCGGCCAGAGCGGCGGCTCGACGCGCAGCTCCCAGACGAGTCCCGGCAGGTTGGCGAAGATCGCCTCCAGTCGGTTGTGGTCGACCAGCAGCTCTTCGGCCAGCTGCTGGCGCTCGGTGGCCAGCCGCAGGCCGCCGCGGCGGGCGGCGTGGAGCCCCTCGGCGAGCAGGCCGACGGCCGCTCCGGTGAGGACGAAGAGCAGCAGCGAGCGGGCCTCTTCGGGGCTGTCGATGCGCGGCGAGCCGAGCGGTTCGAACTGGCGGGCGGCGAGCGCGATCGCCCAGCCGGCGGTCGCCACCAGGGCGCCGACGAAGCGACCCGGCCAGGCCGCCAGGGCGACGGTGGCCAGGCCGGCGAGCGGCAGCCGGGCGTCGCCGAACAGGCCGCCGAGCGCCGGCATGGCGGCGACCGTTGCCAGGGTGATCGCGGCGGCGAGCAGGAGGCGGGGCAGCGGCGCCGGAATGTCGGGGGTGAAGTAGCGGGCGCTCGTCAGGCCGAGCCGCTCGCGCAACGCCGCGGTGCGCGCGGCGAGGGCGAGCGGCGGCGAGGCGGGGCCGCGCGGAGTCTCGCTCGGCGCCGCGCTCATGCGGGATCGGCGGTCGGTGCGCAAGCCGGTTTCACGTGAACTGCGGGTATAGCAAGAAGCCCGCCAGAAGGCGAGCGCGCTTGCCAGCCGGGCGGGGGCCGCCTAGAGTGCGGGCACCGTGAGCGGCCCGATCCCCACCGTGCTGGTCGTCGACGACGACTTCAACTCCCGTTCTTCTCTCGAGATGCTGGTCCGCCGGGAGGGGGTCGAGGTGGTCACCGCCGGCGATCTCGCCGAGGCCGAGACGCTGGCCCAGCGCACCCCGTTCGCCGCCGTGCTGGTCGACTACTTCCTGCCCGACGGCGCCGGGCTCGAGCTGATCCCGCGCCTGCCCGAACCGCGGCCCGACGTCGTCCTGGTCACCGGACGGGCGAATCTCGAGACGGCGGTCGAGGCGCTGCGCGCCGGCGTCGTCGACTACCTCGAGAAGCCGGTCGACCAGGCGCGCCTCAAGGCGGTGCTCGGCGGCATCCTGCGCAGCAGCGGCTTCCGCGAGGAGATCCGCGCGCTGCGCGGCGAGCTGCGCGAGCTCGGCCGTTTCGGCGCGCTGATCGGCCGCTCGCCGGCGATGCAGGCGGTCTACGACCTGCTGGCCCGGGTGGCGCCGACCGACGCCACGGTGCTGGTCACCGGCGAGAGCGGCACCGGCAAGGAGCTCGTCGCCGAGACGGTGCACCGGCTCAGCCGGCGCGCCCGGCGGCCGTTCGTGGCGGTCAACTGCGGCGCCATCTCGGGCAACCTGATCGAGAGCGAGCTGTTCGGCCACGAGCGCGGCAGCTTCACCGGCGCCGATCGGCAGCGCAAGGGGGTCTTCGAGCGCGCCGACACCGGCACGCTCTTCCTCGACGAGGTCTCGGAGATGCCGGTCGAGCTGCAGGTGAAGCTGCTGCGGGTGCTCGAGACCGGCAGCTTCGCGCGGGTCGGCGGCGAGAAGCCGATCGAGGTCGACGTGCGGGTGGTGGCGGCGTCCAATCGTGACCTCGACGCGGCGGTGGCGGACGGGAAGTTCCGCGCCGACCTGCTCTACCGGCTGCGCGTCGTGCCGGTCGAGCTGCCGCCGCTGCGCGAGCGCGGGGAGGACGTCGCAGTGCTGGCGCGCCACTTCCTCGACGAGTTCGCGCGCCAGCAGGGGAGCCCGAAGCGCTTCTCGGAGGAGGCGCTGGCGGCGCTCGTCGCGTTCGCGTGGCCGGGCAACGTGCGCGAGCTGCGCAACGCCGTGCAGCAGGCGTCGATCCTCTCCGGCGAGGAGATCGGCGTCGATCACCTGCCGACGGGCGTGCGGCCGGCGAACGCGCCGGCGGCCGCACGGGCGGCGGTGGACGGCGCGGAGGCGCTCACCCTCCGCCTGCCGATCTCGCTCGCCGAGGCCGAGCGGCGGATCCTCCTCGCCACTCTCGAGCAGGCCGGCGGCGACAAGGCGAAGGCCGCCGCGACGCTGGGGATCAGCGTCAAGACGCTCTACAGCCGGCTGCGCGAGTACGCCGCGCGCGACGCCGGCTGAGCCCGGATCTTCCTCCGCATTCTGCAAATTGCCGTCACCGCGGCGTGGCCGTGCCGCGCGGCCCGGTCACCGGCCGGCCCGCGCGGCTGGCACCGGCCTTGCGCCGGGGTTCCGGCACCGGAGGACCACTGACGGCCGCCGGCGCCGCGCAAGGAGGCTCCATGCTGAGCTGGGCTCTGACGTTCCTGGTGATCGCCCTCGTCGCCGCGCTGCTGGGATTCGGCGGCATCGCGGGCACGGCGGCCGGGATCGCGAAGATCCTCTTCTTCGTCTTCCTGATCGCCTTCGTCGTCTCGCTCCTGCTGCGCCGCAGACCGGCGCTCTGACCGACCCACCCCCGCTTCCCGCGCCGCCCCCCACC
>CAYYIK010000069.1:0-17180 GCA_964471955.1 uncultured Thermoanaerobaculia bacterium | reverse complement strand
TAGCTCATATCACCATAGACCGTTAAGGTTATGGTTTAAAAATACTAAAGAATCCTCGCCGCGAGCGAGGTGAGCCGCTCGCCGCCGCGCACCAGCCGCGCGCGGGCCGCCACCGTCCGCCGCTCGGCATCGAGCAGCCGCTCGCGCGCCGCCGACAGCGGCAGACGGGGCGCGGCGGCGAGCCGCTTCGCCTCGCGCGTGACCGCGAGCTCGGCCTCGGCCAGCCGGGAGACGAGGAACTCGGCGACCTTGGTCGGCGTCTTGAAGGCGCGATGGGCGGCCAGGTCGGCCACCGACTGATCGATCTCGTGCCCCAGCCCGGTGAGCACCGGCCGGGTCGCGCGCGCCACCGCGCCGGCGATGGCCCGGCTGTCGAACGCCGCCAGGTCGGTGCGCGAGCCGCCGCCGCGCACCAGCGCCACCGCGTCGACGCCGGCCTGGCCGAGCAGGTCGAGGGCCGAGACCACCTCGCGCTCGGCGTCGAATCCCTGCACCGCCGCGTGCACGAAGAGGACGCGGAAACCGTAGCCGCTCTCCGAGAGCGTGGCGAGGAAGTCGTGATAGGCCGCGCTCCCCCGCGAGGAGATCAGCCCGATGGCGAGCGGCAGGTCGGGCAGCGGCAGGGCGCGATTGGCCTCGAGCAGGCCGGCGGCGGCCAGCTCGGCGAGCGTTTCGCGACGCCGTCGTTCGAGGTCGCCGAGGGTGAAGGCGGGGTCGATCTCGCGCACCTGCACCTGGAGGCGTCCACCGGGCGGGTAGAAATCGACCGTCACCCGGCAGCGTACGGCCAGACCCTCGGCCAGGCGCTGGCCGGCGCGCTCGAGCACCGGCCGGATCCGCGTCCACTCGCCGCGCCAGACCACCGCCGAGAGGGTGCCGACGATCCGGTCGTCCTCCCCCTTCTCGATCAGATCGAAGTAGTGGTGGCCGTTCTGGCTCGGCCGGTAGCGCGCCACCTCGCCGGTCAGCCAGACCGAGTCGAACGCGCCGCGCAGCAGCTCCTGCACCGCCCGGCCGAGCTGCGAGACGGTGAAGGCGGGCGGCGCGTCGGGCCGGTCGAGCTCGGGGGAGAAGAGGTCCAACGGCGCCGCCGGCCTCAGTGGAAGCTCTTGAGCTCCCGGGCCGAGGCGAGCGGCAGCGCTTCGGCCCACTCGACCCCCTTCTTGTCGCCGCGCTTGCGGGCGAAGGCGACGGCGTCCTTGCGATCGGCGAACAGCCGCCAGAGGAAGGTGTGGCCGGCCGGCGCGGTGAAGTAGGTGTAGCGCTCCGGATCGGCCGCCACCAGCGGACCGACCTCGGCGTCGCCGTTGACGCCGACACAGGCCGCGCCGATGGCGCGATGGGCCAGCGTCAGGGCGCGCAGCGCCTCGTCGTACTCCGACAGCTCCTCTTTCGACAGGGCATTGTGGAGCAGGGCGATGCGCCCGGCCTCCTCGTCGGCGAGCAGGTTGTAGGGGACGTCGTGGCGGTCCATCGCCTCGCGGGTCTCGGCGGTCGTGACGAAGACGTCGTCGGCGCCGACCACCTTGTAGGCGATGCAGAAGACCTCCGGCTCGAACTTGGGGAAGGCCTCGGCCAGGATCCCTTCGTCCTCGACGGTGAAATAGAAAAGGCGGTTGAGCAGACGGCGCGAAGCCATGGGAATTCCTCCGTGGCGAACCTTCTATCACAAGGCCCCGGCGTCGCCGGACGCCGCCGCGGGGGCATCCGGTCGGCCGCGCCAGCAGTTAGAGTAGCCGCCGCGTGCTCCTCGCCGGAACGTCCTCGCTCGAACTGCGCCTGCCCGCGGCCGCGCTGCGCCTGTGGGGGGACGGCCCGGGCGCCGCGGCGCGCATCGATGCGGCGCCGGTCAGCGGCCTCGGCGTGGCGCGGGTGGCCAGCGGCCTCTGGCTCGTCCTGCCGGCCGCCGGGCGGCCGGCGGTCTTCGACGCCGCCGTCGACCTGGCGACGCGGCGGCTGGCGACACTCGCCGGCGAGCTGGGCAGCGGCAAGGTGCGGGCGCTGATCACCCCGGCGGCCGCCACGCTCGGAGAGACCGGGCCGGAGCTGCTGCCCGACCCGCTGCTCGAGGAGCTGCGGACCGGCCCGCCGAAGCTCGCCCCCGACGCCGTCCACCTGACCACCCACGCCGCCCTGGCTCTCGAAGGGCGCTGGGCGACGGCTCAGGCGGGGCAGCTCGATTCGCGCAGCGGCCGCGTCGTCCCCCTGGTGCTGCTCGGCCCGGCGGCCCCGGGCCTCCCCCCCTGGCGCAATCCGCAGGTCCTCACCCGCACGCCGCGCTGGGTGCCGCGTCCGGAGGCGGCGGGCGAGCTGTCCGAGCTCGCCTCGGGTCCGGCCACCCGGGTCACCGGCCCGCTCGGGGTGGGCAAGACCCGGCTGATCTGGGAGGTGCTCAAGGGCGCCGGCCGGGCCTTCGCCTGGCGGACCCACGACCTCGCCCCCCCGGCGACCAGCCTGCTCGAACTGCTGGCCGCCGAGCGCCAGCGGCCGCTCTGGCTGGTCTACGACGGCCTCGAGGCCGGCTCTCCGGAGACCTGGGCGGAGATCGAGACCCTGCTGTCGCGGCGCGACCTCGGCAAGGGGCTGCATCTCGTGCTGGTCGGGCGCTCGAACACCGCCTGGCCGGAGTCGGCCGCCTCCCTGCCCGAGCTGCGCCTGCCCGGACTCGCCGGCGACCCCTGGGAGCGCCTCTGCCAGCAGCTCTTTCACGGTCTCACCCTCCCCCCCTCGGTGGCCGAACGGCTCGCCGAAGGGGCGGCGGGGAACCCCTTCGCGCTCGAGGAGGGGCTCGTCCACCTGGTGCGCGATCGCCAGCTGCGCCAGGTCTTCGGCTCCTTCTTCTTCGGCGGCCGCGAGAGCGAGGCGACCTTCCAGCCCTCGGCGCGTTTTCGCCTGCACGCCGAGGCCGAAGCGGCGCGCGCCGGCGACCCGACGCCGCTGCGCCTGCTCACCCAGACCGAACAGGCGGTGCCGGCGACCGAGCTGCGGGCCGCCGCGGCCGCGCTGACCGGCGTGCAGCCCCCGGCGCAGTGGCAACAGGCCTTCCTCGCCGCCGGCCTGGTCGAGTCGGCCTCCGGCCCCTGGGGTGAAGGGCTGCAGCTGGCCATCCCGGCGGTCGCCCGGGCGCTCGGGGAAGCCCTGCCGGAGAGCTCGGCGCGGCGGGCCCGCGAGGCGCTCGGCGAGCTGCTGGCGGCGCGCAGCTCCACCGCCGAAGAGCTGTGGAGCGCCTGGCCGCTGCTCGCCGGCACCGACGAGGGGGCGCGGACGCTGCTCGCGGTGACGCGATCGCGCGGCGGGGCGCCGCGCGACGAGCAGTTCTCCGCCCTGCGCTCGGAGCTGGCAACGCTCTCCGAGCGCGGCGGTGACCGCGCGCTCGAACTCGACCTGCTGTGGGCCCTGCTGCCGCTCGCCCGCCGCCTCGGCCGGCTGCACGAGATGCAGGGGGCGATCGAGCGCGGCCTCGTGCTGGCGCAGCAGAGCCCGGAGCGCTTCGTGGCGATCGCCGCGGTGGCGGCGGAGCTGGCGCAGAAGGAGGGGCGCCTGCGCGACGCCGAGACCGTGCTGCGCAACGCGCTCGGCGCGGCGCGCCGGCTCGACGACCGGCGCAAGGAGCTGCTGGTCGTCGAGCTCGGCCGGGTCCTCGTGCAGCTGGGCCGCAAGGACGAGGCCCGCGAGCTCTTTCGCAAGACGCGGGAGATCGCCGAACGGGCCGACCGGCCGGGGGTCGCCGCGCTCTGTCTCTTCCTGCTCGGCAATCTGGCCTTCCACGACCTCGACTTTCCCACCGCCCGCCAGCTCCACGAGCAGGCGCTCGCGCTGCGCCGGAAGGCGCGCCAGCCGGCCACCGTCTCGGCCTCCCTGGCGGCGCTCGGCGCCGTCGCTCTCGCCGAGGGGAACATCGCGGAGGCCATCCGGCACTACGAGGAGGCGCAGGCGGCCCTCGAGAGCGAAGGGGCCGACATCGAGCAGTCCTGGGCGCTGCTCGGCCTCGGTCGCGCCCTGGCGCGCCTCGGCGACTACGCCGGCGCTCTGCCCGTACTCCGGCGCTCGCTGCAGCTGCGCGAAGGTCGCGACGACGCGCGCGGCGAGGCAATCGCCCGCGTCGCGGTGGCCGGCGTGCTGGTGCGCCTCGGCCAGGTCGACGCGGCCCTCGCCGAGGTGCGGCGCGCGCACTTCGCGCTGGCTCTGCTGCCCGAGAGCGAGGCCGGCGCCGAGGCCGAACTGCTGCTGGGCGAGATCCAGATGCGCCAGCGCCACCCGGCCGCGGCGATCGCGCACTTCGCCGAGGCCGAGCGCCTCTACCGGGCGGCCGGCAACGACATCGCGCTGCCCGAGGTGCTCGCGGCCCGCCTCGAGGCGGAGGTGGCGACGGCCGAGGTCGCGCGGGTGGAGACGGCCTTCGCAGCGCTCGCCGCCGAGAGCCAGCGGCGGCCGCACGGCAGCGCCGCGATCGCGCGCGATTTCCAGCTCTTCCACGCCGGCGAGTGGCTGCGCGAGAAGGGGCGGCGCGGCGAGGATCCGCTCCCCTTCCTCGCCAGCGCCCACGCCGAGCTGATGCGCGAAACGGCGTTCCTCGACCCGGGGCTGCGCCAGCGCTTCCTCTTCCAGATCCCGCTCCACCAGGCCGTCCTCGACGCCGCCAACCGGCGCGCCCTTCCGATGCCCGCCTGAAGGCCGGTTCAGCGCGCCGGCGCGGCGATCAGGGCGTCGAGCTCGGCGCGATCCGCCGCGGCGAGCTCGGAATCGGCGAGAAAGAATTCACCGCCGCCGTCGCCGAGGGGCACCGCCGGGCGCTCGAGCGCGCCGCGCACCGGGCCGCAGTCGACACTTCCGAGGGTAAGCAGGGACGCCCCCTCGCACAGTCCGACCACCTGGTCGATGAGGCGCGAACGCACTTCGACGCGTACCTGGCGCGGCATCCGCTCGGCGACGATCCGGTAGCCTCCGGCGGCGCGCTCGAGGCGCGCCGCACCGTCGAGCCGCACCCGTTGCGGCGGCAGGATGAGGTCGTCGGCGAGGCGCGAGACGCGCCCGGCCAGGTCGAGGTCGGCGACCAGGCTCCCTTTGCCGAGCAGCTCGATCTCGAGCGTCCCCTCGACCCGTCCGCCGCCCAGCGGCACCAGCCGGGCGACGTGATCGCGCACCAGCAGGATCTGCTTCGGCGAGGAGAGCTTCACCGTGACCGGGTCGAGGGCGAAGGGCGCCAGCTCGCCGACCAGGTCGGTATAGACGCGATTGAAGGACTCGAAACGCAGCTCCCGGGGAGCCGGCGCGGCGGCGACGAGCAGCGTGGCGAGCAGCGGCAGAGCGGCGAGTCGCACGGTTCGCATGGCCGGCCAGTGTAGCCCCGGCGACCCGGACGCGCCAGCGCGTCGGCGCCTCACGGCGTGTAGCCGCGCGCCGCGCGCGCCTTGTGCCCGCGCCGCTTCACCTTCACCTCGAGCTCGTGCCGCTCGCCTTCGCGCGCCGGCGGGTCCGGCGAGAAGGCGAGCAGGTACTGACTGCGCAGCTCGCGCTCGATCTGCTCGTAGACCCCCGCCAGCTCCTCGGCGCGGTCGATGAAATAGGCGCGGCCGCCCGTCTCGGCCGCCAGGTCGCGCAGCTTGTCGCGGATGCCGAGGCTGCCCGAGCCGACCCCGAGACCGATGGTGTAGATCGACACACCCGCCCGTTCGGCGTAGGCCCGCGCATCCTGCCAGGGGACGAGGCTCGCGGTGTCGTCGCCGTCCGACAGCAGCACCATCGCCCGGCGGCCGCGCACGCCGCGAAACTGGTAGAGGGAGTAGATCAGCGCGTCGTGCAGCGCGGTGGTGCCGACCGCCGGCAGGTCGCGGAAGGAGACCTCGATCGACGTGGCGTCGGAGGTGAGCGGCATCAGCAGGGCCGGCCGCGCCGAAAAGCCGACCGCGAAGCAGCGGTCCTTCGGCGTCATGACGTCGGCGAGGAACCCCGAAGCGGCGCGCTTCGCCTCGGCGAGCGACTCGCGCATCGAGCCCGAGATGTCGAGCGCCAGGCCGAGGGTGAGCGGCAGGCCGCGCACCAGCTCGAACTTCGAGATCTCCTGCGGCCGCCCGTTGTCGCGCAGCTCGAAGTCGTTCGCCGCCAGGCCGTCGACCAGCCCGCCGGAGGCGTCGGTCACCGTGGCGTAGACCTCGACCAGGTCGACCTCCACCTCGGCGAGAAACTCGCCCGCGTTGAGCACCCGGAAGTCCTCGACCACGGTGCCGTCGTCGTAGATCGCGGCCACCGTCAGGTAGGCGAGCTCGCCTCCCTCCGGGACGTCGAAGCGCACCTGCCAGGGGGGCTCGGTGAGGGTGGCCAGCAGCGCCTCGCCGAGCCGGAACTCCAGCCGCTCGACCCGCCGCCCGGACGGCACGACGACCGCGGCGGTGGCCCGCGCGGCGCCCGAGAGCCGCGCTCCGCGCGCCGGCTCGAGCAGGCGGACCCGCGGTTCGCCCTGCGGTTCGTTGATCAGCAGCTCGTCGACCGCCACCAGTGCGCCGGCCGCGTCGAGCCCCTCGACGCGCAGCAGCATCTCGCGCGGGATGTTGGGCAGGCGCAGCTCCGCCGTCCAGGGCGGCGCGGCGCGAGTCAGCTGCGGCCGCCCGTCGAGCGAGAAGACCACCTTGCGGATCCGTTCGCCGACGACGATCGCCTCGGCGCGGTAGAGGCCGAACAGGACGTCGGAGACCGGCGGCAACAGAATCAGCGAATCGCGCCTCTCGCTGCGCGCCAGGCCGAGCTCTTCTCCACGGACTCCTCCGGCGTCGGCCGGTGCCGCCGCGGGGTCGGGCTCGGTCGGGACGGTGAAGCCGCGCGCCACGCGCACGCGGCGGCCGGAGGTCTCGTCGCGAATCTCGAGCCGCACGACGAACGACTCGCCCGGGCGCAGCGCCCGCTCGACGATGAGCACCGGCGGCGTGGTTGCGGCCGGCGGCGCGAAGACGAAGCGGGTGCGGAACTCCTCGAAGATGCCGTCCGGCCGGTCGATCGTCCCCGCCACCGCGAGGCGCACCTCGCGGCCGCCGCCCGCCTCGACCGCCGCGAGCGGCGCCCCGGCCGGCAGTTCGAGGCGGAAGCGGGTCGTCAGGCGCTGATCGCGCCGCTCCGGGAAGCCGATCGCCAGTCGCGGCTCGGGCAGCGGTTCGGGCTCCTCGGCGGGCGCCGGCGCCAGGGCGGTCCGCACCCAGGCCGCGAGATCGCCCGGCGGGGTGAACCAGCGCGCCACGTCGGCGTCGCGCATGCGGTCGCGGCGGAAGCCGAAGAGCCCCGAAACGCCGGTCACCTCGTCGACCCGCTTCGCCTCCGGGCAGATCGCCAGGTCGATCCGCTTGCCGCTGACGCGGCCGCGCAGCTCCTCGATCTGCTCGAGCAGGTACTCCATCTCGTCGGTGTAGAGCGCCCGCTTGGAGGCCGTCGGGTACCAGGCCCGGTAGTGGCGGCCGACCGCCGGCCGGTAGAGCAGCAGGGTCGGTGCGGCCGGGTCGACCCCGTAGCGCCAGATCTCGAGCGGCACGTAGGTTTCGTGGCACTCGACGCGCACCCGCTCGGCCGGCGCGCCGTGCAGGAAGAGCAGCCGCGCCCGGTCATCGAACGGCGAGAGACCCGCCTCGGCAATCAGGCGCGCGCGGCGCTCGAGGGCCGCCGGCAGCTCGTTTCCGGCCGTCTCGGGGAGCGGGTCGACGGCCAGAAAGGCGGCCACCGCGGCGGCCTGTTCCGCCGGGCCCGCCGCCGCGAGCCGTTCGCGTTCGGCCGCCGGCAGCAGCAGCGACGGCTCCTCGGCGAGGAAACGCCGCACCGTCTCGGCATCGGGCTGCGCCCGCGCCGCCGCCGCGAGGCTCATCGTCGCCAGACCGGCGAGAACCGCGAGCCGGAGCCCGGCGCGGAGGGGAGTGCGGATCGGGCGCGGAATCGGATTCATGTCGCTCCTGGGAGGCATGCTGCGGTCCGGCAAGCAAGGCGCGCGCCGGGCATCCTAGAATGCGGGGCGATGACTCCCGCGCCCGTCCGCCCGATCGCCACCTGGAGTGCCGGGGATACCGTCCTCGGCTTCGCGCTGCTGCGCAAGAAAGAGATCCGGCAGGACAAGAGCGGACGCGACTACCTCGACCTCGAACTGGCCGACGCCTCGGGCTCGATCCCGGCCAAGGCGTGGTCGGACTCGGCGGCGCTCGCCGCGCAGTTCGAGCCGTACGACTTCGTCAAGTTCCGCGGCCAGGTGCAGAGCTATCGCGACCAGCTGCAGCTCAAGGTCGACAACTGCCGGCGCGTCGTCGAGGCGGACCGGGCCGACGGTTTCGACGAGGGGCACCTCGTCCCGACCACCCGCGAGGACATCGATGCCCTCTGGCGCGCCCTCACGGCGACGCTCGACGGGCAGCTGCGCCGCCCGTTCGCCCGCCGGCTCGCCGAGGCGACCCTGCAGCAGTTCGGCGAGCGGCTGCGGGTCCACCCGGCCGCCAAGGCGATCCACCACGCCTACCGCGGCGGCCTGCTCGAGCACACCGCCTCGATGCTGGGGCTGGCGGCGCGCATCTGCGATCACTACCCCGAGCTCGACCGCGACCTGGTGCTGCTCGGCGTCCTGTTCCACGACCTCGGCAAGCTCGAGGAGCTGGGGGCGATGCCGCGCAACGACTACACCGCGGTGGGTCGCCTGGTCGGCCACATCGTGCTCGGCCGCGACCTGGTGCGCGAGCAGGCCGCGGCGATCGAAGGCTTCCCCGCCGAACTGCGCCTGCAGCTCGAGCACCTGGTGCTCTCCCATCAGGGGCGGCAGGAGTTCGGCTCGCCGGTCGAGCCGATGACGCCGGAGGCGATCGCCCTGCACGCCATCGACGACCTCGACAGCAAGCTCGCCGTGCTGCGCGGGCTCAAGGAGCGCGCGCTCGTGCCCGGTTTCGTCTGGGCGCGCAGCCTCGACCGCTTCGTCTGGCTGGCCGACCTGCCGGGCGCCGATACTCCGGAGCTTCCCAACGGGGAGCTCGCGGCCGCTGCCGCCGACCCGGAGGGGCCGCTCGACGACGAAGGGAACGACGATCCGCGTCGCTGAGCCGCCCGCTCCGGCGGTCGGACTCAGGCCCAGTGCATCCGGTAGAGCATCCAGTAGACGATCACCCCGGTGACCGAGACGTAGAGCCAGATCGGCAGCGTCCACCGGGCGATGCGCCGGTGGCGGTCGAACCGGCTCGCCAGAGCGCGCCAGAGCGTGATCAGCACGAGCACCGGCAGGATCGCCGCCAGAACCGTGTGCGAGAGCAGCACCGCGAGGTAGAAGGTGCGCGCCCCGCCGCTGCCCGGAAAGCGCACCGAGCCGGCCTCGAAGTGGTAGACGAGGTAGGAGACGAGGAAGAGCAGCGAGCAGGCGCAGGCGGCGAGCATCACCCGGCGGTGCGCCTCCCGCCGGCCCGCCCGCACCAGGCGCCAGCCGGCCACCAGCAGCAGCGCCGCCGTCGCGTTGAGCAGCGCGTTGACCGTTGGCAGGTCGCGCAGCGTCACCGCCGCCGCTCCTCGCGTTCGAGCGCCCGTGCGTCAGCGATCAGCCGCTCGAGCTCGGCCTCCCCCTCCTCGAGCGGCGAGTAGTAGCCGCGCACCCGGCCGGTGGCGTCGACCAGGGCGAAGCGGCTGGAGTGCAGAACCGGCATCGCCACGTTCTCCGGCGTGTCCTCGACCGCCAGCAGGAAGCCGTCGCGGATCAGCGAGCGCACCTCCTCGCGCGCGCCGGTGAGGAAGTACCAATCGGGGTCCGCGATCCCCTTCGCCGCGGCGTAGCGGCGCAGCACCTCGGGCGTGTCGTGGTCGGGGTCGACGGAGATCGAGACGCTGCGCAGCGACGCGTCCCCGGGGAGCCGCTCGCGCAGCTCGCCCATCCGCGCGGTCAGCTGCGGGCAGATCACCTGGCAGCGCGTGAAGATGAAGTTCGCCACCCAGGGGCGGCCGGCCAGCTCGCGCAGCGTCACCTCGCCTCCCCCGCGCTCGGTGAGCACGAAGTGAGGCAGCGTGGCGATGACCGGCGGCGGCGGGCGCAGCCGCTCGCGGGCGAGGACGACCACCGCCACCGCCGTCGCCGCCGCCAGCAGCCCCCAGGCGAAGATGGCGCGCATCAGAGCGGCGGCCGGGTCAGGAAGCGGTGGTCGAGGACGAGGATCGCCAGCAGCAGGGGCAGGTAGGAGACCGAGGCGAGCAGCAGCCGGCGCGCGCTGGCGACCGCCGGGCCGCGCGCGAAGGCAAGCGCCACGGCGAGGAAGAGGCCGCCGCAGAGCGCGGCCCCGGCCAGGTAGACCACCCCCGCCAGCCCGACCGCCGAGGGGAGCAGGGAGACCGGCAGCAGCGCCACCGTCCACAGCGCGGCCTGGCGCGCCGTGCGGCCGAAATCGGGATCGTCGATGGTCAGCAGGCGCATGCCGGCGGCGCGATAGTCCTCGCGGTAGAGCCAGGCGATCGACAGGAAGTGGGGCAGCTGCCAGAGGAAGAGGATGGCGAACAGGATCCAGCCGCCGAGCGCGATCTCCCCGGTCGCGGCGGTCCAGCCGAGGATCGTCGGCGCCGCCCCCGGCACCGCGCCGACGATGGTCGCCAGCGAGGTGCGGGTCTTCATCGGCGTGTAGACGAAGACGTAGGAGACCAGGGTCACCGCTGCGAGCACGGCGGTGAGCGGCTCGACGAGAAAGGTCAGGCCGAGGATCCCGGCGCTGGCGAGCAGCGCCCCCCAGAGCAACGCGGTGTCGGGCACCATCCGCCGGGCGGGCAGCGGCCGGCGGGCGGTGCGCCGCATTCGCCGGTCGAGCTCGCGCTCCCACCAGTGGTTGAGCGCCGCCGAGCCGGCCGAGACGAGCGCGATGCCGGCCACCGCGGCGACAAAACGCCCCCAGGGCAGCGCCCCGGCCGGCAGGCCGAGCAGGAAGCCGGCCGCCGCCGTCACCGTCACCAGCCCGGTGATCCGGGGCTTGGTCAGCTCGAGCAGGTCGGCGGCGCGGGAGGGGGTCGCGGCGGGCGCGGCGCGCATCCCCGCGATGCTATCGCGCCGGGACCGCCGCGGCTTCCGGCCGGCCCGGACCCACCGGGGCGCGTGTACGACCGTCCGCCCGCGGCCGGCGCACCCCTGCACACCCGGGCCGCGCCAACCGGGCTACAATCGGCGCCGCCAGCACCTCCAGATCGCGACATTCAGGAGATCTTCATGTTCGTTCGCTCGCGCTCCGCCCTCGCCTTCGCCCTGTTCCTCGGACTCACCGCCTGCGACAGCGGCGGTGGCCGCAGCAGCTCGACGCCGACGACGCCGCCGCCCCCGCCGCCTCCCGCGCCGAGCATCGCCGGCGAGTGGAGCGGCTCGGAGGTCGTCGACACGGTGCGTCCCGACGACCTGTGCGTCTCGGCCAAGTACATCGAGGACCGCCGCGCCAGGTCGGTCCCGGTCAGCGCGACCTTCTCGCTCAACGGCACCGCGATCACGATCGTCTACCACCACACCTTCGGCGACTACACCGCCACCGGCACGCTGGACGGCCACACTTTCACCGCCACCACGACCGCGGCGGACCCCGCCGAGCACTCGATGGAGTGCCGCGTGCCCGGCACCGGGCGGGTGCGCACCCGCATCGCCAGCTTCGCCGCCCAGACCATCGAGGGGACCGCCAACGAAGGCTTCACCTCGATCACTGCCCACGTCTGGACGCGCGAGAACACGCGCAGCACCGACGGCAAGAACACCGACCCGGTCGCCACCGAGGCGACGCTGACGCTGACCAAGCCGTAATCGGGAGAGGACTCGCCCCCCGGCCGGCACCGCGAGGCCGGCGAACGCCCGGGATTCAATCGGTAACGCGGACCCGCAGGGTCGCGCCGATGAAGTCCATCATGCGGCGCAGCTCGTCGTAGTCGGGGTGACGCAGGCGGAACCAGGCGTTGGCGAGGTACCCCTTGTCGATCGGCACGGTGCGCCGGCCGGGCCGGGGCAGCTCGTGGGCCCAGATCCACGATGCGCAGCGGGCGCGAACCCGCTCGAGGCCGCGGTAGCCGGCGACGCGCCCGTCCCGGGGGGGCCGCACCTGCACCGAGCCGGTCGCCAGCCGGCGGCTGGGTGTCGCCTCGACCCGACCGTGAACCAGCGCGTTCGCCCACTCTCGATAGAGATCGAGATCGTTGCCCGCGCAGTAGAGGTCCCACAGGCGCTCGCCCGGCGGACGGGCGCCGAGCTCCGAGATCTTCAGTCCCTTCGGGCCGAAGAACCACTCCATGTGGGTCGCCGTGGTGCCCAGTCCCAGGGCGCGAATGACGCGCCGCCCGGTGGCCCTCAGTTCGTCGTAGCTCGCCAGGTCGACCCGGTTCGTGGCGGCGATCTGTGGCGCGATGCGGCGGTCCGAGAGCGCCTCGAGAACCGAGGGGAAGTAGTGCGAGATGAACTCGAGACGCGGTTCGCCGTCGATCGACAGCGTGTCGTAGAAGCCCTCGTGCCCCTCGACGAACTCCTCGACCGCCACCGGTTCCCCGCCGGCGCCGAGGCAGTGGGCGCGGGCGGCCCGTTCGAGCCCTGCCGGATCGTCGACCCGGAAGGTCCGCTGCGAGCCGAGTCCGGCGCGCGGCTTGACGATGACCGGATAGCCCGTCCGCTCGACGAACGCCGCGAGCTCGGCGAGCGAGGCCGCGGCGGCCGACGCGGCGCACGGCAGGCCGGCCCGCCGCAGCGCCTCCTTCATCGCCGTCTTGTCGCGACACAGACGCGCCGCCTCGGGGGTCAGCCCGGGCAGGCGCAGCCGCTGGCGCGCCTCGGCGGCCGCCTCGACGAGACGCTCTTCGACGGTCTCCAGCCGGTCGACCGGGCGCCGCTTCGTCCGCCCCGCCACGGCCGTCGCCACCGCGGCGCCGTCGAACGGCGAGGGCACTTCGATCCAGGCATCGAGGTGACGGGAGAGGCCGGCGCGCAGGCGCGCCTTCGGCGTCGCACCGACGCCGGTGACCCGCGCTCCGCACTGCTTGAGGGCGCGGGCGAAGTCGTGGAACGCGGCGAAGAGGTCGGGCCCGAGCAGAACGACGTGCGGCGTCAAGATCGCGCGAGCCTACTACGCCGGCGGTTCCTTCACCGGACGGTGAGGATCCCCTTCATGCCCGCCACGTAGTGGCCCGGAAACGTGCAGAGGTAGGTGTAGTCGCCCGGCTCGGCGGGTGCCGTGAAGGTCACTTCGACCGTTTCGCCGCCGCCGGCGAGCGCCGTGTGGGCGAGGATCTGGTCGCGCTTCGCCTCGGGAATGTAGTCGGTCTTGCGCGCCATGCTGCCGGCCATGGCGAACGAATCGGCGTTCGCTCCCGCGGCCAGCACGACGAAGTTGTGGGCCATTTCGGTCTTCGCCATCTTGCTGACCGTGGTGAGCCGGATGGTGAGGCTCTCACCCGGCTTCGCCTCGATGCGCTTGACCGAGTACTGCATGGCGTCCGTCCCGGTGATCTCGATGACCCGCGCGTCGGCCGCGGCGGCGCGCACGGCGACGAAGATGAGCAGCGCGGCGGCGAGTCGGATCTGGCTTCGGCGATTCATGGGAGACCTTCCTTTCGCGGCGGCAGTCCTCCGGGCCCGGAGAGTGTCGCGGCCGGGAGGGGATCAGTCATCGCCCGCGGCCAGGCGCTCGAGCGCCGGCACCGAGCGTACGACCACGCGCTGACGGCCCACCTCGAGCCAACCTTCACGAGCCCACATCGCCAGCAGCCGGCTGGCGGTGAACATCGACGTACCGGCCAGGTCGGCGAGGTCCTGCCGGCCGAGGCGCTGGTCGATCAGTACGCCGTTGGGGGAGGCGCGGCCGTGGTCCTGCACCAGGCGAATCAGGGTCCGCGCCACCCTCCGTCCGGCGCTCTCGGTCGACAGCTCGCGAATGCGGGTCAGCGACTCCTGCATCCGGTCGGCGATCGTCGCCAGCACGTTGGCGCGCAGCTGCGGATGGCGTTCGGCGAGCTCCTGGGCCCTCGCGCGGCTCCAGATGAGCACCCGGCTCGGCTCGACCGCGATCGCGGTGACCGGCAGGATGCGCTTGCCGAGCAGCGCCACGCCGGCGAGGATGGTGCCGTCGCGGGCGGTGCGCAGGACGATCTCCTCGCCCTCGGAGGTGACCTGGGAGAGCTTGAGTCGGCCGCTTTCGACCAGGTAGAGCGCCTCGACCGGATCCCCCTGCAGGAAGAGCGCCTCGCCGAGGTCGAGGGAACGCACGGTCGACGCGGCGAGAACCTCGCGGATCGCCTCCTCGGGCATGCCGAAGAAGAGCGGGGATCCGGCGGCAGTCCCGGACGGGTCGCGCGGGAGGGGCGCCATGGCCACGAATTCTGGCACAGGCGCCCGCCGAGCTTCAGGCCGTCGACCGCCGCGCCGCGAGCTCGGCGCCCAGCCGCTGCAACCGCTCGCGGTCGAACAGCCTCTCCGCGAAGGGGAAGAGGACCTGCTCCTCCTTGAGGAAATGCCCGCGCGCCAGATCGAGGAGGGCGGTGAGACCCGCCGGGCCGGGTACGGGGCCCGGCGACTCGGCGAGCGCCACCAGCCCGGCGTCGATCGCCGCGTGTTCGTGGCGCATCACGGCGAGTGGGCCGTGATCGGCCGGCAGCCCCTCCTCGAGCGCCACGAAGAGCAGTTCGTCCTCGTCGCGCGCGTGCGCCAGCAGGTCGGTCGCGAAGCGGCGCAGCTGTTCGGGGTCCGCCGCGCCGTCCGCGAGGCGGTCCATGGCGGAGCGCAGGCTCCGGTGGTCTTCGCGCAGCGTCTCCAGGATGTCCATCGCCCTCCCTCCTCGAGGTTCGCCGTGACCCTAGCCGCCGGCCGGCCGCCTCCTCCTTGCGGTCGGTCAAGCTGGCCGCGCGGCCGGTCCCGCCCGTTCAGGCGAGGCGGGCGACCCCGGTCGCGGATAGGGTGCGCGCATGAAGACGATCATCGAGCCGTTCCGCATCAAGTCCGTCGAGCCGATCCGCATGTCGAACCGCGAGGAGCGGTCGATGCTGCTCGAGGCCGCGGGGTTCAACCTCTTCCGCATCCCGGCCGACGCGATCATCGTGGACCTGCTCACCGACAGCGGCACCGGAGCGATGAGCGCCGCCCAGTGGGCGGCGGTGATGCAGGGGGACGAGTCCTACGCCGGCAGCCCGTCGTTCCGGCGGTTCGAGAGCGCGGTGCGCGACATCTTCGGCTTTCGCCACGTCATCCCGACGCATCAGGGGCGGGCCGCCGAGCGGATCCTCGCCGCGACCATGCTGCGCCCCGGCGACGTGGTGCCGAACAACACCCACTTCGACACCACGCGGGCGAACATCGAGGCGGTGGGAGCGACCGCGCTCGACCTGCCCTGCGCGGAGTCGCGCGACCTTGCGGCCTTCCACCCCTTCAAGGGGAATATCGACCTGACCGCGCTCGAGCGCCTGCTGGCCGATCCGCCGGGCCGCATCCCGGTGGTCTTCGTCACGGTGACCAACAACGGCGGCGGCGGGCAACCGGTTTCGATGGCGAATCTCGAGGCCGCCTCGGCGCTCTGCCGCCGGCATGGCGTGCCCTTCTACCTCGACGCCTGCCGTTTCGCCGAGAACGCCTTCTTCATCCGCCAGCGCGAGCCCGGATTCCGGAACGTGCCGCTGCTCGAGATCGCCCGCCGGATGTTCGCGCTCGCCGACGGCTGCACGATGAGCGCCAAGAAGGACGGCATGGCCAACATCGGCGGTTTCCTGTGCACCAACGACGACGTCGTGGCGCGCCACGAAGAAGAGCTGCTCATTCTCACCGAGGGATTTCCGACCTACGGCGGCCTCGCGGGACGAGATCTCGAGGCGATCGCGGTCGGCCTCTACGAGGCGCTCGACCCGGCCTACCAGGAGTACCGGCACGCCTCGGTCCAGTACCTCGGCGAGCACCTGACCGCGGCGGGAGTGCCGATCCTCCAGCCCCCCGGCGGACACGCCATCTACGTCGACGCGGCGGCGTTCCTGGAGCACCTGCCGCGCCAGCAGTACCCGGGTCAGGCGTTGAGCGTCGAGCTGTTCCGCCACGCCGGCATCCGCAGCGTCGAGATCGGCTCGGTGATGTTCGGCCGCCGGGATCCGGCGAGCGGCGAGGAGACCTTCGCCGAGCGCGAGCTGGTACGCCTGGCGATTCCGCGGCGCACCTACACGCAGAGCCACATCGACTACGTCATCGAGGCCTTCGCCGAGCTCGCGGCGGCACGCCGCCGGATTCCGGGCGTCACGATCGTCGAGCAGCCGCCGGCGCTGCGCCACTTCTCGGCGTCGTTCGCGCTGGCCGCGCTCTAAAGACAAGGGGCCCGCACGTCAGAAGACGCGCGGGCCCCGAAAAATACTTCCCGGCAACGACCTACTCTCCCACCCACCTACGCAGGCAGTACCATCGGCGCTGAGGGGCTTAACTGCCGTGTTCGGAATGGGAACGGGTGTTTCCCCCTCGCTAAAGTCACCGGAAAAACCGGAAGCTGAAAAGAGCCGAGTCAAAAAACCCGACAACTGAAACTGACTGTAGCGACCAGATTCGCCGGCCAGCGAATCACTATGGTCAAGCCGAACGACCGATTAGTACGGGTCAGCTCAAGGCCTCGCAGCCCTTACACCTCCCGCCTATCAACCTGGTCATCTCCCAGGGGTCTTCGGGGAGACCTCATCTCGAGGGGGGCTTCACGCTTAGATGCTTTCAGCGTTTATCCTTTCCGAACATAGCTACCCAGCCGTGCCACTGGCGTGACAACTGGTGCACCAGAGGTTCGTCCGTCCCGGTCCTCTCGTACTAAGGACAGCTCCTGTCAAGTCTCCTGCGCCCACACGAGATAGGGACCGAACTGTCTCGCGACGTTCTGAACCCAGCTCACGTACCGCTTTAATCGGCGAACAGCCGAACCCTTGGAACCGGCTTCAGCTCCAGGATGCGATGAGCCGACATCGAGGTGCCAAACCTGGTCGTCGATGTGAACTCTTGGACCAGATCAGCCTGTTATCCCCGGCGTACCTTTTATCCGTTGAGCGATGGCCCTTCCATACGGGACCACCGGATCACTAAGCCCTACTTTCGTACCTGCTCGACTTGTAGGTCTCGCAGTCAAGCTCCCTTCTGCCTTTACACTCTGCGGCTGGTTTCCAATCAGCCTGAGGGAACCTTCGAGCGCCTCCGTTACTCTTTAGGAGGCGACCGCCCCAGTCAAACTACCCGCCTGACC
>CAYYIK010000068.1:0-17618 GCA_964471955.1 uncultured Thermoanaerobaculia bacterium | reverse complement strand
TCGCGCCACCGCGGGGACACACAAAAGGGACACACAAAAGGGACACACAAAAGGGGTCGAGAGAACGGAGACCTCGGACGTACCGGCCTGGTGAGTCCCTGGCATACGGCTCGAGCCTCCGAAGCAACGGCGTGTCCCCTTCCTCGTGTTCACCGGCGGGTGAGAGCTGAATGATCTTGACGGTTGGCCCCTGGCGGGCGGCTCTGACAGGATGTGGGAAATTGCCTGGTGCCCGGGGGGAGTCTTCATGGAGTGCCTGACGTTCGTGCTGGCGCTGGTGGGAATGGGCGCGCTGGTGGTTGCCTGGCGCGCGCATTCGCGGCTGGAGAAGCTGGAGCAATCCGTCTCGGAGGATCTCCTCGCGCGGCGCGACCTGGCGCGCAAGGTGGAGGCTCTGCGTGCCGATGTGGCGCGGTTGACGCGGAAGAGCGGAGGCAGCGCAGCAGGAGCTTCCGCAGAGCTACCCGAGGCCGGCGCCTCGGGGGCCTCCCCGAGGGCCCTCGCCGCGGAGGCACCCGTGTCTCCGATGACCGGATCGGGGGATGGCGCAGCCGAAGTGGCGGCGGCGGAAAGGCACTCCGGCCCGACGGGAGAGCCCGAGCCTCGCGCCGTTCCGTGGCCCGGGGCGAGTGGCTTCGAGGGTCCGGCGCCACGCCGGGGTGAAGCGGGGCTCTCCCTGGCGGCTGAGGCCGAGACGAGCACCTCGGAGGACGCGCCGCGAATCGCGGCGGCGGATCCGGCTCCGGCTGAGGGCTCAGTTCCGGCAGAGGAGACGTCCGCGGAGCCCGACGGGATACCGGAGCCTCCGCTGCGCTCGCCGTCCTCCCTGCCGCCACCGCCGGCTGGCGGCTTTGCGGTGGCCGCCGGGGGCGGCGGCAGGGCGTGGGCATTCGATTGGGAGTCGCTGGTCGGCGTGCGCCTCTTCTCGTGGATCGCAGGGATTGCGCTCGTCCTGGCGGCCCTCTTCTTTCTGCGCTACTCGATCGACCAGGGATGGCTGACCGCGCCGGTGCGCATGGCTCTCGGTCTGGCGACCGGCATCGGACTGCTCGTCGGGTGCGAGCTCAAGGCAGCGCGCCGCTATCCGGTCACCGCGAACGCGCTCGACGCGGCCGGCGTGGCGATCCTTTACGCCACCCTGTGGGCGAGCCACGCGGTCTGGAACCTGGTCGGGGCGCTGACGGCCTTCGGATTCCTGGCGCTGGTCACGGCGGTCGCGGTGACCCTGTCGATCCGCCGCGATTCGGTCTTCATCGCGCTGCTGGGACTGGTCGGCGGCTTCGCGAGCCCGGCGCTGCTTTCGGCCAGCGAGGACCGCACGATCGGCCTCTTCGGCTACCTGCTGCTGCTCAACGCCGGACTCGCCTGGGTGGCATATCGCAAGCGCTGGCCGATCCTCACCGGCCTGTCGCTCGTCTTCACGACGGGATACCAGTTCGTCTGGGCGCTGAAGTTCCTCAGCGAGAGCCGGCTGTCACTGGCCGCCGGGATCTTCCTCGCCTTTCCCGCGCTCGGCATCGGGACTCTGCTGCTCGACGAGCGACGGCGGACGCGCGAAACGGACGAGCCGGAACCCACCGCGGCGGAATCGTGGTTCGCCCGCGCCGCCCTCGTCGGAGCGGTCGTTCCGCTGCTCTTCGTCATCGTGCTCGCCGCGATTCCGGCGTACGGTGCGCATGTCGGCCTGCTGTTCGGCCTGCTCGGCATCCTCGCCGTGAGCCTCTTCCTGATCGGCGCGCTGCGCGGTCCTGAGGAGGTGCATCTGCTCGGAGGGGTTGCGGTCGTGATCGTGTTCGGAGTCTGGCTGCGGTCGTCCTACACGCCGCGCTTCTGGCCGCTCGCCCTTGCACTGGCAGTGCCGTTCATCGCCTTCCAGCTGGCGGCGCCGTTGATTGCCCGCTGGATTCACCGACCGTTCCGGGGCCGGGGCGAGCGCGGTGCGCTCCTCGGCGCTCTCCTGTTCTTCGCCTTCCCGGCGTTGGCGGCGCTCGAGCCGGCCACAGCGACCCCCTGGCTCCTGTTCGGCGTTCTGCTGGCGGTGCTCGCCTGGGCGGCTTTTGTCGCCATCCGCACGGAGAGCGGACTGACGTACTACCTGGCGACCGCTTTCGGCGTCGCCACGGAGGTGGTCTGGTCGGCGCTGCGCCTGACCCCGGAGCGCCGATTCTCGGCTATGGGGATCTACGGCGTCCTGGCGCTCTTCTACCTGGGCGTGCCCTGCGTCGCACGACGTCGGCGCGTGGCCCTGGAGCCGCGCGCCGGCGCCGCGGTACTGTTGCTTGCCAGCCTCGTCCTGCTGCTCTTCCTGACGCGCGGTGCGGTCGCGGGCGGCAGTCTTCTCGGTCTTACCGTCCTGATGCTCCTGCTCAATGTCGGCCTGCTCGCGGAAGGGCGCGCGGGCCGCGCGCCGGAGCTCGCCGTCGTGGGCGGCCTGGTCACCTGGGCCGTACTCGCCTTCTGGTGGCGCGCGGTGCCGCTGGCGGATCACCGGCTCGCGGCCCTGCTTTCGCTGACGCTCGTCGCGCTGCTGTTGACCGCCGGAGGTCTGCTCCTGCTTCCGGTGCTGCGGCGGCGCGTCCAGGCGGCGCCGGGAGAGATCGAAGCGAGCCTGCCGGAAGGGGCGACGTGGCTCGGCCTGGGTGGGCACGCTTTTCTCCTCTACCTCGCAGCGAATCCAGCATTGTCGGTTCCTCCCGGGCCGCTGCTCGCGGTGCTGTTCGTGATCGACCTGGCGCTGATTGTGGCGGCCCTCCACTCGCGGCAAGGGTGGCTCGCGGCGGCCGCGCTCGCCGCGACGCAGATCGTGCTGTCGGTCGCCCAGGGGGCAGCCCCCGGGTCGGGCTGGCCATCGGTGGCTTTGCTCTCGGCGCTGGTGGTCGGTGGGCTCGGTGTGGGAACTTGGCTGCTGGCGGAGCGATTGCGGCAACGCGGCGGCGCGGAATCGAGTCCGGGATTCCTGGCGGGTGCCTTCGGGGCGCTCCTGCTCGGCTTCTGGGTGGCGATCCACGCAACGGCACAGTCCGGCGCGCCGGGATTCGGCTGGATTCTCGGCGGAGAGGCGCTCCTGCTGGGCGCCATCCTCGCCCTTTCGGCGCGCTCGGGGCAGCTCGCCGTCGCAGTGGCCGCAGTCGTGCCGGCGGTCATCGCGGTGGCGGTGTATCGGGGCTGGCATACCGATCCGGACCGCTGGCGCCGCGAGCTCCTTCTCGTCGCCGTGCTGTGGTCCATTTTTCTGGCGTTTCCGCTGCTCCTCGGCCGGCGGTTCCGCCGGGAACGCGGGCCCTACTTCGCCGCCATTCTCGCCGGTGCGGGTTTCTTCCTGCTGGCCCGCGCAGCCTTGTTACGTGGCGGGCTCGGCGGGATGATCGGTGCCCTGCCGGTCCTCCAAGCGACCCTGCTGGCGCCGCTGCTCGTGCGCCTGGTGCGCACCGAACCTCCCGCCGAACGCGATCTGACGCGTCTCGCGACGCTGGCCGGGTCGATACTGGCCTTCGTCACCGTCGCCATCCCGATGCAGCTCGACAAGCAGTGGATCACCCTCGGGTGGGCGCTGCTTGGCGCCGCCCTCGTCTGGCTCCACGGCCGCGTGCCGCATCCGGGCCTGATCTGGTGGGCGACGGGCCTCGAGGCGGCAGTGTTCGCGCGGCTGGCGCTCAATCCGGCGGTGCTCGACTACCACCCGCGGCAGGGTCCGCCGATCCTCAACTGGTTCCTCTACACCTACCTGGTGGCGGCGGCGGCGATGTTCTTCGCCGCCTGGAAGCTCGGCGGCGTGCGGGTGCGCCCCGGCTGGCTGCGCGCCGCGCTGGCGGTCGCCGGGACCCTTCTCCTTTTCCTGCTGCTCAATATCGAGATTGCCGACTTCTTCTCGACCGGGCCGACGATCACCTTCGGCTTCCTCGCCGGCAAGGCCGGGCTGTCGGAAGATCTCGCCTATACGATTGGCTGGGCTCTGTTCGCCATCGGCCTGCTGGCCGCGGGGCTCGTCGCCCGGCGGCGAGCCGTGCGGCTGTGCGCCATCGTCTTGCTGGTGGCGACGATTCTCAAGGCGTTCCTGCACGATACTTGGCGGCTCGGAGGCCTCTACCGCGTGGGTTCGCTGGTGGGGCTGGCGATCTGCCTCGCGCTGGTGGCGATCGTTCTGCAGAAGTTCGTCCTGACGCCGGGTGCGGCTCGGAAGGGAGGCGAAGGGTGAGCGCCGGATCTGGAGGTCTCGCTGCCCGGCTCGCTGCGCTGGCGTCGCTCGCCTTGGCGACGACGGCTGGAGCGGCGGGCGATGCCGCGCGCTTCGAGCGCGAACTGAGACCGGGCGGGATCGGAGCTCACCGCGCCGCGCTCGATACGGACCTGCTGGTGGGCGGTGCACCGGTTCGCTATGCGGGGGACGGCGAGGCAGCGATGCCGATCAGCGGCCTCGAGGATCTCCGCCTGCAGGACACCGCCGGCCGGGAAGTGCCCTATCTGCTGATGCTGCCGGTTTCGACGGCCCCACCGGAGATCGCGGGTCGCCTCACGGCGACGCCTGCCACCCGCACGGAGAGCGGATTCGAGGTCGACCTCGGCAGGATCGAGCGGGTCGACCGCCTGTCGCTTCGGGGACTGCCGAATCCGTTCCTCAAGCGGTTCAGTCTCGAAGGAAGCGGCGATCGCAGGCGTTGGATCGTCCTGGTCGACGCCGGTACGGTCTTCGATCTCCCCGACGAAGGTCTCACCCGCATGCGCGTCGACTTCCGGCCCACCGAGGTGCGCTACCTGCGCTGGATCTGGAGCGATGCGACGAGCGCCCGGGCGCCCATGCCCCTGGCGGCTTCGGCGCGCCGCGTCGAGGATGCCCGGCCGGTGGCGACGGAGCGCTTGCCGCTCGACTTCGAACGGCGTCCGAGCGAACCCCGCCTCAGCCGGTTCCGCGTCCGGCTGCCGGGGCGCAACCTGCCGATTGCGGCGCTGGAGTTCGAGGTGGCGGCCGGAGATCTGTCGCGACCGATCCGCGTCCAGGAGCCCCGGCTGACCGGAAACCTGGTCGAGCCGGTGGTTCTGGGGCGGGGCACGCTGCGCCGCTCCGCGCAGGCGGACGCCGTCGCCACCGCATTTTCGGTTCCCTTCGCGCTGGCGCCGGTCGGCGCCGAACTCGAGGTGGTCGTCGACGACGGCGACAACCCCCCGCTCGAACTGCTCGCGGTCGGTGCCAGGCTGCGGACGCTGCCCTGGATCTTCTTCGAGAGTCCGGACGGCCGACCGCTCATCGCCCGCTTCGGACGACGCTCCGCGGTGGCGCCGAGATACGACCTCGAAGCCTCGCGCCAGGCGGCGCAACGGTCCGAGGCGACGCTGGCCACCTGGGGCCCGACCCGGCAGCTGGTGGAGACGCCCACAGCGGCGGAGCCCGACTTCGCAGCGGTGGCGCTGGGAGCCCGCATCGACACGCAGCGGTTCGAGTATGCGCGGGACCTTCCGGCCACGCCGGCCGGTATGAATCGCCTGGTGCTCGACCTCGCGGCGCTGGCGCACTCCAACCTGAGTGACCTGCGGATCGTCACCGGGGAGGGCCAGCAGGTTCCCTACCTTCTCGAGCGTCAGGAGGAGCCGCTCTCGGCCGTGCTCGAACTGAAGCCGGCGGGAGACAGGGCGGAGGCTGGCACGTCGAGGTACGAGATCGAGCTGCCGACCTCCAGCTTGCCGCCGTCGCGGCTGATTCTCGCCACGACTGGGCGGGTCTTCGAACGCCACGTGCGGATCTGGCAGCGGATGATGGCGGATCAGCCGCCCGCGCCGCCGCGGCGCTACGTGCGGCAGGTGCGATGGCTGCATGCCGATCCTTCGACGCCAGCGCCCGACCTGGTGATCGAACTGCCTTCTCTGGCGGCGCGCGCACTCGAGATCGAAATCGAAGAAGGGGACAATCAGCCCCTGCCGCTCGGCGCCGCCCACCTGCTCGTCCCTTCGTGGCGCCTGCGCTTCTTCGGCGGGCGGGCGGACCTTCGCCTCCTGTACGGGCGGGCGGACCTCGCGGCGCCACGCTATGACCTCGCTCTCCTCGGCCCGCGTCTCGTCGGAACCGAGGGGCACGAAGTCCTCCTCGGCCCCGAACTTCCCGTCGGCCTCGCCGAACGCGCGACGGACGAGTCCCCCCGGCTGTTCTGGATCCTTCTTGCCCTCAGTGTCGTGGCCCTGTTCGTCCTCCTCACCCGCCTCCTGCGCGGCCCCCACGCGGGAGAACCCGAGTCCGGAACCGGTGCCGTCGAACCGTGACTCCCCCGGAAACGTCCGGAGACGGCCCGAGACGGCCGGGACACACAAAAAGACGGCCGGGACACACAAAGGGGACACACAAAGGACACACAAAGGGGACACACAAAGGGGACACACAAAGGGGACACACAAAAGGGACACACAAACTTCTCAGCGGCTCGAACCTGAGGCATCGAAGGGTTCGGAAGGGTCCTGCCCCGGCTCGCGGCCAGCGAGTGTCGGTTTCATCCGCTCCCGCTGCTTCGAGTCGGCGAGTCGCGCTCTTTTGTGTGTCCCTTTTGTGTGTCCCCTTTGTGTGTCCCCGGGGAACGGGGGGTCAGGGGGACTCGAGGGCGTGGGCGAGGGGGTGCAGGTCGGCGGGGAGGGGGGAGTCGAAGGTGCGCGGGTCGCCGCCGGGGCCGAGCGGGACGGTGAGGCGGGCGGCGTGCAGGGCGAGCCGGGGCGGGGCCAGGTGGGCGGGCAGCGGGCGGACGGCCTTGCCGTAGAGCGGGTCGGCGAGGATCGGCGTGCCGATCGCGCGCAGGTGGACGCGGAGCTGGTGCAGGCGGCCGGTCTCGGGTTCGAGGCTCACGCGCGCGACCGGCTGGCCGGCGATCTCGCCCTCCCGCTCGACGCGATAGCGGGTGCGCGCCGGGCGGGCGCCGGGCTCGTCGGGCCGCGCCGGCCGGCTCTTGCCGCGTCGCGCGGCGTGCAGCGGCAGGGTAATCACCCCTTCGCGAGGCTCCGGGATGCCGGCGATGAAGGCGAGGTAGCGCTTGGCGATCCGGTGGTGCTCGAAGGCGAGGCAGAGGTCGCGGTGGAGCGCGGCGCTGCGCGCCAGGAGGAGGACACCGGAGGTATCGCGGTCGAGGCGGTGGACGACGAAGAGCGTCCCGCCGAGCTCCCACTCGGCCTGGTGGTGGAGGCAGAGCGCCGGATCTTCGTCGCGCGCCGGCACGACGGTACGACCGGGCGGCTTGTCGAGTACCGCCCAGTCGTCGGTGACCTCGATCCAGCGCAGCGACCCGGCGGGCCAGGCCGGAGGGCCGGCGGCCACCGGCGCGCTCACGGCCGGGGCGCCGGCAGCAGAGCCGCGATCGCCGCGGCGAGCTTGCGCGAGTCGTGGCGCAGCAGCCCTTCGGAGGCGAGCAGGTCCGCCTCGACGATCTCCACTCCGGCCGCCGCGAGCGCCGCGCGGTCGAGGCGGACCGGCTCGGCGCCGGTGGCCCGGCGGTAAGCCGCCGTGCGGTCGGCCGGCAGCTGGCCGGAGTGAACGAGCACGAGGTCGACGACGCCGCGGCCGAGGTGCTGCTCGAGCGCCGTCAGATGCTCGAGCGCGGTCAGCCCGTCGGTCTCGCCCGGTTGCGTCATCAGATTCATCACCAGCGCCACCCGCGCCCGCGTCGAAGCGATGCCGCGCGCCAGTTCGGAAAACAGGAGGTTGGGCAGGATCGACGTGTAGAGCGATCCCGGGCCGAGCAGCACGAGGTCGGCGGCGAGCACCGCCTCGACCGCCGGGGCGAACGCCGGCGCGTCGGCGGGCACCAGTTCGACCCGCGCGATGCGCTCGCGCGTGGCGCCGATCGACGTCTCCCCCTCGATCCGCCCGCCGCCCACCGTCTCGGCCGCCAGGTGCACCGAGGCGAGGGTGGCCGGCAGGATGCGGCCGCGCGTGCGCAGCACCCGCTCCGCGGTGAGGATCGCCTGCGGGAAGTCGCCGGTCAGCGCGGTGAGCGCGGTGAGGAAGAGGTTGCCGAAAGAGTGGCCGGAGAGCCCCTCGCCGCCCTCGAAGCGGTACTGGAAGAGGCGGGTGGCGAGGTCGCTGTCGTCGGCCAGGGCGGCGAGGCAGTTGCGGATGTCGCCCGGTGGCAGGACACCGAAGTCGCGCCGCAGGCGACCCGACGACCCGCCGTCGTCGGTCACCGCGACCACCGCGGCGAGGTCGTCGATGGCGCCGCCGACCAGCTCCTTGAGACCGGACAGCAGCGCCGCGAGGCCGGTGCCGCCGCCCACCGCGACGACGCGGCCGCCCGCCGGGCTCGCGCTGCCGGTGGCGTTCGGCGCTGTCACGGGTGGATGGGCTCGGTGGCGCGGCCGCCGGCGCGCGCCGGCGCCGGAATCACTTCTTGCGCAGCTCGACCAGAATCTGCTTGGCGACCGCCTTGAGCGTCTCGAAGACGCCGACCCCGGTCGTCGCCACCGCCTCGAACGTCGGTTCGCGCTTGAAGTTGAGGACGCGATACATCTCGTCGACCGGGGCGACCTCCGGCAGATCGCGCTTGTTGAACTGCAGCGCGTAGGGGATGGTCGTCAGGTCGAAGCCGTGGTCGCGCAGGTTCTCCTCGAGGTTGCGGATCGACTCGATGTTCGCCTCCATCCGCTCCTCCTGGCTGTCGGCCACGAAGACCACGCCGTCGACGCCCTTGAGAATGAGCTTGCGGCTGGCGTCGTAGAAGACCTGGCCGGGGACGGTGTAGAGGTGGAAACGGGTCGTGAAGCCGCGGATCGAGCCGAGATCGAGGGGGAGGAAGTCGAAGAAGAGGGTGCGATCGGCCTCGGTGGCGAGCGAGATCATCTTCCCCTTCGCGTCGGGGGAGGTCTTGTTGTAGATGAACTGCAGGTTGGTCGTCTTGCCGCCGAGCCCGGGCCCGTAATAGACGATCTTGCAGTTGATCTCGCGGGTGGCGTAGTTGATGAAAGTCATCGCGCGCGACGGCCCCGGGCAGCCCTACTCCGAGAAGAGGGCGTCGATGTCCTCGTCGGTGATCTCGGCGAACGGCGACGAGGCGGCCTGCTGCGCGGGTCCGGCCGGCTTCTCACCCTTGCGCGACATGTCCTCGAAGATCTGGTCGAGCTCCTGGCTCGAGCGGCGCACCCGGAGGCGAACCAGCCCGAGCGACGAGCGCTCGTCGAAGATCACCAGCAGGATGGCGCGCTTGGCGACGATCGAGATGTGGATGTGATCGCGCTGGCCCTCGTGGAAGAGGACCGAAAACTCCCGTTCGCCGATCAGCTTGGCGAGGCCGTCGGTGGCGGCGACGTTGCCGGCGGTCAGGGAGGCGAGGCTGGTGGTGTCGAACTGGTCGACCTCACCGGCGGCGGCGATCTGCTGGCCGGTGCGGTCGATCAGGAAGATCACCCGGGCGTTGGCCTCCTGACGAAGCTTCTTCAGCGCCTCGTTGAGGCGCTGGAACTCTTCTTCGTACAGGACCAGTTCGACCGAGGACATGGGTTGCTGGTAGCTCCTGGCTGCGGACCCTTCCGGGCCCCGGAAAGTGTGAACTCTATGACACTCGGGCCGTTCAGCGGAAATAGCGCCAGCCGGCCAGCAGGTCGTTTTCGCTCAGCACCAGGTCGCTCCCCTGGGCGCGGAAGGGGATGGGTACCGGGGCGCAGCCGCTCGGCCGCTGATTGACCTCGGCCAGGCGGACCGAGGTCTCGCACTTGTTGTTGACGATCCAGGCGCCGTCGGCGCGAAAGCCCCGCTTGAGCTTGAAGTCGTTCTCCGAGGCGTCGAAGGCGACCTGCAGAGCGCCGCCGCCGTCGCGCCCGACGAAGAAGCGGACCTCCTGGTTGCCGGCGTTGAGAAAGCGGAACCAGCGCACCTCGAGCGGCGCCAGGTCGCCGACCGGCAGCACGACGCGTCCCTGCGGGTCGGGACCGACCCGCTGGTACCGGTTGCGGTTCTTCGACATCAGCCGTTCGGCGCCGAGCACGGCGCCCATCAGCAGGAGGACGAGGAGAATGCCGTGGAGGGGTCGGAAGCGCTTCACCCCGCCATTCTACGGGTGGCGGGCGCTAAGATGCCCCCGCTTGCTCCCCTTGCCGCCGCTCCCCGCCCCGGGCCGCCGCCTCGAGGTGCCCGGCTTCGCCCTCGGCCACGGTACCGACCGGGAGGCGGCCACCGGGGTGACGGTGATCCTCTGCCCCGAGGGGGCGGTGGCGGCCGCCGACGTGCGCGGCACCGCCACCGGCACCCGCCAGTTCGACTCGCTCGTCTCGCCGCTCCACATCGCCAGCCGCGCCCACGGCCTGGTGCTGGCCGGCGGCAGCGGCGCGGGACTGGCGGCCGCCGATCCGGTGGTGGCGCACCTGGCGGCGCGCGGCGCCGGCTTCCGCACCGGCGGACCGGTGGTGCCCCTGGTACCGACGGCGATCCTCTTCGACCTCGGCTTCGCGGCCTCGGGAGCCGCGCCCGGCCGGGAGCTGGTCGAGGCGGCGCTCGCGGCGGCCGCCGGGCCGGCCGGCGGCGAGGTCGCCCGCGGCAGCGTCGGTGCCGGCACCGGCGCGACAGTCGGCAAGGCGCTCGGCCTCGATCGGGCGATGAAAGGGGGGTTCGGCTTCGCCGCGCTGGCGGTTCCGGACGGGCCGACGGTCGCCGCGGCGGTGGTGGTCAACGCCTGGGGGGACGTGGTCGATCCGCAGAGCGGGCGTCTGGTTGCCGGCTGCCGGAGCGCTCCCGACGGGCTCGAGCTGGCCGACGCCCGCCGGGTCCTCGCCCGGCTCGGCCCGGACCGCGACCACCTCTGGGAGTCCAACACCACCCTCGCGGTCGTGCTCACCGATGCCGAGCTGAGCCGCCTGGAAGCGCTCAAGGTGAGCCAGATGGCGTTCGGCGGCCTCCACCGGACCCTCGCCCCCGCCCTCGGCCTCTACGACGGCGACCTGGTGGTCACCCTCGCCTCGGGGCGCCGGCCGGCCCATCCGCACGCCGTGGCCGTGCTGGCCGAGGCGGCGGTGGCGGCGGCGATCGTGGACGGCGTGCGCGCCGCCGACGGCCTCGGCCGACTGCCGGCCTGGCGCGACCTGCCGGCGGCTGGCCGGGGCTGACGAGAGAGCGCCGGGGGACTCGATGCGCCTGACCCGCGAGAACACGCTCTGGCTCGCCCCGGCCGCCCTCCTGGCGCTCGTGCTGCCGATCGTGGCGGCGGTGCCCCGCCTCTCGCCCGGCGGCCCGTTCGGCCCGCCGCTCGCCGCCGCGCTGCTCGGCCTGGCGGCCGTGGTCGCGGCGCTGCACCGCCCGTTCGGGGGCGGCGGGCTCGGCCTCGGCACCCTGATCCTGCTGCCCGCCTTCGACCGCCTCGGGGTGGCGCCGGCGGGCCTGCTCGCCCTCGCCGCGGCGCTGGCCGCCGAACTGGTGCGGCGCGGCATCGAGCGGCGCCGCCACGCGCCGCAGCCCGAGCGGCGGCGGCCGATCCGGGTGGTGGCCCAGGCGGCGCTCGCCGGCCTCGGCGCCGTCGCCGCGGGCCTCGCCTGGACGCTGGTCGACGGCGGCGACCCGGCCCTCGCACCCGGGCCCGCCCTGCTGGTGCCGTTGTGCGCCCTGGCCGGGCTGCTGCCGGCGATCCTCCTCGAAGTGGCGGCGCGTCGGACGCTGCGCGAAGAGAGCGCCCGCCGCATCCTGCCGGCCCTGGCGCCGCTGGCCTTCGACCTGCCCGGCTACCTGATCGGCGCGCTGGTGGTGCTCGTCGAGCGACGGGCCGGCGACGGGCTCGCCGCCGCCTGGATGACCGCCGCGGTCCTGCTCGCCGCCGAGGCGGCGCGCCAGGAGCTGGCCGCTTCGGCGGCCGGCCGCCGGCTGGCCGAGTCGGAGCGGCTGTCGCGCGCCGGCGCCGCGCTGGCCACCGGCACGCCGGCGCTCGAACGGGTGGCGCTGTCGATCCTCGGCGAGTGCCGGGCGATCCTCCCCTTCGCCTGGTTCCAGCTCGAGCTCGAGGTGCCCGACCTCGGCCGCCGCAGCTTCGCCGCCGCCGAGGGGGGGGAACTCGCCGAGGGGGAGCCCGTGCCGCCCCCGACCCCGCCGGCCCTGCCCGGATTCCACCGCCGCGAGCCCTGGCTGCGCCTCGAGCGCGAGCTGACCGTCGAGGGGGTGCGCCTGGCGACGCTGCGCCTCTGGTGCGATCCGCGGCGGGTCGAGGAGCGTTCGCTGCCGCTGCTCGACGGGCTGGTGCCGGCGATGGCGGCCTCGGTGCGCGGCGCCTTCCTCGACCGCGAGGCGCGCGTCGACCGCCTCACCGGCGCGGCGACCCGGCGCAGCTTCGAGCTGCGGCTGGCCGAGTCGTTCGCCGCCTGCCGCGACGGCGGGCGCGCTCTGGCGCTGGTGGTGTGCGACCTCGACCACTTCAAGCGCATCAACGACGGCTGGGGCCATCCGGTCGGGGACCGCGCCCTGCGCGCCGTCGGCCGCGTGCTGGTCGAGCCGGCGCGCGGCCGCGAGATGTGCGCCCGCTGGGGGGGCGAGGAGTTCGTGCTGCTGCTCGAGGACACGCCGGGCGAGGTGGCGCTCGAGATCGCCGAACGGCTGCGTCGCCGCATCGAGTCGACCGAGCTCGAGGTCGACGGCGAACGCGTGCCGCTGTCGATGAGCTTCGGCGTCGCCGCCGTTCCGGAGCTGGCGGTGCGATCGGGCGAGGAGCTGCTGGCGGTGGCCGACGCGGCGCTCTACGCCGCCAAGCGCTTGGGCCGCAACCTCGCCCTGCTCGACCTCGGACGCGGTCAACTGCGCACCGGTTCGGGGCGGACGATCGCCCTCGACGAGTCGCTCGCGCCGCCCGAGGCGCCGGTTTTCTTCGCCTGAAGGCTTACAATTCCCTTTCCGTTCTTCACCGGGAGGCAAACCGTGACGGATACGACACCGGCCCGTTGGGCCCTGATTCTCGGCGCGTCGAGCGGCTTCGGCGAGGCCGCGGCCCGCGCCTTCGCGGCGGCCGGCTGGGACATCTTCGGCGTCCACCTCGATCGCCGGCAGGGGCTCGAGCATGTCGAGGAGATCCGCGCGGCGATCACCGCCGCCGGCCGCCAGGCGCACTTCTTCAACGTCAATGCCGCCGACGCCGACAAGCGCCGCGAGGTGATCGCCGCGATGCGGGAGCTGGCCGGCGGACGGCCGGTCGGCGTGCTGATGCACTCGCTCGCCTTCGGCACGCTCAAGCCGTTCATCGCCGACGACGAGAAGGACGCCATGACCCCGGCGCAGATGGACATGACCCTCGACGTGATGGCCCACTCCCTCGTCTACTGGACGCAGGACGTGGTGCGCGCCGGCCTGCTCGGCGCAGGCGGGCGCATCTACGCCATGACCTCGGCGGGGGACCGCATCGTCTGGAGGTCCTATGGCGCCGTGTCGGCGGCCAAGAGCGCCCTCGAGTCGCACATCCGCCAGCTCGCCTTCGAGCTGGCGCCGCGCGGCATCAGCGCGCTGGCGATCAAGGCCGGGGTCACCGACACTCCGGCGCTGCGCAAGATCCCGGGCAACGACGCGATCGTCGAGGGGGCCCGGGCGCGCAACCCGGCGGGCCGGTTGACCACGCCCGAGGACGTCGCCCGCTGCCTGGTCGACCTCGCCCGCCCCGGCACCTCCTGGCTGACCGGCTGCGTGGTCAACGTCGACGGGGGCGAGGACGTCGCCGGCTGACGCCGCTTGACCCCTCCGGAGTTCTGCTGCGAAACTTCCGGAGTCATTCCGTTCCAGAGGCAGGGGGAGGCTTCGATGCGGCAGGCCACGCGTGCGCTCGTGGGGTTCATCTTCGGATTCGTGATGCTGGCCACCGCGGTGCGGGCGGCCGACGGGCGGCTGGCCGGGCGACTGGTGGCGCCGGGCGACCGGCCGCTCTCCGGCGTCGAGGTCGCCATCGAGACGCTCGGGCTGGTCACCGCCACGGACGCCGGCGGTGAGTTCGCCCTCGCGCCGGTGCCGCCGGGCAGCCACGTCGTCCGCCTGCAGCTGGGCGGCTTCGTCGAGACCGCGACGGTCGAAGTCGCCGACGGGGCCGTGGCGCGGCTCGACCGCGAGCTCGATTGGGAAGAGGCCTTCGCCGAGACGATCACCGTCTTCTCGGCATCGCGGCGCGCCGAGCGGGTGACCGAGGCACCCGCCGCGGTGACCATCGTGCCGGCGGCGCGCATCGAGCGCGAGGCGGCGCACGGGCAGCTGCCGAAGCTGCTCGAGTTCACCCCCGGCGCCCAGGTGACCCAGAGCGGCGTCTACGACTTCAACTTCAACACCCGCGGGCTCAACAGCTCGCTCAACCGCCGCGTCGCGGTGGTCATCGACGGCCGCGAGCCCTCGGTCCCCTTCCTCGGCGCCCAGGAGTGGGCCGCGGTCTCCTTTCCGCTCGACGACCTCGAGCAGGTCGAGTTCGTGCGCGGCCCGTCGGCGGCGCTCTACGGCGCCAACGCCTCGTCGGGCGTGCTGAATCTGCTGACCCGGCGGCCGCGCGGCAGCGAGGGGGGCCTGGTGCGCCTCGCCGGCGGCGAGATGTCGACCTTCAACGCCGACGCCCGCTGGGCCGGCCGCATGGGCGAGCACTGGTGGGGCAAGGCGCTCGGCGGCTACCGGCAGAGCGGGGACTTCACCGTGTCGCGCAATGGCGCGGCCGAGTACACCGTCCCCTGTTCGGCGGCGGTGACCTCGGACTGCCTGCCGCAGGAGGCGGTCGGGCTCGATCCGCTCGACGACAACGAGATCGCCTTCGCCTCGGCGCGCGCCGACCGCTACTTCGGCGACGCCAACCTGCTCACCCTCGAGGGCGGCTGGGCCGACGTCTCGGGTCCGGTCTTCCAGACGGGGATCGGCCGCGTCCAGCTGGTCGACGTCGAGCGCCGCTGGTTCCGCGGCAACGTCGCGACGCCGCGCTGGAACTTCCTGGTCGCCGCCAACCTGCGCGACGCGCCCGAGCAGACGGCGCTCGCCACCGGCAACAATCTGGCGCTCGACGAGGAGAGCTGGAAAGGCGAGATCCAGGCGCATCAGGACTTCGCCGGCGGCCGCGTCCGCCTGGTCGGCGGCGCCTCCTACCGCGACGACCGCATCGACAGCGGCGACGACAACGGCCGCATCCGGCCGGGTCTGTTCGCCCGGTCGCGCCAGACGCTGATCTTCGAGAGCCTGAAGACCGACTTTTCGGCCTTCTTCGCCCAGCTCGACTGGAATCTCTCCGACCAGCTCAAGCTGGTGCTCGCCGGCCGCTACGACGACTCGTCGCTGCACGACCCGGAGTTCTCGCCCAAGGGGTCGCTGGTCTGGGGGATCAACCACGACAACTCGCTGCGCCTGACCTACAACCGGGCCTTCCAGGTGCCGAACTACTCGGAGTACTTCCTGCAGGCGGAGATCCGGCCGGCGCTCAACCTCGGCGCGGTCCCCTGCTTCGAAAAGGACCCGGCGACCGGCCAGTACGTCCCCTGCGTCGGGCGGCCGCTGGTCAACCTCGAGGAGCTCTGCGCGCTCGACGGCGAGGTCTGCGGCTTCGACACCGACTTCGTCCCGGGCGAGGGGCCGGAGTACCCGGGGCTGCGCCCGGCCGGGGAGATCACTCCCGATACTCTGCTGCTGGCGCTCGGCAACGCCGACCTCGAAGTGGAAACGGTGGAGACCTGGGAGCTCGGCTACACGGGCATCCTCGCCGACCGGATCTTCCTGACCGCCGACTACTACCGCAGCGAGAACGACAACTTCATCACCGACCTGCTGCCGCAGCTCGGCACCTCGCTCGGGCGGGTCAACCCGGCCTTCGGTCCGCTCCAGCTGCCCGACGGACTGTCGGCCGAGCGGCGCGAGCAGATCCTCTTCATCCTGCAGCGCATCCTCGGGCCGACGTTCGCGCTGATGTCGAACAACGTCGACGGCGTGCCGATCCTCGCCCTCGCCTCGTACAGCAATTTCGGCTCGGTCGACACGCAGGGGGTCGACCTCGGCGTCGACTGGTCGATCGACGGCCGCTGGTCGCTCGCCCTCGCCTACTCCTGGTTCGACTTCGAGATCCAGGACAGCCGCCCCGGCCTCGACCGCCTGCTGCTGCCGAACTCGCCCGAGAATTCGGCCTCGGCGAACCTCTCCTTCGTCGGCTCGCGCTTCGACGCCAGCCTCGGCTACCGCTGGAGCGACTCCTTCCGCTGGTCGGTCGGCCCGTTCCAGGGAGAGGTTCCCGACTACGGCGTCGTCGACCTCATCGGCAACTTCGAGCTCGACGAGCACTGGTCGCTCGGTCTCAACGTCTCGAACCTGCTCGACGACGAGCACTGGGAGTCGTTCGGCGGCGACGTGCTGGGCCGCCGGGCCCTCGGCAGCGTCACCTTCCGCTGGTGAGGCCGGCGGGCCGGCCGACGCTTCGTTGACAGGCTTCCGGGCCGCGTCCTAGACTGAGCGGCCGGTCGGGGCGTAGCGCAGCCCGGTAGCGCACCTGCCTTGGGCGCAGGGGGTCCCCAGTTCAAATCTGGGCGCCCCGAATTTCCCCCCGACGCCGAAGGTGGAACGCCCCGGGACTCTCTCGGAGAGGCCCGGTCCTTGGATTCGAGGCTGCCTGTAGCTCAGCTGGATAGAGCGGCGGCCTTCTAAGCCGCGGGTCGGGGGTTCGAGTCCCTCCAGGCAGGCCAGTTTCTTCGTCGCCCGTCAGGCGGGCGGCCAGCGACCAGCCGCCACGGTTCGTCAGCTGTTTGACAGGTATGGTGAGTGTAGCTCAATGGTAGAGCACCGGTCTGTGGCACCGGTCGTTGGGGGTTCGAGTCCCCTCACTCACCCCAGTTTTCCCCGATGCGCCCGTAGCTCAGCTGGATAGAGCGACAGCCTCCGGAGCTGTAGGTCAGAGGTTCGAATCCTCTCGGGCGCACCACCCCTCGCTTCGCTCGCTCGACATCCTGCCGCGGATTCGGAGCCGGTCACCGGTAGACCTCGCGGCGATGGCCGATCTTGACGACCACGATGCGTCGTTCGGTTTCGAGGATCTCGTAGACGACGCGGTACTCGCCCTGCCGGATCCGGTACGCGGCGTCGCTGCCCGCGAGCTTCTGGACCCCGGCAGGTCGCGGCTCGGCCGCAAGCGCCTGGATCCGTGCGACGAGCCTGCGGCGCAGGGTGCGCGGCTCGACCTTGTCGAGTTCGCGGACTGCGGAGCGCCGGATCTCGAGGCTATAGCCGGCCACGCCGCTTGAGGTCGCGGACGACGCTCTCGAAGGCCAGAGCCGGCTCCTTCCTGCGCTTCGCGAGGGCCTCGAGGTCGGCGGCATCCTCGGCGAGTGCGAGCCGCACGGCGTCGTTGACCATGGCGGAGATCGAGCCGTCGGATTCCGCCGCACGCAGGCGGAGCGCCCGATGGAGGTCGGCGTCGAGATAGATGGTGGTGCGTCGGGGCTCGCTCACGACCTCATCGTAGCGTCATGACGTCAAGACGTCCAGAATCCCGCGGGCGGCCGCCCTCGGGACCCGGGTTGAGAGGTGCCGATCCTGAAGGGCGCGCCACGCCGGCCGTTCGGCGAGCCGGTCACTCTCCGCGGCCGGCTCCTCGCCCGGCGGGGGTCAGGGCGCGCTGGCGGCGTCGCCGGGGGCGGCGCGCTTTTTCAGCACCGGGGCGGGGCGGCGGCCGTCGACCAGCAGGTGCATGGCCGCCAGGTAG
>CAYYIK010000067.1:0-17871 GCA_964471955.1 uncultured Thermoanaerobaculia bacterium | reverse complement strand
CTTCTCGGTCAAGAGCTACAACCAGCCGCGGCGCGACCAGCGCCAGCAGATCCTCGCGGCGGCGCGCGAGCTCGGCATGATGGTCGTCCCCGAGGGGGGCTCGCTGCTGCAGCACAACCTCACCCAGGTCGTCGACGGCCACACCGGCATCGAGCACTCGGTTCCGGCGGGAAGGCTTTACGCCGACGTGCTGCAGCTCTGGGGGGCGACGAAAGTCGGCTACACGCCGACCCTCGGCGTCGCCTACGGCGGGCTCATGGGGGAGGAGTACTGGTACGCCAAGACCGACGTCTGGGCCGAACAGCCGCTCGCCAGCTTCGTGCCCCCCCAGGTGCTCGACCCCCGTTCGCGTCGCCGCGCCACCGCACCCGACGAGGAGTGGAACCACATCGCCGCCGCGACCAACGCAGGAGCCCTGGCCGAGGCCGGGGTCTCGGTCCAGCTCGGTGCCCACGGTCAGCGCGAGGGGCTTGCCGCCCACTGGGAGCTCTGGATGTTCGTCCAGGGGGGCATGACACCGCACCGCGCCCTGCAGGCGGGGACGATCGACGGCGCCCGCTACCTCGGGCTCGACTCCGACGTCGGCTCGATCGAGGCGGGCAAACTGGCCGACCTGGTCGTCCTCGACGAGAACCCGCTCGAGGACATCCGCAAGTCGACGACTCTGCGGTACATCCTCGCCAACGGCCGTCTCTACGATCCGCTCACCATGAACCAGCTGGCCCCGGAGACGCGCTCCCGCGCCCCCCTCACCTGGGAGTGACCCGGGGAAATTCAGTCAGAGGCAATTTCCGCGCTCTCTCCTGACTCCGCGGGTGCCGGCTGCCGCCGGATGAAGCGACGCTCACTCCCCGAACGGTCCGCGGCGGCGGAAACTGCCTCTGACTGAATTTCGGGTCCGGCGATCGGGGAGACGGGGGTGAGGATGGGGCGCTTGGGTGCGCGGCCGTCGCCGGAGGAGCGGCCGCGCAGGTGGCGCAGGGCCCAGGGGAGCAGGTGTCGTCGGGTCCAGCGCAGGTCGGCGAGCAGGCGGGCCCCCGGACTCGAAAGCGGCAGCGGTGGCAAGGCCTGCATCCAGCTGGCATCGGTCCCGGGGAGGTCGAGCGCCTGGGCGAGCGCCGCAGCGATGCGCTCGTGGCCGGCGCTGTTGGCGTGCAGCCGGTCGTCGCTCCAGAGACGGGGATCGACCGCGACCGGGTGGGCTGCGAGATCGACCAGCCGGGTCCCGGTCTCGCGCGAGATCTCGCGCAACGCTGCATTGAGAGCTGCGATCCGGGGGGCCAGCCGCCGGGCGGCCGGAAGCACCGGACCGAGGTCGGGGAGCGTGAACGTCAGGACCGTGGCGCCCGTATCGCGCAGCGCGCGCTGCATCCGGGCGACGTCCCTGGCCACCTCGACGATTTCGAAGCGTCGGGCCACGACGTCGTTGGTGCCGGAGAAGAGGGTCACCAGGTCGGGGCGCATGGCAAGCGCCGGCTCGAGCTGAGTTTCCAGGATCTGGCGCGTGCGACGCCCGCGGACCGCGAGGTTGGCGTAGTGGAGGTCGCCGCCGGCCGCCGCCACCCGCTCGGCCAGCCGGTCGGCCCAGCCGCGATAGCCGCCGCGCCCGTCGGGGTCGTTCAGCCCTTCGGTGGAACTGTCTCCCAGGGCGACGTAGCGGCGGAACGGGGAGTGGGGCATACCCCCGGAGTCTAGCGGCTCGGGGTTCGGGTGAGCCCGGAAAAAATCGCCTTTGAGTGAATTCCGGACAGAATCTGTCGCCGGGGTGGGATACAAACGACGGACATCGCGGGGGATCCCGCCGGGGGTGAAGATGCCTGCTGAACTGCCGCGTCTGCCGACTGTCGACCCGCGGGAACCATTCGCCTGCCGCGTGCGCGGCTGCCTGCTGGGTGGCGCTCTCGGGGACGCCGTCGGAGCGCCGATCGAGTTCGCCAGCCTGCGGACTATCCGGTCCGACCTCGGTCCCGCGGGCTTGCGCGACCTCGGCGTGGCCTACGGGCGGCGCGGTGCGATCACCGACGACACGCAGATGACCCTGTTCACGGTCGAGGGACTGATCCGCGCCTGGGTACGCGGAGAGTCGCGGGGCATCGGCAGCCCGTCGACCGCAGTGCGACACGCTTACCTGCGTTGGCTGCACACCCAGGGGACTCCCTGGCGCGTGGCGGCGGGGGAACTGTGGGATCGCGAGCATCCGGAGCCGAACGGCTGGCTTATCGGTGAGCGCTGGCTGCACAGTCGTCGCGCTCCCGGCAATACCTGCCTCGGTGCGCTCGAGGGGCGTTTCGACCCGGCGGTCAACACCAGCAAGGGGTGCGGCGGCGTGATGCGGATCGCACCGGTCGGCCTGCTTCCGGGACCGGGCACGGGAGGTGAGCCGACGCCGCGCGAAGGGCTCTTTCGCCTGGGCGTCGAGGTCGCGGCGCTCACCCACGGCCATCCGAGCGGTCAGCTGCCGGCCGGAGTGCTGGCGGCGACGCTCCACGGAATCGTCCACCAGGGTGAGCCCCTGTCGAGAGCGCTCGACGAAGCGATCGATATCCTCCGGGGCCGCCCCGAGCACGAGGAGACGCTCGCGGCCCTCCAGGCGGCCCTGCGGCTCGCCGGGAGGGGCAAACCGACGGCCGAGAGGGTCGAGAGCCTGGGGGGAGGGTGGGTCGCCGAGGAGGCTCTGGCAATCGCCGTCTACGCGGCACTCTCTTGCCCGGAGGACCTGCGCGAGGCGATGCTGCTCGCCGCCAATCACTCGGGCGACAGCGACTCGACCACCTCCATCACCGGCCAACTGCTCGGCGCCGTCCACGGCGAGGAGGCGCTGCCGGACGACTGGCTCGCCGAGCTCGAAGGGCGAGAGACGATCACTCGTCTCGCCGACGATTTCGTTCTCCAGATGACGGGCCGGGCCCCGATGACCCGGGCCGCCTGGGGTACCGAGTTCACCGCCGACTGGTACCAGCGCTACCCGCCCTCCTGACCCGAAAATTCAGTCAGAGGCAGTTTCTGATCCGGGGAAATTGCCTCTGACTGAATTTTTCGGGGTGGGTGTACGATGTAGCCAATTGGCGGGAGGAGCGGGAGTTGCTGCAGGCCTCGAGGGGGATTCGAGCGGGGGCGGAGCGTCGTCGCGTTCGAAGAGCCGGCGGGTGGAGGGCGCTGCGGCTCGCGGTGATGCTCGCCCTGCTCGCGGGGTCACTGGCCGCCGAGTCGGCGCCGTTCTGGCGGGGCGGGAAACTGGTAGCGCTCGAAGTCGCCGCGATGGCCGCGCCGGCGCGGGACGCACCCCTCTCGGCGGACGCGCTCTCGGCGTGGGTGCGGACGCTTCTGTTTCCCCCGCCGGAACTCTCCGTCGACGCTCTCCTTCCTGCCGCCGGACGCCTCGAATCGCTTCACCTCGCACCCCCGGATCTCGTCGTGCACCTCGCGCTGCCCGATGACTTCCTGCTCGGCGGCGGGGTGACCGAGGAGCTGCTCGAGCAGCTCAGCCGTCAGCTCCTCCTCGCGCTCGAGCCCTGGCCGGAGATCTCCCGGCTGCATCTCGCGGCGGCGGATCCGCGCGATCCGCAGCGCCGCAGCCGCACCCTGCCGTCGTTCCTCCCGGCGTTCGATCGCACTGCGCTGCGCAAGGCCGAGGACGAGAAGGAGACCTCCACGGCGCCGCTCGTCCGCAGAGTCCTGCCCGATCGGACGCGCGCCACCCGCAGTGTCGGGGCACTCGACGGCAAGCTGCTCTTCGTCAGCCAGGCGCACGGCTTCATCGACTACGACAACGCCGCCGGCTGGTCGACCCAGCGCGGGATCACTCACGGCATCGTCGAGGACTTCGTCAACATCGAGGCGATCAACAGCTGGTTGCTCGCCTGCCTGCGCGGCGCCGGGGCCCAGGTCTTCACTTTGCGCGAACGGGACGCGAGCGAGGCGATGGTGATCGTCGATGATGCCGACGGCGCTCTCTTCCCCGCCAACGGGACTTACGTCGAGAGCGGAGATCCGGGGGCCTTCTCGTCCTCGGGCATCCGAGGATTCCGCAACTTCCAGGCCCCGTACGCCTCGAGCGAGAACCCCTTCGACAACGGCGGCTCCGCGCGTCTGATCGCCACCAGCGCGGCAGAGACGGCGCGCGCCACCTGGACGCCGAATCTGCCGTCAGACGGTGAACGCGATGTCTACGTCACCTTCAACCGGGACGGCGCGGCGCGCGCCAGTGACGCCCACTACGTGGTCCGCCACAGCGGTGGCGAGTCGCACTTCCGGGTCAACCAGGAGCGACACGGTTGGGTCTGGGTTCATCTGGGACGCTTCCACTTCGACGCCGGGCACGACCCGGGGCGCGGCTCGGTGGCACTTCTCAACGACTCGGATGAAGCGGGAGACACCCTCTCGGCCGACGCGGTCCGCTTCGGCGGCGGCATGGGGGACGTCCTCGGCGAACACCACGGCACGCCGAGCGGACGCCCGCGCTGGGAGGAGGGGGCGCGCACGTACACGCAGTACCAGGGAGCTCCAGCCTCCGTGTGGGGGAGCGGCGACGTGGCGGCGCGTTCGCGTTTCGCCGCCTGGGAGCACGTTCCGGACGAGGATTCGATCTACCTTTCCTGGCACTCGAACGCCTTCAACGGCTCGGCGCGCGGCTCGGTCAGCTATGTCTACAGCTCCAACCCTCCTGACGGCACGTACGATCCGAACCAGAGCGTCCCCGGGTCGGCGGCACTGATGAACCGGATCCACGACGAGCTGATCAACGACATCCGTGCGGGCTGGGATCCGACCTGGCAGAACCGCGGCTACAAGTCGGCTTACTTCGGCGAAGTCAACCCGGCGCACAACGACGAGATGCCGTCGACGCTGCTCGAGGTGGCCTTCCACGACAACGTCGACGACGCCACGGCCCTCGCCCATCCGCGGTTCCGCCAGCTGTTGGCGCGTGCCGTCTGTCAGGGGATCGTGCGCTACTTCGCCGAACGCGACGGCGGCCCGGCTCTTCTGCTGCCCGAGCCGCCGCGGGAGGTCGCCGTGCGGGCCACCGGAACGACTTCCGCGCTCGTGTCCTGGCTGCCTCCCGTAACCGACGCCGGAGGTCTCTACGGCGACCCGGCAACGGGCTATCGGGTTTACGCGAGCCGGGACGGGCGGGGCTTCGACGACGGGACGCCGGTCTCCGCGACCAGCCTGGAGATGACCGGCCTGGTGCCGGGGGAGACGATCTGGGTGCGCGTTGCCGCCACCAACCCGGGGGGCGAGTCCCGGCCGAGCGAAATCCTCGCCGTGCGTCCTCCGCGAACCGGGAACGAACCGGGACTGCTGCTGGTCGCCGGCTTCGATCGCCTGGATCGGGCCATGCTGGTCTCCGGATTCGACTCCGACCTCGGCGGCGTCGTGGCGCGGATGGACCTCGACCGGATGAATCGTTTCGATGGCCTCGTTGCGCATGCCGCCGGACTCGCCGGCGTGGCGTCGAGGCTCGACTCGGCGGCCAACGAAGCGGTCGCTTCGGGCCGCGTGGCACTCGACCCGCTCGACCACCTGGCACTGTTCTGGCAGCTGGGCGAGGAGTCGACCGTCGACGAGACGTTCAGTTCCCTCGAGCAACAGCGGGTCTCCGCCTACCTCGATGGCGGCGGTGGCCTGTTCGTCTCGGGCGCCGAGACGGGTTGGGACCTCGACCACCTCGGCAGCGCCGCCGACCGCGCGTTCTATCGTGAGCGACTGCACTCTCGATACGTCACCGACGACAGTGGCAGCTACGGGATCGAAGCTGCTCCGGGCGGGCTCTTTGCCGGACTCGCGGCGCTCGCGATCGACGACGGGACGCTCGGCGGCTATGACGTCGACTTCCCGGACGTCGTCGCTCCAGAACCGGGCGCGGGGGAATGCCTGGCCTACTCGGGGACGCTGCTCGGCGCCTGCGTCCAGGCCGATCTCGGAAGCTCCCGGGTGGTCAATCTCGGATTCCCGGTGGAGGCCGCGCATCCCCCTGCCCGACGGGCTGAACTGCTCACGCGAGCCGCCCTCTGGTTCGGTTTCGAGACCGATCCCCACCTCTTCAGCGACGGATTCGAGGGCGGCGACACCTCCCGCTGGTCCCCCTGAGAAAAATTCAGTCAAAGGCAGTTTTCCCGATTTGGGGAAAACTGCCTTTGACTGAATTTCCTGAGGGGCCGGGAGCGTTGCCGCGCCCGGCCCCGGTCTGGCATGGCGGCCCCGTCGCCTACTGCGCGGCGGGCATCCCGGAGAAGGCGCCCGAGACGGCGCTGAAGACGCCGATCGCCGAGCCGATCGCGCCGAGGACCATGCAGCCGATCATTCGCAGGGTCGGCGTCTTGAGTTCCCCCCAGTGCTTGGCGGCGTAGACGAAGATGACGAACGGAATCAGCAGGCTGGCGATCCCCCAGCCCACGCTCGTCTTGAATGCATGGATCAGAATCTGAATTCCGAAGATCAGCGCGCCGATCCATCCCACCAACGACAGAATCGTTCCCACCATGGCCATGAGAGGACCCTCCAGACCGAGCGGCGCACCGCAAGACCGACACACCGGACCCGTGTCCGGCCCGAATCGGACCCCGGCAGCGCCCTCGCGACAACGTTCCCTGCCTGCGAGAACGTCATCGCCCCAACGGGAGTGACAAGTTGGCCGCGAGCCTATCCGGAAATCCAGCAAAAACCACATCGTCGGGGCATCGGTCCTGACGTCCAGGGGTCGACGCGGCGAAAGCCTCTTGTCCGGCTGCGCAGGGAGGCCCGGCGGGAATCGGCGGCCAGGTCAGGCGGCGAGCGGGCTGCGGCGGCTGGCCATCCAGCCGGGAGCCAGGACCAGAGCGAGGCCGGTGAGGGCGAGTGCGGCTCCGAGAAGCTCGAGCAGGTGCATCGACCAGATGAAGACCGTTGGCAGGAGCAGGGCCAGCAGAAGCTTCGAGAGCAGCGTCAGCGGCGGGTTGAGGAAGGTGAGGAAGCCGGCGGTCGAGGCGGGCAGCCGGCCGAGCAGCCAGCTCCAGACGGCGTATCCGATCACCGTGCAGAGGAGGGAGAGATAGAGCAGTGCCGACCAGCCCGGGAGGTCGAGTCGCGCCAGTTCGGGTCCGCCGCGCCAGGGCAGCAGCAGCAGCAGCGGCAACCCGCCCAGACCGACCGTGAGAAAGGTCCAGTCCAGCGGCGCCGCGATCCCGGCCACCGGCTTGCTCAGGATCGAGTAGACGCTCCACGACAGGGGCGCCAGCGCGACCAGGCCGATGAGGGCCGCGTAGTGGAGCGCCGAAACGGGCCCTTCGCCTGCGGCACCCCCGACGCGAGACGCGGCGATCAGCATCAAGCCGACGAGGGCGACCGAGAAGGCGATTCCCTTGCGCGCGTCGAGCCGTTCGCCGAGAAAGACGGCGGCGAGCAGCATCATCATCAGCGGCATCAGCGCGGTGGTCAGCGAGGCGACCGGGGCCGGGACCCCGAGCTGCTGTCCGGAGAAGAGAGCGAGGTTGTACGCCGGTACGCTCAACGCTCCGGCGATCGGCGCACGCCAGGGAAATCGACGCAGCAGCGCCAACGACTCTCTCCGGCGCACGACGAACGACCAGAAGAGGCAGATCGGCACGATCGGCGCAAAGCGAGCAACCGTCAGGCCGATGCCGTCGAACCGCGCCCCTCCGCGCTCGCCGCCGAGCAGATACGACGCCGCCACGAAACTGTTGCTCCAGACCAGGAAGAGCAGGAGTCCGACCACCGTCACCCACCTCGTCCCGCGTCCCGTCACCTCCTCATTCTCGCCCATCCTCCTCCCCGGAATTCAGTCAAAGGCAATTTCCCGCGGCAACGCCCCAATGTCCGGATCCGAAGCGGCAATCGAGCCGGGGACGGGCATGGGATCGAACGGTGCGGAGACGCGCGAGGATCCCCGTGGCCAGGAGAGACAGCGACCTCGAAGCGCGGGGGGCGGTGAGGCCTCGAGTCGAGGGTGCCGAACCACCGGAAATCGAGCAGAGGGGGGACTCGATCCCGCCGCCAGCACGTGGGGTTCCATTCGGCCCCGTTCCGATGGATCGAGAGTCGACCTCGATGGACTCAAGAAGTTGTCGCGGACGGAGAGAATCGCCTTTGACTGAATTTTCGGGGTGGGGGGCGCCTCTTCGGGGTGTTTCGCTCGCCGTGGGATAGAAAGGCGGGGCCATGCCCACTCACTCCGTCGACCTCCTCGCCGCTCACGCCGCCATTTACGATGGCGGTCGCATCTCGCCCTTCGAGCACGCTCCGGTGACCGATCGCCTGCGCGCAGGCCGCAATCCGCTCTCCGAGCTCGATGTCCTCGAACTGGTCGCGCTCGGCATCACGCATGTCCTCGACCTGCGCGAGGAGTCCGAGTGGGAGGGTCCCGGCCGGGTCGGCCGTGACGCCGTCGTGTCCATGGCTCGCCACGGTCTCGTCCGGGCCCACATTCCTTTGCGCGACACGGCCGCCCCCACGGGCGAGCGTCTCACCGAGGCCGTCGCCTTCGTCACCGCGACCCTCGCGAACCCGGCCGCGCGGCTCTACCTCCATTGCCGTGCCGGCATCGAGCGCACCGGTACCGTCCTGCTTGCCTGGTGCGCCCTCAGTTCGAACCTGGCTCCGACCGAAGCCGCCGCCGTGCTGCGCCGACAGTACGCGCGCTACCGCCCTCTCTCCCACCAGTACCATGCCGTGGAGCAGTGGCTCCGCCGGCAGCGCACTCGCGGCGGCGCCTAGAGGAGAGAGGCGGGGACGGGAACCTTCCGCAGCCCTCCAGGAGGAGTCGGTCCCCGGACGGGCGTGCCCGGCCCCGGCGGCCTCGGAGGGTACGAGGCCGCCGCCGTTCACGTGCCGCCCGGGCGGCGGCGGGCAGCCTGCTAGCGGTCGCCGGTCTCGAGGGGGAGGCGGCAGGCGGCGACCAGGCCACCGCCGTCGCGGGGAGACAGGCGCAGGGAGCCGCCGTGCGCCTCGAGGATCTCGCGGCAGAGCGCCAGGCCGAGGCCGCTGCCACCCGGTTTGGTCGAGTGGAAGGGGAGCAGCGCCCGCTCGAGCGCCTCGGCGTCCATGCCGCAGCCGCGATCGCGCACCTCGAGCGTCGCCGCGACGCCGTCACTCGCGGCGGCGATCGAGATCTGGCCGGGCGGGCTGCCCGCCTCGCGCGCGTTGCGCAGCAGATTGACCAGGACCTGCTGGATCTGTCCCGGGTCGATCTCGAGGACGACGGCCGGCGGCTGGCCGTCGAGCTCGAACGGTTCGATCCGGCGGAGGTGCGCGAGGAACGCTCCGAGCGCCACCGCCTCGCGGCGGGGCTCGGGAAGGCGGGCGAACTGGCCGTAGCCCTCGATGAAGCGCTGCAGCGCGGCGGCCGACTGGTCGATGTCGTCGAGCAGTTCGCCGACGCGCGCCGTCTCGCCCCGTGTCGCGAGAGTCCGCGCCGAGCGGGAGAGCGAGCGGATCGGCGCCAGGTTCGAGCGCACCTCGTGACTCACCACGCGGATCGCCTTCTTCCAGCCGGCGACCTCCTGGCGCCGCAGCTCGGCGGTCAGGCGGCGCACCTGGATCAGCCGCTGCCGCCGGCTGTCGAGATCGAAATGGCGCTGACCGATCTGGAACGTCTCCTCGCCCTCGGGCAGCGTGACGGTCGCCAGCGCATCGCGCCCGGTCTCGACCGCCGCGCGCAGCGCCTCCGGCACGCCGGCGAGCAGGTCGGAGAGCGCGTGGCCCTCGAGGCGACCGCCGCCGGCGAACAGCACGCGCGCCGCCCGGTTGGCGTAGAGCAGCCGGTCGCCGGTGCCGACCAGCAGAACCGCGGCCGGCGAGGCTTCGAGCGCGCCGTGCAAGAGGAGCTCGCGGCGCCGCAGCGCCCTGCGCTCGCCGGCCAGCACGTCGCCGAGCTCGTTGTAGATCTCGACCAGGTCGCCGAGCGCGTCGTCGCGGCGCGCCGCGAGGCGGACGCTGAAGTCTCCGGCGCGAAAGCTCGCGACGCCGTCGCGCAGCGCCGCCGCCAGGCGGTTCCAGGGTCGCGCGGCAAGCGGCGCGGTGGCCAGCGCGGTCAGCAGGCCGGCCAGAACCGCCAGGCCGGCGGCCGCCGTCGCACCGGCTCCCGCTCTCGCGGCGAGTGCCGCCGCGCCCGCGGTCACCGTCGCTGCAAGGCCGGCGGCGATGAAGACTCGCCGGGCAAGCGAAGGTCGGCGCGCCATCGTCCGATCAGATCCGCGGCCGCCGCTCGAGGACGATGCCGAGCCTCTCCATGCGCCGGTAGAGCGCCTGGCGCGACAGGCCGAGCGCCGCAGCGACGCGTGAAACGACGCCGCCGTGCTCGACCAGCAGATCCTCGAGGCGGCGGCGCTCGGCTACCTCGTCGACCGCCTCCGGGGCGCGCTCGCGCGGCGGCCCGGCGGCCGGAAGTGCCTCCGGACCGAGGCCGAGGTCGGCCGGCGTCACCCGCCCCTGGCGGGCCAGCAGCGCCGCCCGCCGCACCCGGTTGCCGAGCTCGCGAACGTTGCCCGGCCAGTCGTGCTCGAGCAGCGCGCGCCGGCTCGCTTCGTCGAAGGCGGGCGCCTCTCCCGCCGGGCGCTCGGCATGGGCCAGAAAGTGTTCAGCCAGCGGCAGCACGTCGGCGCGGCGACGGGCGAGGGGCGGTACCTGGAGCTCGATGACCGCCAGCCGGTAGTAGAGGTCTTCGCGGAACGTGCCGCCGGTGATCGCCCGGGCCAGGTCGGCGTTGGTGGCGGCGACGACGCGCACGTCGACCCGGATCGGCTGCGAGCTGCCGAGCCGGGTGATCTCGCCGCTCTGCAGCACGCGCAGCAGTCTGGCCTGGCCGGCCGTCGACAGATTGCCGATCTCATCGAGCAGGATGGTGCCGCCGCCGGCCGCCTCGAAGCGGCCGATGCGACGCCGTCCGGCACCCGTGAAGGCGCCGGCTTCGGCGCCGAACAGCTCGGCCTCGAGCAGCGATTCGGGGAGTGCGCCGACGTCGACCCGCACCAGCGCCCGCCGCCGGCGCGGCGAGTTGGCGTGGATCACCTCGGCGAGCTTCTCCTTGCCGGTGCCGCTCGGGCCGGTGAGCAGGACCGGGACATCCGCCGCCGCGATGCGGGCGGCGAGCGCCACCAGATCGCGCATCGCCTCGCTCGCCACGACCATGCCGCAGGGGTCGATCCTCGTATCGGCCGCAGCGAGGTCCGGCAGCGCGCCGGGCGGGCGGAGCTCCGGCCGATGTGCGCTTTCGCCGGCGGCGAGCTGCGCGCGCACGGTCGCGAGGAGTCGCTCGTCGTCCCACGGCTTCTCGACGTAGTCGGCGGCCCCTTCGCGCACCAGCCCGACCGCGGTTTCGAGATGCGCCCAGGCGGTCATCAGCACCACCGGCAGGTCCGGCGCGCGGCGGCGGATCTGGCGGAAGAGTGCGATCCCCTCCTCGCCGCCCGAGGCGCCGGGCGTGAAGTTCATGTCCTGCAGGACGAGGCCGATACCGCCCGCCTCGAGGCAGGCGAGCGCGGCGTCGGAGCCGCGGGCGATCACCGAAGGGATCTCGGCCAGCTCGAGCAGGAGCGCCAGGGCCTTGGCGACCCGCTCCTGGTCTTCGACGATCAGTACCCGCGCCATGCCGCGCCACGGTAGCCCGGCGGCGCGCCGCTGGCAAGCGGGGGCGATGGAGCCGCCGGGACGCTGGCCCGCGGCACCCGGTCCCTCACCCTTTCGGCCGCATCAGTTCGTCGTAGGGCCCCCAGCCGGCCAGCGTGCCGAGGTCGGCGTCGCGGTGGAAGAAGAGGCTGTACTCGAGGCCCTGGGCGAGCCCCTCGCGCAGCAGGTCGAGCGCCGTCTCGCGCTCGCCGAGACGCGCCGAGATGCGGGCGCGCGCGAGGTAGACCTCGCCCCGCTCGTCCGGCAGCCCGGCGAGCGCCGCCAGGTGGCGGCGCGCGGTGCGCGCCTCGCCGCGGCGGGCGGCGACCTGGCCGGCCAGGGAGTGGTGCCGGTGGTTGGCCGCGTCGAGCTCGAGCAGCTCGCGGGCGATTTCGGCCGCCCCATCCAGCTGTCCGGCGAGATAGAGCGCCTGCCCGAGTTCCAGGCGGAGCGCCGATTGTGCGAGCGCGCCGGCGGGCCGGCCCCGGTACCAGGCGACCGCGCGCGCCGCGACGTTGGCGGCCGCCTCGGCGTGGCCGTGGGCCAGGAGCTCGGCGGCGGTGATGCGCAGCAGTTGGCCGTGGTTCTGCCCCCGCCTCCCCTCGAGCGTCATCGCCTCGTCGAGCGCCCGCTCGAGCTCGGCGATCCGGCCGAGCGCTGCGAGCGCGGTGGCCTCGCCGCCGCGGGCGAGGAGCGAGGAGGGGTGGCGCTCCCGGGCCTGGCGGGCGAGGGCGAGCTCCTCCGCGTGCCGCCCGAGCAAGTGCCGGGCCTCGGTCCGGCGCGCCCAGCTCCAGTCACCGCGCGGGCCGCTGTCCCAGAAGGTCATGTCGAAGCGCTCCGAGGCGGCGAGCGACTCGGCCGGCCGGTTGAGCCGGAACGCGTAGTAGGCGAGCAGGTACTGGACGAGGTGGTTGTCCGGCTCGAGCTCGGCGCGCCGGCGGATCGCCTGCAGGGCGTCGAGATAGCGCCCCTGCGACTCGGCGAGGTTCCAGTCGAGCGCCAGCCGCTCGACTTCGGCAAGCCGGTGCCGCATCGGCGCCGCGCGCTCGAGGACCCTCCTCTGCGACTCCCGGTCCCCCAGGTTGCCGTAGCAGGTCGCCAGCACATTGAGGGCACCGAAAAACTCCGGGTCGATCTCGAGGGCGCGCTCGAAGTGAACGATCGCCGCCGGGTAATCGATGCCGAACAGCTGCAGCCCCGCCATGAGCTCCCGGTAGGCGTCGTAGAGCGGCGGCCGCGACTGCGGTCCCGGCATGAAGCGGGCGTCGAGCTGCGTGACCAGGGCGCCGAGCGCCCGCTGCCGGAGCTGCTCGACGGCGGCGCTCGGTCGCGTGCGCGGGCCCGTCGCCGGCTCGATCGAGAGGAGCACTTCGCCGGCGGCGGTGGCGATCGTCGCGGTGAGGCGCAGCTGGTCGCCGTCCAGGTAGCAGGCGCCGGTGATCCGGGTGTGCGGCGGGGCGTCGGCGGCAACCTCGACGGCGTGGCCGCGCGGCCGGCGGAGGAAGTCGAGCCGCGGCAGCTCCTGGCGGATCGCGTCGGCCGCCATGGCGCCCACCGGCGCGAACCCGGGGTCGCCGGTACGATTTTCGAAAGGCGCGACGGCGACCCCGCGAACGGTCGTCTCGGCCGCGCGGTCGTCCGCGGAATCCGCGTCGCTGCGCAGCCGCCAGGCGATCGCGCCCGTCGCGGCGGCCGCGATCAGGGCGAGCGTGGCCAGCGCCACGCCCCGCCCGGGTCGTGGGCGCAGGCGCCCCGGCCGCCCGCCGCCCGAGCGCCGGGCCTCGGCCGCCTCCTCGAGCGCGAGTCGCAGGTCGCCGGCGTGACGCAGGCGTTGCCGCGGATCCCTGGCGAGGCAGCGCCGCAACAGGCTGCGGACCTCCTCCGGTGTGCCGGCCGGCAGTCTCTCCCAGCGCGGCTCCCCCTCGCGGATGGCCGCCGCCGCCGTCTCGGCGGTCGAGCCGCCGAAGGCGCGCTCGCCGGTCAGCATCTGGAAGAGCACGCAGCCGAGTGCCCAGACGTCGGAGCGGGTGTCGGCGGCTCTCCCGTCGAGCTGTTCGGGCGCCATGTAGCCCGGCGTGCCGAGCAGCGCGCCGCCGCCGAGGGTCGCCCCCGGCTCCGCGGCGGAGGCGTCTGCCGAGGTCGAAGCCTGCGGCCGCGCCAGCCCGAAGTCCATGACCTTCACCCGGTCGTCGGAGAGCACCATGACGTTGGCGGGCTTGAGGTCACGGTGCACGAGGCCCTTGTCGTGCGCCTCCTCGAGCGCGCCGGCGATCGCCGCGCCCCAGGCGAGCGCCCGACCGAGGGGCACCGGCCCGCGGGCGAGCCGTTCGGCGAGCGTCTCCCCCTCGAGGTGCTCCATCACGATGAAGGTCCGCCCCTCGAGCTCGCCCAGTTCGAAAACCCGACAGACCGCCGGGTGGGCGAGGGCCGCGGCGGCGCGTGCCTCGCGGCGGATCTGCTCGCTTACCCGCTCTTCGTCCCCCGCGAGCGGAAACTTCAGCGCCACCCGCCGATGGAGGGCGGGGTCCTCGGCGAGGTAGACCTCGCCCATTCCGCCGGCGCCGAGGCGCGCGACAAGCTCGAAGCGGCCGATCTTCTGGCCGACCCGCGAGGCGTCGGGACGGCCCGGGAGCAGCCCGGCGGCCTCGGCGGCCGCGGGGGTGGCGAGGAACTCGTCGTCGCGGTCGTGCGCGAGCAGCGAGTCGACCTCGCGCCGCAGAGAGTCGTCGCCACCGCAGGCCTCTTCCAGGAAGGCCGCGCGCTCTGGCGCCGGCAGCTCGAGCGCCCGCTCGACCAGCTCGTCGATCCGTCGCCAGCGATCGGTGCCGGACCCGGTCACGAGGCCTCGAGCTCCCGGCGCAGGAACATCCTGGCGCGGCGCCACTCCCGGCCGACGGTGTCGACGTGGACGCCGAGCACCTCGGCGGTCTCCTCGGCGGTGAGGCCGCCGAAGTAACGCAACTCGACCACGCGCGCCTTGCGCTCGTCGACGCGCGCGAGAGCGGAGAGGGCGTCGTCGAGCGCTACCAGCTCGGCGGCGCGCTCGTCGGCCAGGATGCAGGTCTCGTCGAGCACGACGTGTGGCGCGCCGCCGCCGCGCTTGGCGTAGGCGATCTTGCGGGCGTGGTCGATCAGGATGCGCCGCATCAGGTTAGAGGCGATGGCGAAGAAGTGGGCGCGGCTCTGCCAGCGCGTGCGCTTCTGGTCGACCAGACGGAGATAGGCCTCGTGGACCAGCGCGGTGGTCTGCAGGGTGTGGCCGGGGCGCTCGCGGCGCAGGTAGCGGTGGGCCAGCAGCCGCAGCTCTCCTTCGACCAGCGGCAGCAGCTTCTCCAGGGCCTCCCGGTCCCCCGCGGACCAGGCGACGAGCAGTCCGGTGACCTCGCTCGAGTCCGGAGTCGAGCTCATGGAAGAGGCCCTTGCGGGCGTTGCATGGCCCGATTCTAGGGGAACCCGGGTGGCGAGGCTCTCGCCGGGCGGAGCGCCGGAGAGGACTGAGCGGGCTGCGGTGCCGGATTCTCCGCCCGCCTCTCGCGTTTCTCGGCGAAGGGGACCGTGTCCGCGCTCGAGCGGACGCGGCGGCTCGCGCTCAATAGGGGGGAAAGATGACCGGATCGCATCGGGAACGGGGACGGAAGGGGAGGAGCCGCCCGGGGGTCGGGGGCGGCGAGCGGGTGCTTCTGGCGGCGGGGCTCGCCGTCCTGGTGGCCTGCTCGGGAGGGTTGCGCGGGGGCGTGACCCGGGAAGCGGTGGCGGTGCCGCTCGTCGACCGATTCGCCCCCGAGTCGCTCGACGGGCGGCGCGAGCCCGCGCCGCTCGCGGCGACCGAGTGGCGGTTCGACGGCGCCGGCGGCGCGCTCGCGGGCTGGCAGGGCGGGCCCGGGATCTCCGGGCTGGAGGTGCGCGACGGGCGGCTCGTCGGAGTCGCCGGCGGGCCGCGGCCGGTCGTCGAGCTGCTGGCCGAGACGCCGCTCGGCGGCGGCGACTCACTGCACGCGATCGAGGTGCGGCTGCGGGCCTCGGCGGGAAGCGAGCTCTACGTGGTTTCGCTCGGCGAGGAGGGACCGCCGGCGGCCGCTATCGGTGGCCCCGGTGCCCCGCCCGGGGCGACCGCGCCGCTGCTGCCCGGCGACGAGATCCGCACGTACTCCTTCCCGATGGCGCGCACCTGGGCCGTCGGTCCCTTCGCCCGCGAGCGGATCCGGCGGATCGTCCTGCGGCCCACCGACGAGCCCGGTGCCCGCTTCGAGATCGAATCGGTCCGCCTCGTCTTCCGCCGCGAACATCTCGCCTCGATCCCCTCCGGGATCGGCTGGCACGGCCTCGGCGAGGTCTGGAGAGAGTCGCTGGTCACCCGGCCGGGGGAGATCGCCCGATTCCCGCTCGAACTGCCCGGCCGCCCCTGGCTCGACCTCTCGCTGGGGACGCTGGCGGAGCTGCCCGTGCGCTTTCGGGTCACCCTGCGCGACCGCGCGGGGCGGGAGCGGACCCTGCTCCGCCGCACCGTCACCAGCGCCGACCAGTGGCAGTTCGACCCGGTGGCGCTCGACGAATGGGCCGGCGAGCCGGTGGAAGTGCTGCTGGCCGCAGAGTCGGCCGAGGAGGGTGCGCTCGCCTTCTGGGGGAGCCCGGTGGTGCGCAACCGTGGCGCCGGATCCGCCGCGGCGTCCGCCGACGCGCCGCAGGGGGTGATCGTCGTGATCGCCGACACGCTGCGGCGCGACCATCTCGAAACCTGGGGCTACGACCGCACCACCGCACCCACGCTCGCCCGGCTGGCGGAGGAGGGGGTCGTCTTCGCCGACGCCCTCTCGCAGGCGGTCTGGACCAAGGTCTCCGTCCCTTCGATCCTCACCTCGCTCTACCCCTCGACCCACGGCATCGTCGACTTCACCCACCGGCTGCCGGCCGCCGCGACGACGCTCGCCGAGCTCTTCCGCGCCGCCGGCTACGCTACCTTCATGACCTCGGCGATCCCCTTCACCGGCCAGTTGACCAACCTCCACCAGGGGGTCGAGGTGCTCCACGAGTCGCGCTCCTTCGAACCGCCGTCGAAGGACCAGTTCATGAAGTCGGCGCGCGAGTTCGTCGGCCGCACCGAGGCGTGGATCGAGGCGCACCGCGACGTCCCCTTCCTCGCCATCCTGCACGTCGCCGATCCGCACTCTCCGTACCGCCCCTTCGCCCCGTACGACGCCCTCTGGACCGAACCCGGAGAGGCGCAGTGGTTCCGTCAGGCCGAGGACCTCGTGCGGCCGGGCCTGCCACCGGGACCGCGCCGCACCTTCCTCGCCCCGAGCGCCGCCGAGCTCGCGCGCGCCGGGGTCGATGCCGATCGGTTCGTCCGGCACGAGATCGGCTGGTACGACGGTTCGATCCGCGCCATGGACGCCGAGCTCGGTCGCCTTCTGGACCGGCTCGAGCACCTGGGGCTCGCCGACCGGGTGGTGGTCGCCTTCCTCTCGGATCATGGCGAGGAGTTCCTCGAGCACGGCGGTCAATTTCACGGGTTCAACCTCTACGGCCCGAACACCAACGTGCCGCTGCTGCTCTGGGGGCCGCGCTTCCTGCCGCGCGGGGTGCGGATCGAGCCGACGGTCGAGCTCGTCGACCTGCTGCCGACGCTCGCCGAACTCGCCCGGATAGCGCCTCCCGAGCGGGCCCAGGGCGCGAGCCTGCTGCCGCTCGTGCGGTCGGGGGGCGAAGGGCCGGAGATCGAACGGTGGCGGGGGCGCCCGGCCTTCAGCGAACGCGCGATGCGCAGCGCCGGGGAGGAGCTGGGCGAGACCCTGCCGGGTTCGGCGATCGTCGAGGGGCGCTGGAAGCTGATCGAGTTCGATCCGGTTCCGCCGGGGCGGGCCCGCTTCGAGCTCTTCGACCACGATGCCGATCCGCTCGATCGGCACGACCTGGCGCGCGAGCATCCGGAGGTGGTCGAGCGGCTGGCGGACACCCTCGCCCGCTGGCGCTCCCGGGTGACTGCCCGGCGTCTGCCGGCCGAGGACGCCGGCACCGTCGACGCCGACGAGCTCGCCCGCCTGCGCTCGCTCGGCTACGTCAACTGATCCTCCCGAAAGCTGCCGGGGAGGGGAGCGCCGGGGACGCCGCGCGGGACCGGGAGCGTGCCGGAGAGGGTCGGCTCGGCGCTCCACTCGGAGCGCCGAGCCGACAGAGCTCGCCTCAGACGCTGCGGGTGGCGAGCGCCGGAGAGAGGTTCGAGGCGCGGCGTGCCGGCAGGATCGTCGAGGCGACACCGACCGCCCAGATCAG
>CAYYIK010000066.1:11046-17949 GCA_964471955.1 uncultured Thermoanaerobaculia bacterium | reverse complement strand
AATTACCTTTGACTGAATTACGGGAGGGTGGTGAGGAGGAAGGCGTAGTCGGCGGCGGTGTCGCGCAGGCGGTCGTAGCGGCCGGCGAAACCGCCGTGGCCGCCGGCGTCCAGGTTGATCCGGAAGAGCAGCGGGTTGGCGTCGGTCTTGAGTGAGCGCAGGCGCGCCACGTACTTGGCCGGCTCCCAGTACATCACCTGGCTGTCGTGCAGCGAAGTGCGCACCAGCATCGCCGGGTACGCCCTCGCCGCCAGGTTCTCGTACGGGCTGTAAGCGATCATCCAGCGGTACTGCTCCTCGATCGCCGGGTTGCCCCACTCCTCGAACTCCCCCACCGTCAGGGGCAGCGACGTGTCGAGCATCGTGTTGATCACGTCGACGAACGGCACGTAGCTGAGCACCGCACCGAACAGGTCCGGCCGCAGGTTGGTAACCGCGCCCATCAGCAGGCCACCGGCGCTGCCGCCAGTGATCGCCAGGCGCGCCGGCGCGGTATACCGGCGGCGCACCAGCTCTTCGGCGCAGGCGATGAAGTCGGTGAAGGTATTCATCTTGGCCGCCATCCGCCCCGCCTCGTGCCAGCCCTTGCCCAGCTCGCCGCCGCCGCGGACGTGAGCCGTCGCCAGCACGAAGCCGCGCTCGAGCAGGCTCACCGCGTTGGCGTCGAAGCCGGTCGGATAGGCGTAGCCGTACGAACCGTACCCGCGCAGCAGCGCCCGATGCGAGCCGTCGAGGACGAGGCCCCGCCGGTGGACGACGGTCAGCGGCACGCGCGTACCGTCGTCCGCCGGCGCCTCGATGCGGGACAGCTCCCAGGCCGCCGGATCGAAGCCCGGAATGGCGTCCCGCTTGAGCAACTCCGAGGCGCGGTCGGGGATCCGGTAGTCGAAGACGCTCGCCGGCGTCGTCGGGGACTCGTAGTGGTAGCGGAAGCGATCGGTGTCGAAGACGTCGTTCTCGGCACCGCGCGCCACGTAGGCGACCTCGGGCAGGGTGACCACGTGATCGTCGCCCGAGGCCAGATCGAGGACTCGGAAGCGCATCAGGCCGGCGGCGCGCTCGCTGAGCACGAGGTGGCGCGCGAAGGCATCGATCTGCTCGAGCATCGCCTCCGGATCGTGGGGCCGGACGACCTGCCAGAGCGCCTCCGCCGGGTCGGCGGCCCGCGTCTCGAAGAGCGCGAAGTTGCCGCCGTCCCGGTTGCTGCGCACGAACAGCCGCTCGCCGGAGTGCTCGAGGTAGTACTCGTGCCCGGCCCGCCGCGGCGCCACCAGGCGGGGACCAGCCGCCGGTCGGACGGCGTCGATCAGCCGCACCTCCGAGGTCGTGTGGCTCGCCGAGGTGACGAAGATCCACGCCCCGCTGCGCGAGCGCTCCACCGAGACTCCGAACCGCTCGTCCCCCTCCTCGTAGACCAGCGTCCGCTCTCCCGAGTCGAGCGCCCAGCGCCAGAGCCGGTGCGGCCGCTTGGCGTCGTCCTCGACGACGTAGAAGAGCGAGCGCCCGTCGGCCGCCCAGGCGACCGACGTCACCTCCGGCACGCTCTCCTCACGGGTGACCTTGCGCACCAGGTCGCGCACGTGCAGCGTGTACTGGCGGAAGCCGACCCGGTCGAGCGAGAAAGCCAGCTGCGTGCCGTCGTCGGAGACCTCGAAATCGCCCAGGGCGATGAATTTCTCCTCGCGCCCGATTTCGTTGAGGTCGACCAGCGTCTCCTCCGGACCCCCGGCCGCCGGCCGGCGCAACCAGACGCGGTGCTGCTGCCCCTGCTTCAGGCGCCAGAAGTAGAGCCACTCGCCGCGCCGCGCCGGCACGCCCTCGTCGTCCTCGATCAGCCGCCCGACCAGTTCGCCGTAGAGCTGCTCGGCGAGCGGACGGCTCGCGGCGGTCATCGCCTCGGCGTACGCGTTCTCCGCCGCGAGGTGGGCGAGAACCTCCGGGCTGTCGCGCTCGCGCAGCCAGAACCAGCGGTCGTCGAAGCGATCTCCGTGCAGGACTCGCGGGTGCGCCACCTCGCGGGCCCGCGGCGGCTTCGGAGTCGCCGCGTCGGCGGCATTCAGGGCGGCGGCACTCATCGCGACGATCCCGGCGAATCCCAGTACGACACTTCCCGGCGTGAAGATGACGTCACCCTCCCGTTCCATCGGCGGTCAGCCCGCCCTCCGTCTGCCGGCGCGCGTCGAGCAGTCGCTCGAGCTCGGCCTCCGGCAGCACCTTCCGTTCGATGCAGATCTCGCGCACCGTGCGCCCGCTGTCGACCGCCTCGCGGGCGATCGCCGCCGCCAGGTCGTAGCCGATGCGCGGCGCCAGCACGGTGACCATGGCCAGCGAGCGCTCGACCAGCTCGGCGCAACGCTCCCGGTTCGCCGTGATGCCGGCCACGCAGCGATCGGCGAGCAGCCCCGCGGCGCTGGCGATCAGCTGGATCGACTGCAGCAGGTCGCTGGCGATCAGCGGCATCATCACGTTGAGCTCGAAGTTGCCCGACATGCCGCCGAGAGTGATCGACTGGTGATTTCCGATGACCCGAGCCGCGGCCATCAGCACCATCTCGGGGATCACCGGGTTGACCTTGCCCGGCATGATCGAACTTCCCGGTTGCAGCGCCGGCAGGGAGATCTCGCCGATCCCGCAGCGCGGGCCGCTGGCGAGCCAGCGCAGATCGTTGGCGATCCGGGTCAGCGACACCGCGACGACGGAGAGCGCCGCCGAAGCTTCGACCGCCGCGTCCTTGCCTCCCATCGCCTCGAAGCGGTCGCGCGCCGGGACGAACGGGTACCCGGTCGCCGCGGCGAGGCCGGCGATCACCCGCGCCCCGAAGTCGGCGGGCGCGTTGAGCCCGGTGCCGACCGCCGTGCCGCCGAGGGGCAGCTCGGCCAGGCGCAGGCGTGACGCCGCCAGCCGCTCGACGCCGCTGGCGGCCTGGCGGGCCCAGCCGGCGAACTCCTGGCCGAGGCGTACCGGCACGGCGTCCTGCAGGTGCGTGCGGCCGATCTTGACCACGTCGTCGAACTCCGCCGCCTTCGCCGCCAGCGCCGCGGCGAGACGCCCCAGGGCCGGCTCGGCCTCCTCGACCAGGGCGCCGTACGCTGCGACGTGAATCGCCGAGGGGATGACGTCGTTCGAGGACTGCGAGGCGTTGACGTGGTCGTTCGGATGGACCGGCCGCTTCGAGCCGACCTCGCCGCCGAGCCGGGCGATCGCCCGGTTGGCGATGACCTCGTTGGCGTTCATGTGGGTCGACGTCCCCGAGCCGGTCTGGAAGACGTCGAGCGGGAACTGCTCGTCGAACCGCCCGGCGGCCACCTCGAGGGCCGCCTCCCGGATCGCCACGGCCAGCGGCTCGCTCAGTACGCCGAGCTCACCGTTGACCCGCGCCGCCTCCGCCTTGATCGTGGCGAGCGCCGCCAGGAAGCGGCGCGGAAAGCGCAGTCCGGAGACCGGGAAGTTGCGCCGCGCCCGCTCGGTCTGCGCGCCCCACCAGGCGCCCGCCGGGACGTCGATCTCGCCCAGGCTGTCGCGCTCGCGGCGGGCCGCGGGGGTCTCGTCTGCCATCGACAGCATCCGAGCACGCCGGCAGGGTCGGGCGCAAGCGGCGGCGCGCGGGCTCCCCGGACGGCGAGCCGGCCGGCGCGATAGACTCCCGGTCACCGGCTTCATGCGCGCCCGGCCCGTCCCCGACCCGTCGGCGCCGCGCCACCCGTTCCACCGCAGACCCGAGAGAGCCCATGGGACGCATTTTCGAAACCCGCAAGCACACGATGTTCGCCCGCTGGGACCGCATGGCGAAGCAGTTCGCCAAGATCGGCAAGGAGATCACCATCGCCGTCAAGGCGGGCGGTCCCAATCCCGAGGCGAACCCGGCGCTGCGGCGTGCCATGCAGAACGCGCGCGCCGTCAACATGCCCAAGGACAAGGTCGAATCGGCGATCAAGAAGGCGAGCGGCGCCGAAGCCACCGACTACCAGGAGGTCACCTACGAAGGGTACGCTCCGCACGGCATCGCGGTGGTCGTCGAGACGGCGACCGACAACCCGGCGCGCACCGTCTCGTCGATCCGCACCCGCTTCAACAAGGGGGGCGGCAACCTCGGCAACACCGGCAGCGTCGGTTTCCTGTTCAATCGCATGGGGGCCTTTCGCCTCGACCCCGCGGGAATCGACCCGGAGGCGCTCGAGCTCGACCTGATCGACTTCGGTCTCGAGGAGATGGGCGAGACGACCGGCGAGAAGGGGGAGCCGCAGCTGCTCGCACGCTGCGCCCTGTCCGACTTCGGCAACCTCCAGAAGGCGCTCGAGGACCGCGGCATCTCGCCGCTGTCGGCCGAAGCCGAGTACGTCGCCATCACGCCGACCGAGCTCGACGAGAAGGCGGCGCAGGAAGTGCTCAAACTGATCGACAGTCTCGAACAGGACGACGACGTTCAGCGAGTCTTCCACAACCTCGCATGAGGACCCGCCGGGCCCCCGGCGTCGATCAGCGCCGGCGCCCGGCCGCGGGCTCCGCGGTCCGCTCCCAGTCCGCCACCGGACCGGCGACCACCCGGAAGAGCGGGTGCGGCCGCGGACGCTGGACGCCCGCCTGGCTCGCCGCACGCTCCGGATCGCGCACCGCCAGCTTGGCCAGCAGATGCCGCCACTCGTAGTCGAGCTGCCCGCGGGTCACCGGGATCGGTCCCGCGTCGACGCCCGGCCCGATTTTCGCGCCGTCGAAGGCGTAGCCGCGCGCCGCGGCTTCGCCCTCGACGGTGCGCAGGTAGGTGGCGATCGCCGCTCCCGGCGACGGCCGGGCGCGGAACCGCTCGAGCTGCGGATGGTGCCGATACCCCTTCGTTTCGCCGCGCAACACCGCCTGGGCCAACAGCGTTTCGCGCCAGAGCGCCACCAGGCCGCGGGAATCGAGGTAGCGGGGGTGCAGGCTCCAGATTCGCACCGCGGGCTCCGCTCGACGGGCGTCCGTGCTCAGGCCGCGCGGCGCCGCAGCCGGCCGCCGAGGAGCTGGCCGCCGAAGTAGGCGGCGACGAAGAGCGGGAGCAGCGACCAGCGGAAGCCGACGCCGACCAGCCAGCGCAGCCCGACGGCGATCGGCACGGCGCCGTGCACGGCGACGAACCAGGCGGGGGAGAATTTGCGCGTCGCGGCGCGCCAGTAGCCGAACGGCAGGTTGACCAGCAGGATCAGCACCGCCACGAGCAGGACCGACGCCATCGCGCTGCCGCCCGGGGCCCGGAATCAGTCCGGCCGCGAGCGCGCCGGGGCGAAGAGGTCGCAGCTCGTCCAGCAGTGGATGTCCGGCGGCCCGGCGACGAAGTCGGCGGCCCGTTCGAGGAAATCGCGCAGGTGAGGCGTTTCGAAGTGCGGCCCGAAGTAGGCCTCGCGGCTCGACCACCGCTCGACGAGCAGGATCCGGTGCGGATCGTCGACGTCGACCAGCAGCTCGATGCCGTGGCAGTCGGGCTCGCGCTCGACGACGACCGCGACGAGCGCCGCGAGCTCGCGCCGGCACGCTTCGGCCCTGCCCGGCAGCGCCTGGTAGTCGATGACCACGGTTACTCCGCTCTCCGGCATCGCCGCCTCCCGGGACATCCATAAAGCTTACCCGAGGCCGGCGCCGCATTCACCCGGCTGCCATCCCTTCCCGTCCCGCCCCGCGGGAGTTTGCGCCCCACCCCGCGGCGCCTCCAGCATGAGCCGACATGCCGGGCGCCGGGGACCTGATCGAAGCCTTCGGAGCGGGCCTCTACGTCCTGTTCGGCATCATCCAGCTCGACCTCTGGTGGCGACGCCGGGAGCAGCTCGGCCATCTCTGGCTCGCCGGCGCGGCCGCCGGAGCGCTGCTGGTCGACCTGACCGGCCTGCTGCTGCGCCGCACCGGTGCGGGTGCCGCTCCCGGGCTCCTCGTGGCCAACGGACTGGGGGTGGCGATCGCCTCGATCTGCCTGTTCGAGTTTGTCGTCGCGCTCTCGCCCCGGCGGCCGACCCGCGGCATCCGCCTGCTCCATGTCGCCGCGCTCCTGCCGCTGCCGGCCGCGCTGGTTTCCGGGTCGTCCGACCCGCTCTCGCTGTCGAATCTCGCCTGCGCGGCGCTCATCCTGGTGGCCAGCGGACGCGCCCTGCTGGCCGTGCGCAGCGGCGACCGCGAGGCGCGCCTGCTGGCCGCCGGCTTCGTCGCGCTCGCCCTCTTCCTGCTGCTCGACATGGCGATGGAGGCGGGACTCCTGCCGCACCTGCCCGGGGCGCCGATCGCCGGCTTCTTCATCCTCTTCCTCGCCGCCGCCCAGACTCTCGCCGAGCGATCCGAGCGCACGCTGCGCGAGCTCGAGCAGCTGCGCCGCGAGCTCGAGGCGCGGGTCGACAGGCGCACCGCGCAGCTGCGCGAGGCCAACCTGCAGCTGGCCGAAGCGGCGCGCACGGATCCGCTGACCGGCCTGCCCAACCGCCGCGCCCTGCTCGAGCGCTTCGACGCCGAGCTTCGCCGCGCGGAGCGCTCGCAGGCCCCGATCTCGATGGTGATGGCCGACATCGACCTCTTCAAGCGGGTCAACGACGAGCACGGACACGCCACCGGCGACCGGGTGCTGCAGGAGGTCGCCGCGACGCTGCGCGGCACGCTGCGCGCCCAGGACACGGTCGCCCGCTGGGGGGGCGAGGAGTTCCTCTTCCTGCTGCCGGAGACCGACCTCGACGGCGCGCTGACCGCCGCCGAGGCGGCGCGCACCCGGATCGAGGAGACGCCCGTGCGCCTCGGCACACTGGCGCTGCCGGTCACCCTGTCGTTCGGTGTCGCGCAGCACGCCCCGCAGGCCTCGGTCGACGACACCCTGGCCGCCGCCGACCGGGCGCTCTACCGCGCCAAGGCGAGCGGCCGCAACTGCGTCCGCCCGGCTTGAGACAGGGCCACCGA
>CAYYIK010000066.1:2445-10946 GCA_964471955.1 uncultured Thermoanaerobaculia bacterium | reverse complement strand
GCTGCCGGCGTGTCGCCGGCAGCGGAGTCTCAGCCGGCCAGCCGGCGGCGGGCCGTTTCGGCGACGGTGGCGACGTCGTCGCCCGCCGCGAGGGTGATGCCCAGGTCGCGCACCAGGCCGTCGGCGAGGTCGTAGATCCAGCCGTGGATCGCCGGTCCGCGCCCGGCCGCCCAGGCGTCCCGCACCACCGTGGTCTCGGCGACGTGGACGACCTGATCGATCACGTTGAGCTCGCTCAGCCGGGCGTGCCGGGCCGGCTCGCCGTCGAGCGCCGCCAGCTGCCCGCCGCACTTCGCCTTCACATCGTCGAGGTGCCGCAGCCAGTTGTCGACCAGCCCGAGGCGGTCGCCGCGCAGCGCCGCGAGCACGCCGCCGCAGCCGTAGTGGCCGCAGACGATGACGTGTTCGACGCGCAGCACGTCGACCGCGAACTGGATCGCCGACAGGCAGTTGAGGTCGGTGTGCACGACCAGGTTGGCGACGTTGCGGTGGACGAACATCTCTCCCGGCAGCAGGCCGACGATCTGATTGGCCGGCACGCGGCTGTCCGAGCAGCCGATCCACAGGTAGCGCGGCGCCTGCTGGCCGGTCAGCCGGCGGAAGAACTCCGGGTCGGACCGGGTGATGCCGGCGGCCCAGGCCCGGTTGCCGGCGAGCAGGTCGGAGAGCGACTTCATCGGCGGTCGGGCAGGTGCGTGGAGGCGTGGATCACGGACGCGCCACCAGCCAGCCGAGGCCGGCGGCACCGAGCCCGACGACGACCTGCGCCGCCACGTTGACGAGAGCGCGCAGCAACTGCGCGTCGCGGGCGAGGCCGAGGGTCTCGTAGGCGAAGCTCGAGAAGGTGGTGAAACCGCCGAGGACGCCGATCATCAGGAAGAGACGCGCCGCCGGCGCCGGGTCCGGACGGTGCTCGAGGACTCCGGCGAGCAGGCCGATCAGCAGACAGCCGGCGCCGTTGACGGCGAGCGTGCCGACCGGAAAGGCGACCTTCGACCAGCTCGTCTGCACCCAGGTGGCGAGGAGATGGCGCGCCGCCGAGCCGAAAAAACCGCCGCTGCCGACGATCAGGAGGGTGCGCAAGCCGCTCACCCGACGGACGATAGCGCAGGAGGGCCCGCCGCCGGCCGGACGTGCCCCCTCAGCGTGACTCCGCCGCCGCCTCCACGTGCCCGGCGCCCGCCAACGCCCGCCGGGCCGCGCCGAGGTCGGCCCGCTTGACGAGCAGGTAGTCGGTGTCGAAGGTACTGAGGGCGAAGAGGCTGACCCCCGCCGCGGCGAGCGGCGCGGCGACCGAGGCGAGGACGCCGACCTGGGCGAAGGGGAACGGACCGTGGAGCTTCACAAGGGCCCAGCCGCGTTCTGCCCGCTCGGTCTCCGGCACGCCGGCCGCCGGGCAGACGACCGAGAGCTCCTCGGCGGTGCGGGTGACCGACACGAAGTCGCCCGCTGCTTCGTCGAGCCACGCCGGCGGTGGCGCCGCGGCCGCGCGGCGGACGACCGCCCACTCTCCGGGGATTACCGAGTAGTGCAGGCCGGCCGCGCTCACCGCCGCACCGCCTCCCCCGCCGGCCGCCGCTCCAGACCGCCCTCGCGCAGCTCGAGGCCGGGCGATGCGGCGGCGAGAGCGCGCAGGAAGGCCGACCTGTCCGCCGGCGAGATGAGCATCACCAGCTTGCCGCCGCGCCGGATCGCCAGCCGGTCGAGCGACAGCGCCGGCGAGGAGAGCGGATTGCGCGACGGCCGCACGCTCTCGATCACGTCGATCTCGATCCGCCAGCGGAAGGGACCGCTGCGTACCGTCAGCGTCCGCCCCTCGACCGAGTAGCGCGTCGCCGCGAAGATCCAGACGACGAAGCCGCAGACCGGCAGGATCAGCGCCAGCGGCAGGAGGGTCTCCGTGCGACCGGTGGCCAAGGCCGGGACGATCGTCAGGACGAGCGGCAGCACCAGCCCCGCGCCGAGCAGTACGACCAGCCAGGTGTCGACCCTGGATCGAAATTCGCGCAACGCTCCCCCTTTGGACGCCGTCCTCGCTGGCGGACGAGACGCTACTCCCTGTTTGCGCCGTGAGTCCGGCCGGCAGTTGGACCGGGCGGCGGATCCCCCTTCGCCTCGGCCTCTCCCGGAGCCTCGGACCGCGCCTCGACGACCTCCCGGACGCCGGGCTCGAGGAGGCTCTGCACCTCGAGCATCGCGCTGCCCAGACTCGCCGGATTCGCCTTGCGCGCGCGGTAGTAGACCCAGCCGCGCCGCTCGGCGGCGAGCGCCAGCCGATCGAGGGCGAACAGGAGCAGCGTGGCGCCGACGAGCAGGAGGAGGATTCTCACTTCGAATCGACCTTTCCGCCGTGCCGGCGCGCCAGCTGCGCCCGCACCAGCTTGCGCACCAGCGCCGCCGGCAGCGGATCCGACGCCGCGAAGCGGATCGTCCCCTTGCTGGTGTCGTAGCCGGAGAGCTCGGCGGCGAACGCCTCGACCACGTCGCCGGGATAGAAGGCGCAGTGCCGCGCGGCGGCGCCGAAAGCCACCAGCAGCTTGTCGTCGAGCCGAAAGGCGGGAATCCGGTAGCTGATGCACTCCTCGGCCCGCGGCGCCGCCGCGCGGATGTCCCGCCGCAGCTTCTCGAGCGCCACCCGCTTGTCCTCCTCCACCGCGGCGAGGTACTCGTCGATCGTCCCGGGAACCGCCTTGCCCCGCTCGCCGGTCTTCATGCCCGCCCCTCCTCCGCCCTCCGGCGGCCGAGCCCGATGTTACGCCGCTCGGCCGCGCGTCCGGACGCGGGCGAGCGGTCAGGGGGTCGCGGCGCTCCAGCCGCCGGCATCGCCGCTCTCGAAGCCGTCCCAGAACAGGGTGACGACGTTCGAGATGCAGTAGAGCCGGCGTCCGGTGCCGCTGCAGCCCCAGTCGCTGCCGTGGCTCCACCGGCTGGTGCGCGGGAACGAGTAGTAGCCGGCGTGACCATCCTCGCCGAAGGTGTCGTCCGTCCAGTCGAGACAGTGGTTGGTCGACGCGGTGCCGTCGGCGAACGTCCCCGTCCAGACCGTCCCGGAGGTGGTGGCGTAGCGCCCCTTCTCGTCGACGTGGATACTGTTGAGCAGGCCGCTGCCGACGAGACCGCTGCGGGTGTTGGCGACGGCGTAGCCGTCGAGCCGCCGGAAGGGGCCGTTGACGGTGATCCGGTCGATCGCGTCGATCGACGAGTCGGACAGCCAGGCGACGAACGAGTCGGGCGCCGGCAGGTGCTCGGCCGCCGCCAGGGCGCGGCAGACCTGGTCGCCCGCGGCGATGCCGGTGGCGCCGCCCGCCGAGGGCCAGCTGGCGAGCTTGCCCGTTCCGGTCTGGGACGCCACGAAGACCAGAGCGCCGGGGTTCCACCCGAGGAGGACCTCCTCGCTGGCGCCCGGTTCGACGCAGAGCAGGCGGGCTGAACCGGCGCAGGACTCTCCGGTATTCGCGGTCCAGGCGGTTGCACTGGCCACCGCGCTCCCCTGATACCCGGACTCACCGCTGGATGCCGAGGTCCACTCGGTGCAGCGCCAGGTCTGCGCCACACCCTCGGCCGTCGTGCCGGTCCAGATCCGCGCCGCCTGCGGGTCGACGAGGGCGAAGAACTCGTCGTAGAGCACGGGCCGGTAGATCCTGCGCTCCGGCCCGGTCAGCTCGTCGAGGTTGCCGGTGAAGCTGGCGAGTCCGTTGGCCAGGAACCAGGGGCCGGCGCCCGGCAGCGGCGCGCCGTTGCAGCCGTTGCTCTTCTGACCACTGAGCCCCTGCACGTGGCAGTACGCGTCGGCGGCCGAGGTCGACAGCCAGGCACGGTAAGCGTTGGCATTGGGCAGGCTCGCCGCGGTGGCGCGCGCGCGGCAGATCGCGTCCGCCTTGTCGAGCGCGGTGGCGCCGCTGGCGCCGGGCCACGTGCCGAGGTTGCCGCTGCCGCTGATCGAGGTGGCGAAGGCGCGCCGGCGAACGGCCTCGGCGGGCGTGGCGACGAGCGCCGCGAGGGCGACCAGGGCGACGAGGGCGAGCGGGCGAAACGCGGAAGGGGCGGGGGTCATGGAGGTCTCCTCTCGATGGAGAGAGAACCCTACGGGGCGCCTCCGGCGCCGGACATGGCATGAACATGCGGCCGTCGCGGCGGTCCGCCGCCCACTCGGCGCGCCGCCCGCATCTTCATGCGAGGAGCCCGGGAGGCGGGTCCGGATGAGCGGGGCGCGCCGGAGCCGCCGCCCTCTCGACCGCCGGCCCTCGATGGAACGCGCCGGTCCAAGCTCGCCGGCGTCACCCGCGGCGCCGGTAGGTGGCCTCCCAGATGGCGGGCGGCCCGCCGGAGAGGGGCCGCGGCACGTTGTATTCGCGGCGGGGGATGGCCGCGTCGGCAGCGAAGCCCGCCGCGGCGAGCTCCTCGTCGAGTTCGCCGGCGGAGAGGAAGATCTGCGGCACGCCGGCGAACCCGGTGTAGACGAAGCGCTCGCCCGCGACCGGTGTGGCCGCGGCGGGGAGCGTCGAGCGCGAGAAGGTGAAAACGAAGAGCCCGGCTCCCGGCCGCGCCACCCGCGCCGCCTCCGCCAGCGCGCGACGCAGCTCGGCCCCCGACGCGGCGAGATTCCAGATGCCGTGGGCGATCACCAGGTCGAACGCCGCATCGGCCAGCGGCAGCCGGTCCATCGGCGCCCGCACCAGCCCCAGCCGGGCCGGCGGCAGCTCGCCATGCGCGCGCGCCGCGGCCGCGACGAGCATCGGCAGCGACAGATCGGTCCCCGTCACTCGCCAGCCCTGACGCCCCAGCGGCACGGCGTTGCGCGCCGCGCCGCAGCCGAGGTCGAGGGCGCGCCCGCCGCCGCAGCGCGCCAGCTCGCCGGCGGCGAAGTCGAGCAACACCGGGTTGGGCGCCGCGCGCACGAAGCCGGCGACCGTCGCCGGTGCGCTCCACGACGAGGCGGACATCAGTGCCGGAGCCGGTCGCCCCAGCGCCGCTGGCGCTCCTCCGTGTACTCCCACCAGGGCCGCGGCGCCTCACCGGCGAGGAAGCGGGTCACGGAGAGGAAGACGTCGAGGACACAAGGATCCTGCCGCACTCCGGTCGCCCGGCAGAGTCTCTCGTAGAGCTCCCAGGGATCGGCGCCGACGAGCTCCCGCGGCGAATGGAACCCCAACAGCTCGAAGTCGCCGGCGGTCGCCGGTCCGACGTTGGGCAGATCGGTCAGCCCGCGCAGCCGATCGCGCCGCACCCGCGCCGGGTTCATCGCGCCCTCCGGAACCCGTGCAGAAGGACGATCGCCGCGGTGACGAGGGCGCCGGCGACGGCGACGAATCCGGCGGCCACCAGGCTCTCCTGCCAGCGCGCGGCGCCGAAGCCGGCGCCGGCGAGCGGGGTCAGCGCCCGGGTTCCGAGCCCCGCCGCCAGCAGGGTGACCGCCCAGTTGCCCCAGGTGCCGGCGAGCGTCGTGCGGTAGGCGACCCTCGTCCCGCGCGGCGACAGTCGCGCCTGCGGCCAGGCGGCCCCCAACGCGAGCAGGAAGATTCCGTTGAGGACTCCTTCGAGGTGCGCCGCCAGCCCCATGCGCGGATTGGTCAGCAGCTGGAGAACCAGGCCGGTGAGCAGGCCGGCCAGCAGGAGCGCCATGCCGTGCGCCATCAGCCCTCGGGCGCGCTCCCGCGTCGACGGCGCGGGCTCACTCACCGCGGTTCCCCTCCGGACTGCAGCATCGCCGCCATCCGCTCGTGGACGACCTGGATCGCCCGCAGCGGACGGATCATCACCTTGAAGTCGGCGATCCGGCCGTCCGCGTTCCAGCGGATGAGGTCGACTCCGTTGACCTGGACGCCGTCGATCCCGGTCTCGAACTCGAGCGCGGCCTCGCCGTCGCCGACGATCTCGCGCACGTAGCGGAAGTCCGGTCCGACGAAGACGTGGAGGGCCGCGGTGAGGTAGGCGGCGACCCGGGCGCGGCCGCGCTGCGGCGTGTGCACCACCGGCGAGTGGAACACCGCGTCCTCGGCGAGCAGCGTCGGCAGCGCCGCGGCATCGCGCTCGCGCAGCACCCGGTGCCAGGCGGCCAATGGCGATTCGGTCATCGTCTCCTCCGGATTGCGACCGGCCGGCGGCCGGTTCTCTTCATGTCTCCGGCAGCGGGAAGCCGTGCTGGCGGAGAAACGACAGTTTGTCCCAGTAGCCGCGCTGCGCGACGATCTCGCCGTCGACGACGTGAAAGAAGCCGCAGCCGCGCAGGCCCCGTGGATCCCGCCACTCCAGGATGGCCCACTCCCCGTCCTCGAACAGATTCTCGACGAGGCAGACCATGTCGGCCGCGGCGAATCCGGCGGCGAACATCTCCCGAATGGCGGCACGTCCGCGCACCGGCGCCTCCGCCACCTGGTGGTTCACGGCATCCTCGGCATAGAAGGCGGCCAGGGCGTCCGGATCGGCGCGATTGAACGCCTCCACCCATTCGCGAACGATCTCGCCGGGCTCCCGCGGCTGCGCTCGTGAGCCCCGGCCCGTGGCGGCGGCCCGCAGGCCGCTCCACCAGGGCTCGCGCTCGGCCACCGGCACGTAGCGCTCGCGTACCACCCGATGATGCCGCAGCTCGTGGCCGGCGATGTGGAAGGCGAGGCCGCGCGGGGTCGCCGCGTAGCCGTTGACCACCCCGCGCCGCAGCCACGCCGCCGGTCCGAGGCCGCGAAAGAGGGAGAGCGACGCCGCGCGCACCGCCAGGTAGTCGTCGAGCAGGGCACTCATCGGCAGGACGTCGAACCGGGCGCCGGAGACGTAGAGCTTCTCGTCGAAGCCCGGCAGCTCGCGCGCGTCGCCGCGCGCCAGGCAGAGTGCGCGCCAGGCGAAGATCCGCTCGTCGTCGGCGAGGTGGCTGAGGACCTGCTTGACGGTCCACTTCCCCTCGCCGTACGAGAGCCCGCCCCCCGCGTCTCCGAACGCCTCGAACAGCTCCGTCGTCGCCACCGCCTGCCGCTCCAGCGCCGCGCAGGCGTCGTCACCTTCGACGCACTCGATGTCAGGGCGCGCGTACTCCGCGTATTCACCAGGCTCCGGACGGCCCGACCGGACCGGCAATGCGGCCGGTACGGGTCCCGGGGTGCCCGGCTCTTCTGCTCGCAGGCTGAACTCTCCGCGACTCATCTGGCCTCCTGCTCCGCCATGAAACTCTTCGGTAGCGTCCTGCCCCCGACGAGACCCCGATCGACGTCAGTCGGGAGCCCGCCGATCGGCCAATTCGGCCCACACCGGCCGGACCTCGATCGTCGCCGCCGACGCCATGGGGTGCCGGGCCGCCCAATCGATGGCCTCATCGAGGCTCGCGCACTCGATCAGCTCGTACGCGCACATCTTCTCCCGGGAGTCGGCGAACGGCCCCCTGGTGACGGCCACCTCGGCGTCACGCACGCGGATCGTCGTGGCCTCCCCGGCCGGTCGCAGCGGATTGCCGTGCACGCGGACTCCATGGCGCTGCGCATCCTCGATCCAGGCGGCGATACCCTGCAACAACTTCTCCGTCGGCGAAAACGAGTCGCCGTGACTGATGATGAGAAGGTACTGCATGTCCTCTCCCTCTGCCGTCCTGTCGGGACCCGGGTCAGACTCCGAAGCTTCGCCGCGGTCGCCGGCGGCTCGGGTGACTCACCGGACGATCGCTCCGTCGAGCCGCGAGCCCGGAGGCTCCTCTCCCGGCGGCACCCACCCGGGCTCGTGGGCCCACCGCAGGGCGACCGGCGTCGCCCGCCTCGCGTTGTCGCGGTGCGTGGCGCCGGGCGTGAGTTGCGCCCGCCAGCGCAGGGTGGCCGGAGCATGGCCGCGCAGTGCGGCGATCGTGCGCTCGAAAGCACCCTTCATCTTTTCGTTCTCGCGCTCGCCCAGGCTGAGAAAGAGCGCGGCCTCGACCGAACGATTCTCCCGCAGAAACTGTTCGAGCCGTCCGACCATCTCGTCGTCGTCGCGCCACATCGCCGGGCTGTGGGCGAGGTAGGTCTCGAACAGCGCCGGCTCCGCCGTGAGGGCGTAGACGACGAAGAGGCCGCCGCGCGAGTTGCCCGCCAGAAAGCGCGAGGACGTCGTGCGATAGCTGCTTTCGATCTCCGGAATGAGCTCGTCGCGCAGGAAGGCGAGGAACGCGTCGGCGCGCCCGTCGGGGCCGTCGTCGACATCGATGTCCTGGCGCATCCCCGGCGGGGTGTAGTCGCGCTGCCGCCCCTTGCCGTCGACGTTCGGGATGCCGACGACGAGGAACTCCGGGGTGACCCCGATGCGCGCCATCAGGGCGGCGGACGCCGCGGTGTGCAGGTCCTGCGAGGAGCCGTCCAGCACGTAGATCACGGGATAGCGCCGGCCCGGCACCCGCTCGTACGACTCGGGGAGATGCACCAGATAGTCGCGCGGCTCACCCAGAGCTGCCGACGCAATCGTCTTCTGTTCGACGGAGTCGTCGAACACGGGACGCTCGAAGACGTAGAGCGCGGCAAACCAGGTAATCAGCGCCGTCAAGGCAACGG
>CAYYIK010000066.1:0-2345 GCA_964471955.1 uncultured Thermoanaerobaculia bacterium | reverse complement strand
CGCCACACCGCGTAGTTGAGCGCCGCGGCGAAGCTGACCCAGAGCAGATACGGCACGAGCAGGGCTCCGGCCAGGGGGCGGAGGCGCCAGAAGGCGATCAGCGTCGCGACGATCAGCGCCCACAGCAGCAGGATGTCGACGAACGCCAGGGCCCCGAGCTGCCAGCCGAAGAAGAGCCAGCTCCACAGCGCATTGAAGGCGAGCTGGACCAGAAAGAGGGCCAGCGCGGTCCTCGCCGCGGCGAAACCGCCGACCCGCCAGACCAGCCAGGCGGCGACGCCCATCAGCAGGTAGAGAACCGTCCAGACCGGTCCGAAGAGCGCCGCCGGGGGTGCCCACTCCGGCCGCGCGAGCCCGGCATAGAACGGACCCGCCTCGATGGATGCGGCGCCGCCCAGGGCCGCGGCGACGAAGGCGACGGCGAGCCAGACCGCGAGCCCGGCTGCCTGCTTCGCTTTGGTGAACGGCGTCATCGGTCGTCTCCTCGCCGCCAGGTGGAGGCGCCACTCGGTACCCGGGGTTCGCGGGATCAGCCCGCCTCCTCGCCGAGCAGCGACGATATCTTGAGCACGGTCGCCCAGTTGCGCGTCGTCACGCTCCGGCCGGCCTTGCCGAGCAGGGCCTTGCCCACCCCGCTTTCGAGGAGACCGACGGAGGCGTGCAGGTAGGCGGCCTCCTCCGTGACGACGAATCTCTCGCCGGGCGCGGCCAGCGCCCGCAGCGGCTCGAGCGCGCGCAGTGCGGCGGCCTCCATCGCGAAGGCGACCAGGAAGCGCGAGTGATCCGGGTCGGGAGGCGGAATCGGGTTGCCGGCAACCACCGCGGCGAACTCGGCGGCGGACTTGACGATCACCGGCGTGACGACGCCGAAGCGCTCCTCGACGCCGGCGGCGATCCGCTCGGCGTGCCTCCGCGGGTCGCGCGCCGCCGACGCGAACACCGCATTGCCGCTGTTGAGCAGCGTCCGCACTTCGCCGTGGCCGAGCCCCTCGAGCAGATCGCGGAACTCCGCCATCGGCACGCGGTTGCCCCTGCCGACGTTCACGCCACGCAGCAGCACGACGAAGCGGGGCATCGCCGCGGCCCGCCGCATCATCGAATCCTCCGCGCGGCGGCGAGCGGCGCGGTCGGCAGGAGGGGTCGCATCGGGCGGGCAGTCTACGCGACGCGTGACGCTGCACCGTTCGCCGGGAGAGAATCTCGCCTGCCTGTCGATCCGGACCGGGTTGGGTCGTCGCCCGGAAGGAGGCGGTCCGATGCGCGGGCCGCGCGCGATCTTCCCCTTCAGAGGAGCTCTTCCATGTCGAAGCTGCGGGTCAACAGCTTTTCGACCTCCATCGACGGCTACGGCGCCGGCCCGAATCAGTCGCTCGAGAATCCGCTCGGGATCCGGGGTCCCGAGCTGCACACGTGGGTCTTCGGCACGCGGACGTTCCAGCGCATGCATGCCGACTTCGCCGGCGAGTTGATCGGCGACGCGCCGGGCCGCTCGGGGGTCGACGACGACTTCGCGGCGCGCGGCTTCGACAACGTCGGCGCCTGGATCCTCGGCCGCAACATGTTCGCGCCGTCGCGCGGTCCGTGGATCGACGACGGCTGGAAGGGGTGGTGGGGCGACAACCCGCCCTACCACGTGCCGGTCTTCGTGCTCACGCACCATGCGCGCGAGCCGCTCCCGATGGCGGGCGGCACGACCTTCCACTTCGTCACCGAGGGCATCCACGCCGCGCTCGAGCGGGCGCACGTGGCGGCGGGGGGCAGGGACGTCCGCCTCGGCGGCGGCGTCGCGACGATCCGCCAGTACCTGACCGCGGGCCTGGTCGACGAGCTCCACCTGGCGATCTCGCCGGTCCTGCTCGGCCGCGGCGAGAACCTCTTCGCCGGCCTCGACCTGCCGGCGCTCGGCTACCGCTGCACGGGGCAGGTCGCCGGCGAGATGGCGACGCACGTGGTGCTGGGGAGGTAGCCCGAGCCTCCCGCCAGAGGCGGAACTCTCCGACCCTTTCGCGCCGGACACCGGACACGCGCTCCCACCGGACCCCGGCTCCGCGGCCCGCCCCGGGTCTATCGCTTCTTCCCCCCGACACCGGGCACGGCCGCGATCTGTCTCATCCACGCCGCGAGCTGTCGTTCGTCGATCTCCTCCATGGATTCGATCTCCACGCCCCGCGTCGACTTGCCCATCGCCACCGGCGTCACCGGCGGGACCGGCGTCAGTGTCGCGCCGTTGACGAACATCAGCTTGACGTGGTTCGCGAAGCCGCCGCAGCAGAAGCACCAGCCATCGCCGACGCCGTAGTACGCCATGCCCCACTTCACGGAGCGCTGCAGCCCGGGCAGCGTCT
>CAYYIK010000065.1:0-17978 GCA_964471955.1 uncultured Thermoanaerobaculia bacterium | reverse complement strand
CGAGGCCCTCGACGAGACGCGGCCGGACTTCGTCGCCGACCCGCTGGTCTCCTGAAGGGAGTCTGGCCGGAGCGCCGTGCCCGGTCAGCACGGCGCTCCGGAGGGCGGTTGGGCCGCGATCCCGTCCGGGTCCGGCTGCTGACTCGGCACCGCCATGATCCTTGCAAATCTGGAATTATGTTCCATAATTGCACAGATGATTCGTCGCCGCCTGACCCGTGAACTCGAAGTCGCGCTCGCCGAGTCGGCGGTCGTGGCGCTCCTGGGGCCGCGCCAGGTCGGCAAGACCACTCTGGCGCTGGAGGTGTCACGGGACAGGCCGTCGGTCTATCTCGACCTCGAGTCCGAAGGCGATCGCGCCAAGCTCGGAGAGCCGGAGCTCTACCTGCCGCAGCACGAGGACGAGCTCGTCATCCTCGACGAAATCCAGCTCGTACCTCAGCTGTTTCAGAGCCTGCGCGGCCTGATCGACGCGGGAAGAAGGCGCGGGAAGGGCAGGGGGCGCTTCCTGGTTCTCGGGTCGGCGTCGATCGACCTGCTCAGACAGTCGAGCGAGTCGCTCGCGGGTCGTATCCGCTACCTGGAGCTCGCGCCGATCGACGCGGGCGAAGCCGGAGGCGAGCGGCTCGACGATCTCTGGCTGCGGGGTGGTTTCCCGCAGAGTCTTCTTGCCGAGTCCGATGCCGGCAGCCTCCGCTGGCGAACGGACTTCATTCGCACCTACCTGGAGCGCGACATTCCGCAGCTGGGGCCCCGCATTCCAGCGGAGACCCTGCGGCGGCTCTGGACGATGCTCGCGCACCAGCAGGGTGGCCTGTTGAACGCCGCGTCGCTTGCGCGCTCACTGGCCGTCGACGGCAAGACGGTCGCTTCCTACCTCGACCTGCTGGTCGACCTGCTCCTCGTCCGCCGCCTGCCGCCGTGGCACGGCAACGTCCGCAAGCGCCTGGTCAAGTCGCCCAAGGTCTACGTTCGCGACTGCGGGCTGGTGCACGCGCTGCTCGGACTCGGCGACCGCGAGGCGCTGCTCGCACATCCCGTCGCCGGTATCAGCTGGGAAGGAATGGCGATCGAGTCCCTGATCGCCGCCGCGCCGGGCGGCACGGAGGCCTACTTCTTCCGCACCGCGACAGGCACCGAGATCGATCTGGTCCTCCGCCTCCCGGGTCGCCGCAAGCCGTGGGCGATCGAAATCAAGCGCTCGCTCGCGCCAAGGCTCGAACGCGGCTTCCACCTCGCCTGCGAGACCCTGGGGCCCGAACGCCGCCTGTTGGTCTACGCTGGAAAGGAAGAGTTTCCGATGGCCGAGGGAGTCGAAGTGATTCCGCTCACCGCCCTCTGTCGGGAGCTGGGAGCTGCGTAGGCCAACGCTCTTCGCTCATTCCCACCGGGTTGACGCCCGCGGCAGGTCGGATCAGTTCGGGGAAGATCGCTCCAGCTCCTTCTCGACCTTCTCCCAGCTCGCCATGAGCTCGTCGAGGCGGGTGGCGAGGGTCTTCTGCTCGTTCTCGAGCTTCCTGACCTCGGGGGCGGCAGTCCGGTCGAAGTAGCCGGGGTTGCAGAAGAGCTCGCTGATCTCGTGGACGCGCTGCTCGACCCGGTCGATCTCGGCGGTCAGGCGGTCGCGCTCGCGCTCGAGCTTCTTCGTCTGCCGGGTGCGCTCGGCGTCGGCGGCGGGGGAGGCGATCTTCTTCGCCGCGTTCTCCCGCTTCTTCTCCTGGCGGGCGCGGGCGAGCACCGCCTCGGCGTCGAGGTGGTCGTCGCCGCAGCGTTCGACGTATTCGTCGTAGGTGCCGACGAAGTCGCGGATCCCCGCCGGAGAGATCTCGAGGATCCGGTTGGCGAGCTTCGAGACGAACCAGCGGTCGTGGGAGACGAAGATCAGCGTCCCGTCGTAGGCCTCGAGCCCCTCGATCAGCGCCTCGATCGCCTCGAGGTCCAGGTGGTTGGTCGGCTCGTCGAGGACCAGGACGTTGGGCTTCGTCACCGAGAGCTTGGCGAAGACCAGCCGCGCCGCCTCGCCGCCCGAGAGGGCGCGCAGCGGCTTTTCGACCTCCTCCTTCTGGAACAGCACCTCGGCCAGCTTGCCGCGGACGAACGAAATCGTTTCGCCCGGCACCAGCTCCCAGAACCAGGCCTCGACCGTCTGCTCGGATGCCTCGACCGCCTCGCGGTGATCCTGCGCGAAGTAGCCGGGCCACGTCTCGTAGCCCCACTCGACGCGTCCCGAGTCGGCCGGGACCACGCCCATGGCGATCTTGAGCAGCGTCGACTTGCCGATGCCGTTGGGACCGAGAATCGCCAGCCGCTCGCCACGCTGCACGGTGAGCGAGACGTCGTTGAGCACCCGGTTGGTGCCGTAGCTCTTGCTCACGCCTTCGATCGTGAGGACCTGGCGGCCGCTCGGACGGCGCTGGAAGAACCTGAAGGTCGGATAGCGCCGGGAGGACTGCGGCAGCTTCTCGATGACGATGCGCTCCATCAGTTTCATCTTCGATTTCGCCTGGCGCGCCTTGGATGCCTTGGCCTTGAAGCGGTCGACGAACTCCTTGTGATGGGCGATCTCGGCCTCGCGCTTCTCGATCTCCGACTCCTTGCGGTCGCGCTCCTCGGCCTTGGCCTCGACGAAGTCGGTGTAGTTGCCGTGGTAGAGCAGGATCGTCTCGTAGTCGACGTCGAGGATGTGGGTGACCACGTTGTCGAGGAAGCGATGATCGTGCGAGATGACGATCGCGCAGCCGGGGAAGCCGACGAGGAACTTCTCGAGCCAGCGGATGGTGAGGATGTCGAGGTGGTTGGTCGGCTCGTCGAGCAGCAGCACGTCGGGGTCGGCGGCGAGGCACTGGGCGAGCAGCACGCGCAGCTTGAAGCCGCCCGAGAGAACCCGCATCGGTTCGCGGTGGACCTTCGTCGGAATCCCCAGCCCTTCGAGGATCTCGCCGGCGCGCGCCTCGAGCGCGTAGCCGTCGTTGCGCAGAATGTAGTCCTCGACGTCGGCGTAGCGGTCGGTGTCGAACTCCTCGTCGTCGGAGTGCGAGAGCAGCCGCTCGCGCTCGGCCAGCGCCTCCCAGACATCGTGCCGCCCCATCATCGCGACCTCGAGGATCGGCGTCGCCTCGTACTGGAAGTGGTCCTGCTTGAGGACGCCGAGGCGGGCCCGCTTCGGAATGTTGATCTGGCCGTCGGAGGCGAGCTCCTCGCCGGCGAGAATCTTGAGGAAGGTCGACTTGCCGGAGCCGTTGGCCCCGACCAGACCGTAACGCGAGCCGGCGTTGAGCTGCAGGGAGACCTTGTCGAACAGCGTATCCCCGCCCCACGCCTTGCTGAGATTGGAGACCGAAATCATGGCGGCGGAGGAGTTTATCAGCGCGTGAGGGGCCCCCGGCGCCTCGGTACCGGCCGCCCGGGCCGCTTACTGGAAGATGTCGATTCCGCTGGCGCCGAGCAGCCAGTAGAGGAGCAGGAAGACCAGCAGGGCGCCGCAGCCGCAGCCGCCGGTCAGCTTGCGCGCCCCCCACGCGGAGACCGCACCACGCAGCAACTTGCTCATCGACCCACTCCTCTCGGCAGCAGTTCGTGGTTCACGGCAGGGAGAGTCCGAGCGCCGCGGCCAGCTCGCGCAGCTTCGCCTGCACGGCGCGGGCGTTGTCGGGGCCGAGGCGCAGCAGGTGCTTTTCGGCCGCCGGCAGGGCGGCGAGCGCGGGGTCGGCGTACTGCCAGACGGCACCGTCGGCGACCACGGCGACCGGGCCGTCCGGCACCGGCACGGCGACCAGGCGGCCGATCGCCGTCGCCAGAACCTCGTCGAAGCGGCGCCCCGGCTCGCCGATCTCGCTCCAGGCGGCGTCGATCAGCGGCGTCAGCTCCCGGTGCAGACGCGCCGCGGCGGCCGCGTCGAGTGACGTGAAGACGGCGGTCGCCAGGTCGTGGCGGCGGAAGCTCGCCGGGTCGATCGTCGCCGCGTTGGCGCCGCCGAGGGTCGTGAAGCCGCCGGCCGGGCGCAGAAAGCCGACGTGCGGCGCCGGACTCGTCCCCTCGGCGACGTTGGCGACCACGGCGACGTAGCGCCGCACCAGGCCCTCGTGCGCCAGCCAGCCGGCCAGCTCGGCGCGCGAGGAGAGCAGCGTCGCCGCCTCGCGGACGAAGGCGTCGCTCGCCTCGAGCGGCGGCAGTGGCCGGGCCGGCGTTGCCGCCTCCGGCGCCGGCGCCGCCGGCTCGCCCGCGTCCGCTCGAGAGGCCGCCGCGGCCGGCCGGGCGTCGACGCCGCGCGAGCGCGAGTAGAACCAGGCAAAGAGGCTGAAGGCGACGGCGACGGCGAGAGCGACGAGGGCGAGCGGCAGCGCGGCGGCCGAACGGGGCGGCCCGGGCGGTGCGTCGTCCGGCCGGATCGGCCGCGTCCGGTTGTCGGGATCGAGGGGCAGCTCGTCGAAATCGCTCATTCGGGCCTCCTTCGCGGGTCCATCGGGCGTGCCGGCCGGCGGGAACGAGCCGGTCCGCGGCTCTCTCACCGGGCGTTCCCGCCGACTCCCGCGATCCTCGCAGCCTTCCCTTCGCCCCGTCTGCAATCCTCGCGCCGGCTGCGCCGGATTTCCGCCCGGGAGAGAATACGCGCCGCGTGAACGAAGGTTGGCGGACGACGTGGCGCCCGGCGCCGGGGTGGACGACGCGCTTCGCGCCGGCGCCCACGGGGAGGCTGCATCTCGGCCACGCCGCGAGCGCACTCTGGGTCTGGGGGCTGGCGCGCTCGCGCGGCGGCCGCGTGCTGCTGCGCCTCGAAGATCACGACCGCATTCGCAGTCGCCCCGAGCACGAGCGGGCGCTGCTCGAGGACCTCTCCTGGCTCGGTTTCGCGGCGGACGCTCCGCCGCAGCGCCAGAGCGACCGCGGCGATCTCTACCGGGCCGCTCTCGCGCGGCTCGCCGAGGCGGGACGGGTCTACGTCTGCGCCTGTTCGCGGCGCCAGATTCTCGCCGCCGCGCCGGGCGGCGACCGCGAGGAGCTGCGCTACCCGGGCACCTGCCGCGAGCGCGCCCTCGCCGCCGCCGCGGCGCCGATGCGGCGCATCCGGCTCGACGAGGGGGCGGTCGCCTTCGACGATCTGCGCCTCGGGCCGCAGGTGCAGGAGCCCGCCGCGCAGTGCGGCGACCTGCTGGCGCGCGACCGGGACGGCCACTGGACGTACCAGTTCGCGGTGACGGTGGACGATTGCGAGCAGGGGGTCGACGTGGTGATCCGCGGCGAGGATCTGCTCGCCTCGACCGGCCGGCAGATCGCGCTGGCGCGCCTGCTCGGCCGTGAGGCGCCGCCGCGCTTCCTGCACCACCCGCTGCTCTGCCGCCCGGACGGCGCCAAGCTGTCGAAGTCGGCCGGCGACACGGGCATCGCGGAGCTGCGCGCCGCCGGCTGGTCGCCGGCGCGGGTTCTCGGTGCGGCGGCCTTCGCCAGCGGCCTCCTGCGGTCGCCGCGCGACCTGGCGCCCGGCGCGCTGGCGGCCCTCTTCGCCGGCGGCGACTGACGGGTGCCGGGGGCTACTCGCGCACGATGCCGGTCGGCGCGCCGGTCGCGCAGTCGAGGCGCAGCAGCTCGCCTTCGGCCACGCCGTAGCGGCCGCCGGGGACGGCGTAGTCGCCGCGACCGCCGCTCGAGCGCTGGAGCATGAGGCGCGTGTCGTCGCGCGGGTCGACCATCGGGTTGCGGCACCCCTCGCCGGCGGCAGGCTCGCTGGTCCCGGGTCCCGTGAAGGTGCCGACCAGAAAGTGGTCGGGCAGATCGGTGGCGCCGCGCTCGGCGTTGCCGAAGGAGTCGCCGGCCGAGGCGCAGCCCGCCAGGGCCACGAGCAGGGCGGCGCCGAGCGGAATTCGGACGCGCGGCAGGTGCGTGGGCATGGTCGCGTTTCGCCGGAAGACGTGCGGGTGGGCGGGCAGTCTACGCCTCTTCCGGACGGGGCGATCCTCAGTCCCGGACGGCGGTCCCCTTGTAGAAGAAGCTGGCGACTTTCCAGCCCGGCAGGTAGTGCGCGTCGAGGGAGTCGATGCGCAGACCCGAAGCGGCGAGCAGCGCCGGGATCTCGCGGTCGAGGTGGCAGCCGCCGGCCAGCCGCGTCCAGAGCGGGTCGATCCGCCGCTGCCAGCGGCGCACGCCCGGATCGGGCGCCGCGCCGTGCTCGCAGAAGATCAGCCGCCCGCCGGGGCGCAGAACGCGCGCCGCTTCGCGCAGCGCCGCCGGGGCGTCGGGCACGGTGCAGAGGGTGAAGGTGACGACGACGCTGTCGACCGACCGGCTGGCGAGCGGGATCTCCTCGGCCGAACCGACCCGGCAGTCGACCGGCACGCGGGAGCGGCGGACCGCCTCCGTCGCGAGATCCCACATCGCCTCCGACGGCTCGAGCGCGTGGACCCGGGTCACCCGGGCCGGGTCGTAGTGGGGCAGATTGAGCCCGGAGCCGAAGCCGAGCTCGAGCACCTCGCCGGCGGCGCGTGGCACCACCGCCCGCCGCAGGCGCGTCGCCGGCTCGCGGCCGCAGACGAAGTGCACCAGGCGCGGCAGCACCCGTCGCTCGTAGAAGCCCATCCCGCGCGGCAGCCTACAGCGCCGCGGCGGCCGCGCCGCGGCCCCTAGCGCATCAGCTTGCCGGCCATGCCGAGGATGTCGTCGAGCGGATTGCCGTCGCCGTCGAGGTCGAGCAGCGAACCGAGCCCGCCGCTCCGGGGTGCCGCGGCGCCGGCGGGCTGGCCGCCGAGCAGGCCGCCGAGCAGGCCGCCGAGGCCGCCGCCGGAAGGGGCCGGCTGCGCCGTGCCGCCCGAAAGTCCCTGCTTGGCCATGAAGCCGGCGACCATCATGGCGAGCATCGGCAGCATCTTCTTGAGCAGTCCGGCGTCGAGGCCGGTCTGCGCCGACGCCTGCTGGGCCACCGTGCGGCTGACCTCCTTCGAGCCGAAGATCTGGCCGAGCACGTCGTTGCCGCGCGCAACCTCGGTCGGCTGCGGCGACAGCACGCTGTCGAGCAGGCCGCCGCCGCCGAGCTGGCCGAGCAGGCCGCCGAGCCCCTCGAGGCCGGAGGGCTGCGCCTTCGCCTGCTTCTTGAACCCGCCGAGGATGGCCGGCAGCAGCGCCGCGGCGCCGCTCTGTACCTGGCTCTCGGAGACGCCCAGCTCGCGCGCCATCGACTGGAGGCCGCCCATCTGGGAGAGGAGGTCGGTGATCTGCATGGTCTCACTCCTTCACGGGTGGAGAGGCCCCGCCGGATCGGTCCGCCGGGGTCTCCCGCAGCCTACCGCTTCCGCCACGCGAGGGCGCGGCACCGGCAGACCCTGTCACGGGACCCGCGGCGGGGCCGGCGGGATCGCCCGAGTTGACCGCACAATTGACTTGACAACTGGGGAGTCCCGCCTTACCGTCGGTTGCCAGTCGGAGCGGGTCCCGCCCGGCGGCCCGGTCGCGGACCGCTCCGAACGCCCCGGAGCCTCCGGAGAAACGAGTCGAGCGATGCCGCACATCATCACCGAGCCCTGCATCGGCACCAAGGACACCGCCTGCGTGGATGTCTGCCCGGTCGACTGCATCTACGGCAAGAACGAGGACTGGGAGATGCTCTACATCCACCCGGAGGAGTGCATCGACTGCGGGCTCTGCGTCGACGCCTGCCCCGTCCAGGCGATCTACCCCCAGGAAGAGGTCCCCGCGAAGTGGCGGGCCTTCATCGCCCGCAACTACGAGCACTTCGGCCTGCAGGCTCCGTAAAGCGACGCTCTCGCTCCCGGGCGCGGGGCGGTCAGGCGACGCCGCGCCGGCGCGGCCGGCGGGCGGGGCGCCCCGGCCGCTCGGCGGCGGCGTAGGAGCAGGCGTGCCCCCCTTCGGGCAGGAACTCCTCGCGCCGCAACGGCTCCCCCAGGACCTCCTCGATGAGGCTCATCTCGAAGCGGCAGGGGAGGCGGGTGACCGCGACGAGCTCCCGCAGGGGGCAGTGGCAGAGGCGGAGCCCGGCGGTGCCCTCCCGGTCGACGACTTCGGCCACGAAGCCCTCGTCGGAGAGCACGCGGGCGAGCCGCTCGAGCCGCTCTTCGCGGCCCAGTCCGGCCACCTGCTCGCGCAGCGCCGCGCGCTTGCGGGCCTGACGGCGGGCGAAGAACGCCTCGAGCAGGTCGAGCCGCTCCTCCTCCACCAGAAAGCCGGCGAGCTCGCGCAGCAGAGCCCCCTCCCGACGCGGGAAGAGCGACTCCCCGCCGGCGGTCAGGCGGTAGAGCACGTGCGGCCGGCCGGGACCGTTGCGGCGGGCGCCGCAGCGCTCGACCAGCCCCAGGGAGGTGAGCGCGCGCAGGTGGGCCCGGAGCGTCTCGCGGTTGAGCGCGAGGCCCTCCTCGAGGTCGGCGATGGCGCACTCGCCCCGCCGTTTGATGAGATCCAGCAGCTGCCTCTGACTGTCGCCGAGGCCGGGCCCGAGCGGCGATGCCGCACGCGTCATCGGCTCCTCCTCCCGCCGGACGTTCGCCTCCGGGTCGGAGGCCCGGCCCGGACCCGCCGACGGTACGACCGGTACGGCGACTTGTCAAGATTGGCCGGCGCCGATTGATGACAACAGGGGGCGCCGGCCGGACGGGATCAGCCGCGCGGGAGCTCGTCTCCGCCGCGCCGCAGGTGAACCACCTGCTGCGGATACGGGATCTCGATGCCGGCTTCGGCGTAGCGCGCGTGGAGGCGCTTGAGGAACTCGTGGACGAGCACCAGGCGGTCGGTGAAGGCGCGGGCGCGCAGGACGACGTTGAAGGTGATCGCCGAATCGGCGAACGCGGTGAAGACGAGCGAGGGTTGGTGGTCCGGATCGCCGGTCTCGCACTCGCGCTGCACGGTGGCGGCAACTTCCAGAGTGATGCGTTCGACCTCCTCCAGGTCGGAGTCGTAGGCGACGCCGACCGGCACCGGGATCGCCTGCACCGCCGCGGGCAGGGAGTAGTTGAGCAGGCGCATGTCCGACAGCCGGGCGTTCGGCACGATGGCGAGATTGCCCGCCGGCTGCAGGATCTGCGTCGTGCGCCAGCCGATGTCGGCCACCATGCCGCGCGTGCCGTCCTCGAGTTCGATCTGGTCCCCCACCCGGATCGGTTTCGACACCGACAGGTGGAGCCCGGCGAAGAGATTCGAGAGCGTCGGCTGCAGCGCCAGGGCGACCGCCAGCGAGCCGACACCGAGGGCGGTGAGCAGCGTCTTGATCTCCACCCCGGCGTTGTCGAGGACCAGCATCGCGCCGGCCAGCAGGATCGCCGTGCGGGCGAAGTTCTGCAGCAGGCTCGGCCGCGCCGGCGCACCCTCCGCCACCGGCTCGCCCGCCAGCCAGGCGCCGACGAAGCGCGAGGTGGCGAAGGTGAGCATCAGCAGCAGCCCGGTCAACGCGGCGCGTTCGATGACGATCCGGTAGTCCGCCTCGAGCGGCGATACCCGCACGGCCGGCAGCAGCGCGGCGAAGAGGATCGCCGGCAGCCAGTAGCGGCGCGTCGAGTCGAGCAGCACGTCGTCGGTGCGCGTCGCCGTGCGCCGCGACAGGCGGTGCAGGTGGCGAAACAGCGCGGTGCGCAGCAGCCAGCCGAAGACCAGCGCGGCCGCGAGGATGCCGAGCGAGGTCTTCCAGCCCGCGAAGAGGGCGGCGAGGTCCGTCATGCCCCCAGTCCTATCGGGGCTACCCGACGCTGTCAAGGCGCGGGGCGGGTGCGCCTCGCGGTAGGCTCGGGGCGATGAGCGCCCCGCCGGTCCCGGTCGAGCACGGCGCCCGCCCCCGATGAGCCCGCCCAAGCGCAGAAGAAGCAAGTCGCCGCGCACGCCGCTCGGCACGCTCACCCTTCTGCTGCGGCGGCGCGATCACCTGCTGGCCAGGATCTTCGCCGCGGCGGGCGTGGCGGCGCTCGCGGTGCTGGTCTGGAGCATCTGGCCCTACTGGCAGCTGTCGGGGGACTTCCGTACCCTGCCCGAGCGCCAGCCGTCGCGCCTCTACGCCCGCCCCTTCCGTCTCGCCGCCGGGCAGCCGCTCGATCCGGCCGCCGTCGCCGGGCGCCTGGCCGCGCTCGGCTACCGGCCGGCCGAGGGGTCCGGTCTCGTCCCCGGCACCTATCAGCTGCGCGACGACCAGGTGAGCGTGGCCCGCCGGCGCTTCCGCGGACCCTCCGCCGACGGCGGCGGCGGTCTGCTGGTGGCCGATTTCCGGGGCGGCAAGCTGGCCCGCCTGGCGCTCGACGAGCGCCCGGTCGCCGAGGCCTGGCTCGAGCCCGAGCTGCTCGCCACCTGGTACGGCCCCGACCTGATGGAGCGCCGCCCGGCGCCGCTCGACGAGATCCCCAACGAGGTGGTGCGCGCCGTGCTGGCGGCCGAGGACGCCGCCTTCTTCGAGCACCCCGGCCTGTCGCCGACCGGCATCGCGCGCGCCCTGTGGACCAACCTGCGCGGCGGCGAGGTGCGCCAGGGGGGCTCGACCATCACCCAGCAGCTTGCCAAGAACCTCTACCTCACCTCCGAGCGCACCATGAGCCGCAAGGTGCGCGAGGCGATGCTCGCCGTCTTCCTCGAGCTGCGCTACAGCAAGGAGCAGATCCTCGAGGCCTACCTCAACCAGATCTTCTGGGGGCGCAGCGGCGCGGCCAACCTGATCGGGGTCGGCGCGGCGGCGCACGCCTGGTTCGGCCGGCCGGTGGGGGAGCTCGACCTGGCCGAGGCGGCGCTGCTCGGCGCGATGATCAAATCGCCGATCGACTATTCGCCGCTGCGCCATCCGCAGGCGGCCCTGAAGCGGCGCGCCTTCGTCCTCGACCGGCTGGTCGAGCTCGGCTGGGTCGAGCGGATTGCCGCCGACCGGGCGCGGGCCCGGCCGTTGCCCGACCGCGACGTGGCGCTCACCCGCCGGCGCGCGCCGTACTACGTCGACGCCGTCGAGGGGGAGCTGCGCCGCCGCTTCGGGGTCCGCGAGCTGGCCGACCGCGGCCTGGCGGTCTTCGGCACCCTCGACGCCGGCGACCAGGAGGCGGCCGAGGCGGCGGTGCGCGAAGGGCTCGCCGGGCTCACCGAGCGCAGCAGCCGGGTGCGCGAGAAGAGCGATCAGTTCCAGGGGGCGCTGGCGTCGATCGAGCCGGGCAGCGGCGCGGTGCGCGCCTGGGTCGGCGGGCGCGACTACGCCGCCAGCCAGTTCGACCGCATCGGCCAGGCCCGCCGGCAGGCGGGCAGCGCCTTCAAGCCGCTGGTCTTCGCGGCGGCCTTCGAGGCCGGCGTGGCGACGCCCGCCACGCTGCTCGAGGACGCGCCGCTCGAGCTGGTCTCCGGGGGCAAGACCTGGGTGCCGGCCAACGACGACGACGAGTTCCGCGGCTGGGTGACGGCGCGCACCGTCGTCGAGCAGAGCCTCAACGTGCCGACGGCGCGGCTGGCGCTGCAGACCGGCCTGCAGCGGGTGGTCGACACGGCTCGCGCCTGCGGCATCACCACCCGCCTCGCGGCGGTGCCGTCGATCGCCCTGGGGGCCTTCGAGGTGGCGCCGATCGAGCTGCTCACCGCGTACGCGACGATCGCCAACCGCGGCGTGCGGCCGCCGGTTCACCTGGTCGAGGCGGTGCTCGACGCCGGCGGCGAGCCGCTCTCCGGCGAGGGCCTGTCCGCCCCGGCGACCGCGCTCTCGCCCGAAAGCGCCTATCTGGTCACCACGCTCCTGCAGGGGGTGCTCGACTACGGCACCGGCCGCCAGGCGCGCGCCCTCGGCCTCGGCGACCCGCTGGCGGGCAAGACCGGCACCTCGAACCAGCGGCGCGACAACTGGTTCGTCGGTTTCTCGGCCGACCGCGCGACGCTGGTCTGGGTCGGCTTCGACGACGACTCGCCGACGCCGTTCTCCGGTTCGCGCGCGGCGCTGCCGATCTGGACGAAGTTCCTGCTCGCCGTCCGTCCGCCGGGCGGCTACGCGCGGATCACGCCGCCCAAGGGCGTGCGCGTCGTGCTGATCGACCCGGCCACCGGCGAGCTGGCCACCGACCGCTGCCCCGAGGTGCTCGCCGAGGCCTTCCCGACCGATCGCATCCCCGATCGCGTCTGCCACGAGCACGGCGGCTGGTTCGCCCAGCCGATCGACCCCGGCGTGCGCGCCGACAAGGACGAGAAGGAGGGGAGCCTGCGCGGCTGGCTGCGCAAAGTCTTCGGCCGCGAGCGCGGCCCCGACGACCGCCCCTCCCCCGGCCCGCCGCCCTGAGCGGGGCGGTCGCTCCGGCGGCCGCGGGTCAGGGGCGCGGCGCGGTGATCCGCACGGTGCCGCCCGGCGGCACCGCCGCGAGCGGGAACGCCTCGCCGCCCACCGAGACGCTCTCCGCCGCAGCGCCGATGCCGCGCAGGGTGATCTGCCCCTGTCGATCGGTGAGAAAGAACGGCATCGACCCGGTCAGGCCCTGGCCGAAGAGCAGATCGTCGACGGTCAGCACGAAGTCCGGGAAGTGCACGGCCACGGGCACGCCGGGCACCGGATCGCCCAGATCGTCGGTCACCGTGACGACGCGTGGCGAGCGCGCCGGCGTCACGAAGAGGGTCCTTGGGTCGTACGGGTCCGGAGTCACAAGGTCGATCGCCTCCGGGTGGACGACGAGAAGACGGGAAGCCTCGGCACTGCACTCCGCCGGGAGCCGAACGATTCCGGAGGCATCGCTCGCGCGGGCGCAGCCCAAACGCCGCAGGCCGCCGGGCGCGATCGGCAGGACGAGCGCGGAGGCAAGCGGCGTGCCCGAGGTCGTCGCCACGAGCAGGGCCTCTCCCCGCTCGTCGCCTTCCGGTCTCAGCCGAACGACAACTCGCGTCTCGCCGCTCGCCGCGAGCGTCGCCGGCTGGCGCGCGGGGAGGTACCCGTCGGCGCGCGCGCCGATCGTCCTCGCACCCGAACCGGTGCCGCGAATCCTCGCCAGGCCCCGGGAGTCGGTGCTCGTCCAGAGAGGATCCTTGTACTCCGAGGAGGTCTCGCGCGCCTCGTCGTCGACGACGATCAAGGTCGATCCGCTCCCGGCCGGCGAGACGGCAACGGTCGCGCCGGGGATCGCCGAATCGTCGCGTTCGCTGCGGACTTCGACCACGAGGGTCCGGGCCGGACCGAGGTCGAGGTCGAGGCGGCCACCGCCGAGGATGCGCGAGGTCCAGTGGAACAGGCGACAGAAACCCTCCGCGTCGCAGGCTTCGAGGGTTGACGCGCCTTCGATCGAGTAGAGGCCGCGGGTCTCTTCGCGCGAGCGCTCGGCGGCGGCGGCCGGCAGTTCGCGGCCCGAGGTCGTGTCCGGGAGCTGGCCGAACCAGTAGAGGTGGTAGAGCAGGTCGGCGTCCGTGCGGAACTCGAGCGGCGGGCGGGACTCGTCGACGGGTCGCAGACGGACGAGCCCTTCGACCGGATCTCCGTCGACCAGCAGATGGCCGTAGCGGTGCAGTTCGACGAGGCGCTGCGGCGCCACCGGCTCGTCGGGCTTTCCGCCGGCGAGGTACGCCGAGGCGGAGTTGCCGAGCCCGTCGATCCGTTCGTTGTCGATCCGGCCATCGAGCACGTAGAACCCGGAGTCGAGATCCGGGAACCTGTAGGCGGCGGTCCCTTCCTGCAGGGGGAGCGGCTTGCCGACCGGTCGACAGCGGCCACGATCGACTTCGCGCGGATCGATCTTCCGGCCGCCGCATCGGGAGAGGACGATTTCCGCGCTCCGGTGGGGGCGCGCCGGCTCCCAGGCAACTTCGACTTCGATTTCGCCGCGGCGAACGAGCTCGAAGTTCGCCTCGGTGACTCCGCCACCGGGCGCGGCGACAGCGCCGCGCACGGTCTCCAGGGCGGGGTGAGCGAGTTCGACCCGGAGGTCCGTCGCCGCCGGGATGTCGAGGAAGAAGAAGGCGGGCCGGCGCGGGTCGAGTACCGCGGCATCCGGCGCCCGCACGGGAGCTCGGGGGTCGGAGGTCCGCAGGGCGACGGCGAGGTCGCCGACGTCGGGACGGGCGTCGGGCAGCGTGGTGCGCAGAACGACCGCCTGCCGGCCGCGCGCCGGCGGAAGCGGCGGTTCGAGCGCGACGACCGCTCCGGTCCGGCAGTCGATCCGGCGCGAGACGGCCGCGATCTTCCCGCCGGCGACGATGTAATCGATGAGCGGCCCGGCCGGGATCGCGACCGGGCTGGTGACCGAACCGGGACGCACGACGGGGGTCACGTGGGCGTGCTTGAGCGAGACGACGTCGAGGCGTTCGATGCCTCGCCAGCGCGCGGGATCCTCGGCCGGGACGATTCGGCAGGCCGGGACGACCGGCCAGACGAGAACCTCGTCGCGGGTGCCCGCAGAAAGGTCGAGCCGACCGGCTTCGACCGCGACGTACCCGGGAGCCTCCGCGTTCCAGAACCACTCTCCTGGCGGCAGCTCGATCGGTTGGCCTGCCGAGCCGGTCACGGACGGCTCGTACTGCCCGGCGCGGTAGAACCGGACGGTCCCTTCCGGCAGGTAGTGGGCGGCCTTCGGGCGACCGCTCGCCCAGTGCTCGGCTGGCACGAGCTCGATGCGCACCGTGCCCGCCAGGCCCGGGACGGCGCTGGCACCGGCGATCAGCACGGCCCCCAGCACAGCCCGGAATCGGCCGTGGGCGTGCGTCGCGAGGTCAGGTGTCACGGAACATCTTCCCCGGCCAGGTCCGCGCACTGCATTCCTCCTCACCGAATCACGAGCACGGTAACAGGCCAGTCACTTTCTGGCAATGTCGACAGAACATCGCGCCCGGGTGGAGCAGGCGCTTCGGCGCCCGGCTGAACTAGAGTGCGCCCCGATTCCGGGAGGCGGAGCGGAGGGTGCGATGGGTGGAAATCCGTGCATCGTCGTCGTGCAGTTCGACGAGGTCGACATCTTCGATCGCGCGGAGATGGAGGCGGAGTTCGCGCGGCTGTTCGGGCGCTGCGCCGACGACCTCGAGCGGCCGGAGTGCTTCGACGGGTGTCACTACGGCGGCGGCACGGCGGAGTTCTTCGTCACCACCCACAACCCGCTGGTCACCTGGCAGCGCCTGGAGCCGCGGGTGCGCAGCCTCGACTGGCGGGCGGTGCGCGTCGTGGCCTGGAAGGAGGTCGAAGAGGACACCTACGCCGTGCTCTGGCCCGCCGGCCGGCGCGACCGGTGGACGCCGCCCCAGCCCGACGACGACGCCGACGAAGTCTTCGAAGATCACCCGGAGCTGCGCGACTACGAAGAGCCCTGAAGCCGCGCCGCCCATCCCGGGTCGACCGTTTCGTTCTCCGCACCGGGGGTGATTCACGGCCGCTTCTTCTATAGTCAGGCCGTGCCAGCACTCTGGACTGTCTCGACCTGGCTCTCGCGCCAGTCGCCCGCCTTGCGCTCCCCGGGAATCCCCGTATGACGCCGCGCGAGTTCGTCAAGAAGTGGAAGGCGGTCGACCTGCGCGAGCGGCAGGCGGCGCAGGAGCACTTCCTCGATCTGTGCGAGCTGGTGGGCCACGGCAAGCCGGCCGCGCTCGACCCCAAGGGGGAGTCCTTCTGTTTCGAGCGGGGCGCCGAGAAGCGGGGTGGCGAGGACGGCTGGGCGGACGTCTGGAAGAAGGGTTTCTTCGGCTGGGAGTACAAGGGCAAGCACAAGAACCTCGACGCGGCCTGGAAGCAGCTCGACGAGTACCGCGCCGACCTCGAGAACCCGCCCCTGCTGGTGACCTGCGACACGGACCGCTTCGAGATCCACACCAGCTTCCAGAACACGAAGCACGTGGTCTACCCGATCGCGCTGGCGGAGCTGGTCGAGCCGGAGAGGCTCGAGTTCCTGCGCGCGGTGTTCTTCGATCCGGAGAAGCTCCGGCCGGGGCAGATCAGTCCGCTGGTCACCGCGGAGGCCGCGAAGGCTCTGGGCGAGCTGGCGCAGCGTCTGCGCGGCCGCGGCTTCGAGCCGCGCAAGGTGGCGCGCTTTCTCGACCGCATCCTGTTCGCGCTGTTCGCCGAGGACATCGGTCTGTTGCCGAACGAGATCGCCTCGAAGCTCTTCGAGGCCGCGAAGGGGCGACCGGACACCTTCGAGAAGCTGGTCGGCGAGCTCTTCCAGCGGATGGCCGAGGGCGGATTCTTCGGCGTGGACCGCATTCCTCACGTCAACGGCAGCCTGTTCGACGACGCCTCGACACTGCCGCTGACGGAGGAGGAGCTCGCTCTGCTCGCCTCGGCGGCGCGGCTGGACTGGAGCGCGATCGACCCGTCGATCTTCGGGACCCTGTTCGAGCGTGGTCTGGACCCGGCGAAGCGGGCGCAGTTGGGCGCCCACTACACGAGCCGGGAGGACATCGAGACGCTGGTCGAGCCGGTGGTGATGACGCCGCTGCGCCGGGAGTGGGCGGAAACGAAGACTCTCGTCGAGCGATTGCTCGCGACGGGGCGCAAGGTCGAGGGGCCGGCGCCGGCGAAGCCGCTGACCGGTGCCGCGCTCAAGAAGGCGCGTCACGAGGCGGAGATCTTCGCGCTGCGCTTCCTCGACCGGCTGGAGAAGGTCCGGGTGCTCGATCCCGCGTGCGGTTCGGGGAACTTCCTCTACGTGACGCTGCGGAAGCTCAAGGACCTCGAGAGCGAGGTCTACGACTTCATGCTGGACAAGGGTCTCCAGTCGCCGCTGCGCGTGGGCGTGGGGCCGTGGCAGCTCTACGGCATCGAGATCAACGCCTACGCCCACGAGCTGGCCCAGATGACGGTCTGGATCGGCTACCTCCAATGGCTCCGCCAGCACGGCACCACGACCTGGAAAGAGCCGGTCCTCCAGGCGATGTCCAATATCGAATGCAAGGACGCCATCCTCGACCTCACCGACCCCGCCAACCCCAAGGAACCCGACTGGCCCCCCGTCGACTTCATCGTCGGTAACCCGCCGTTTCTCGGGGCACGGGTCGGAATGCGCGCAGAATTGGGAGACGAGTATGTTGATGCGGTCCAGGCACTCTGGCGCGGGCGCGTACAGGCTGGAGCCGACCTGTGCTGCTATTGGCTGGAGAAGGCCGCTGCGAGCATAGAGAGCGGCAATGCATCAAGGGCAGGGCTTCTTGCTACGCAGGCTGTCCGAAAGGGCTCAAGTCGATCGACCCTCGACGCGATCTCGGAGAGGACGACGATCTTCTTCGCAGAATCCAACCGTGAGTGGGTCCTTGACGGCGCACAAGTTCGAGTGGCCATGGTCGGATTCGGCAACTCCGCAGTGGAGACGAGGGTCCTCGACGGAAGACCCGTGTCACAGATCAATGCCGATCTGACCTCGGGCGCCGATGCCACGCAGGCAAGGCCGCTGGTGGCGAATCGAGCGATCGCATTCCAAGGCTCCATCAACAGCGGTCGATTCGACCTCGATGATGACCTTGCTCAACAGCTCTTGGGGACTCCCAATCCTTCGGGCCTTCCTTCCTCGGACGTCTTGCGACCTTGGCTCAATGGCCGTGACTTCACCTCGCGCCGGCTGTGGCGCTGGCTGATCGACTTTGGAGTGGGAAGACCGGAAGCCGCCGCCTCGCTTTATGAAGCACCATTCGAGTTGGTGCGGGCGATTGTCCGACCCCAGCGCAAGAAGACCAAGTACGCACCGCCCGAAAGGTACCCTTTCTGGCAACTGTGGAATCCCAGACCCGAACTCAGGCAGGCGCTTGTCTCACTCGACAGGTTCATTGTTACCGCCCGCGTCTCCAAGCACCGGTTCTTTGCATTCGAATCTCAGCCAACGATGCCTGACGCCAGGCTCGTTGCATTCGCAAGTTCCCTTGACTTGAAGTTGGGGTTGTTGTCGTCGCGTGCGCACCTCCTGTGGGCACTCCGACAGTCCTCGAGGCACGGAGTCGGAAACGACCCGACATACAACCTGACGGAGTGCTTCGAGACATTCCCGTTTCCCTCAATGAAAGGTCCTGATGAGGCGGCGATCGGGGAGGCGGCGGCGGAGCTCGATCGGTTGCGGCGGGCGTGGCTGAATCCGGCGGAGTGGACGAAGGAG
>CAYYIK010000064.1:0-18046 GCA_964471955.1 uncultured Thermoanaerobaculia bacterium | reverse complement strand
GCGGCTCCTCGCGGGCGGCGCGGCGGGCGGCGGGCAGCGCGGCGGCGGCGAGGTCGCGGGCCTCTTCCGGGTGGCCCGACTCGGCGAGCAGCTCGGCAGCGAGACCGTCGAGCAGGGGGTGGAAGTCGGCCGAGGTGCGGCCGCGCTCGACTTCGAGGCGCGCGAGCAGGTCGGCCACGGGTTCGCCGCCGCGACGGCGGAACTCGAGACCCCAGTAGCGCACCAGATCGGACGAGGAGGGCTGGTCGGTGGCGTCGGTCGGCGCCGCGCCGCCGCCTGCGTGCCAGGCGAGGAAGCGTCGATAGGTCTCCAGCCGGTCGGCACTCAGATCCCAGGCGGGACCGAGCTGATCGATCGCCTCGCGCGCCTCGCCGGTACGCCCGAGCTCGACGAGCGCCAGCAGCAGCCCCTCGAGGACCTCCTCCCGGCTGCGGGTCGTCTGGCGGCTGGCCGCCCCGCCGAGGCTGCGGCGGTACCAGACGGCCGCCCGCTCGAGCTCGCCGGTCGCGTGAAAGGCGCGCGCCGCCTCCCAGGCCGCCTCCGACGGCGAGTCGGTCCGCCCGAGCAGCTGCGCCAGCCGCCTCTCGGCCCCCGCCGGGTCGCCGGCGAGGATGCGCGTCGGCACCTCGCGCCGCGCCAGCCAGTCGGCGAGCAGCGCGTCGCCGGCCGCGGCCGCCTCGCGACTCGCCCCCGCGAAGGGGTCCAGTGCCGCGGCCGGCTCGCCCGCCTGCACCCGGCGGGTGGCCTCGCGCAGCAGCCTCCAGGCGGCGCGCCGATGCGCCTGCCGCGACGCCGCCGGCAGCGACGAGGGAGCCCGCGGCGAGAAGCCGTCGAAGTCGAGCACCGGCTGTCGCGGCGTGCCTCCCAGGATCCACCGCGCGACAGGGTCGAGATCGAACGGCTGGCCGACGTCGAAGACGAGACTGCGCACGACGGCGTACCAGACCAGCAGATCCTCCCCGGCGCGCGCCTGGTCGGGGAAGTCGGGCGTGAAGGCGCAGCGCGAGAACCCCGGGTTCTCCGTCCCGGCGCCGAGCGCCGGCAGCAGGCGCACCGCGGCGATCGCGTGAAGATGGCCGATCCGGTTGTTGATACCGCCGAAGAGGATCTCGGCGTCGCCGTCGCCGTCGACATCGGCCGCGCCGAGCGGCCGATGGTGCCCGCCGGCGACCAGAATCGGCCGCGCCCGCTGCAGCTCCGGCTCGACCAGCACCGTCAGGCTCGGCCAGTAGGGGTTGTGGATGGCGGTCACGAAGAGCTCGTCGAGTCCGTCGCCATCGACGTCGAAGGCTCGCAGCTCGTGCGTCCAGTGCGCGGCGAAGCCGGGAAATGCCGCCCCCGGCTCGGGCAGCGGAATCGCGATGTCCACCGCGCCGGTGAGCGGGTCGAGCAGCGCGACCGTCTGACGCCCCGCGCCGGCGCCGCGTGCCGGCGGCGGCAGGACCGCGGCGATACGCAGCCCGCCGGGCCGGACGGTGCGCAGACGCACGAAGTTGGCGCTCGAGTCCGGATTGTGGTGGCGCCAGAGGACGCGCCCGCCGCGATCGAAGCCGCGCGCCACGCCGCCGGCGTCGACGGTGACGTGCGAGAAGCCGCGCTCGCCCGTCGCCCGCCCGAACGCCAGTGCGGCCGCGGCCAGCGCCGCCGCCGCGGTGCCCGCCGCCAGGAGCCGGCGCTGGCGCCGGCCCGCCAGCCGGCCGACGCCGCGCCGCTCGACGTCGCGCAGCACCGCCGCGGCGGAGGGATACCGGTGCCGGGGATCGCGCTCGAGCAGGCGCAGCGCCACCTGCGCCAGCCAGGCCGGGATCTCCGGCCGCAGGCTGCGCGGATCGGCGAGGCGCGAGCGGAAACGCGACAGCAGGGTGCCGAGCGACGAGCGTCCCTCGAAGGGGAGGCGGCCGGTCAGCATCTCGTAGAGCAGCACGCCGCAGGCGAACAGGTCCGAGCGCGCGTCCACCTCCTCGCCGAGCGCCTGCTCGGGAGAGAGGTACTCGATCGTACCGAGCAGGCTGCCATCGACCGTCATCCGCGTCTCTTCGCCGGCCGTGTCGAGGGCGAGCCCCAGGTCGCCGATGCGCACCTCGCCCGCGCCGTCGAACAGCACGTTGCCCGGCTTGAGGTCGCGATGCAGGACACCGGCGGCGTGCAGCGCCGCGAGACCCCGCAGCAGGCCGGCGAGCACCCGCTCGACCTCGGGGAGGACGAGCGGGCCGGCAGCCAGCCGCTCGCGCAGGCTGCCACCGTCGAGCACCTCCATGGCGATGAAGGCGGCCTCGGGCGTCGCCGCGAAGTCGAGGATGGGAACGAGATTGGGGTGGTCGAGGCCGCGCGCGATCTCCGCCTCGTGCAGGAGACGGTGGAGCGAGGCCCGGTTGATCCGGTCCGCGCGCAGCACCTTGAGCGCCACCTCGCCGCCGCTGCGCCGGTCGCGCGCCCGGTAGACGACCGCGAAGCCGCCGCTGCCGAGCACCTCGCCGACTTCGTAGCGGCCGCCGACCCGGCTGCCGGGCGGGAGCACGGGTGGCCCGTCCTCCACGCCGTGCCCCCACGAGACCGTCTCGGTCGGTCGATGCATGCGCCTCCGGCTGCCGGATTGCCGCCCCGGAGTCTAGGCAATTGCGGCGGGTCCCGGTAGGGGCACCGTCAGGTCGTGGCGGCGGCCGTACCCGGCCGCGGCGCGGCTCAGCGCGGCAGGGTCAGGGTGCCGCTGGCGCGCCGCCGGCGGCGCGCCGAGACCCGACGGCCGAAGGCCCCGGCGAGCGCCGTCCAGGCGAGGCCGAGCAGGGCGGTCGAACCGGCCCGCACCGCCAGCCAGACCGGCGACGGGCTCTCGTGGCCGGGCAGGAAGACCCAGACCAGCAGGGCGAGCAGCAGGCCCTGCACCGCCGCGGCGGCGGCGAAGATGGCGGCCAGCGAGCTGCGCCGCTGCACCACCAGCTGCTGGGCGACCAGCGCGGTGGCGTAGGCCACCGCGCAGTCGGCCAGGCCGTAGAGGCCGAACGGTCCCGCCGACAGGGCGTCGGCCGCCCAGCCGGCGATCACGCCGGCGAACATCGCCGGCAGCGGTCGCCCCTCGCGGCCGATCATCACCGCGAGGACGAGGAAGAGATCGACGGCGAGCGGGAACTGTGCCCACATCCCCGTGCCGAGGAAGTGGAGCAGCGCCACCGCGGCGAGCGCCAGCGCGAACCTAAGGACGGGCATCGTCCCTCCGGCCGGTCAGCGCGGGCGGCGGCAGCTCGCGCTCGACCAGGAAGACCGGCCCGAGATTGGCGAAGTCGGCCGCCGGGGCGACCGTGATGCGGTGGAACATCTCGCTGCCCACCTCGACCCCGGAGACGACGCCGACCGGCAGTCCGCGCGGATAGACCCCGTCGATGCCCGCGGTCACCAGACGCTCGCCGACCGCCACCTCCACCTGGCGGGGAACGAAGTCGACCTCCAGCCGCCCCGGACCGGCGCCGCGCAGAATCCCCTGCCGGCGCGCGCCTTCGAGCAGGACTCCGGCCGCGGCGGCGCGATCGGTGAGCAGCTGCACCTTGGCCCAGCGCCCCGCCGTCTCGACCACCCGACCGATCACGCCGCCTTCGGCCACGACCGCCTGGTCCCGCCGCGCGCCGCGCGCTCCGACGTCGAGGACGAGACTGCGCAGCTGCGAATCGCGATCGAAATAGACGACGCGCGCCGGTCGCAGATCGAAGCCCGGGCCGACCGCCAGGCCCGAGCCGCGCGCCAGCTCCTCGGCTTCGAGCGCGAGCCCCGAAAGGCGCAGCCGCAACCGCCGGAGCTCGGTGACCTCGGCGCGCAACTCGCGGTTCTCCGCTTCGAGCGCGGCGCGCGACCGCCGGGCCTGGCGCGCTCCCGCGAGCGCCTCGCCGCCGGCCGCCACCATCCTGCCGAGCGGCGCGGTGGCGCGCAGATAGAGGGATTCGAGCAGGGAGGTGCCACCCTCCCCGTCGCGCGTCCGCGCGGCGAGCAGGAAGAGCTGGCCGACCACCAGGGCCAGGAAGAGGAGGCGGGTGCGGCGCGGGCTCACTCGCGACCTCCCCGTCCGCCGCGGCTCAGCGCAGCGAGACCTTGCGCAGCAGCTCGATGTCCTGCAGCACGCGGCCGGCGCCGAGCACCACGCAGGCGAGCGGATCCTCGGCCTGGACGACCGGCAGCCCCGTCTCGTGGCGCAACCGCTCGTCGAGGCCGCGCAGCAGCGCGCCGCCGCCCGACAGCACGATCCCCTTGTCCATGATGTCGGCCGAGAGCTCCGGTGGCGTGCGCTCGAGCGCCATGCGCACCGCCTCGACCAGAACGTTGATGGTATCGGCCAGCGCCTCGCGGATCTCGGCGTCCGAGATCGTCAGCTCCTTGGGCACGCCCTCGACCAGGTCCCGCCCCTTGATCATCATGGTGAGCGGCTCGCGCAGCGTGAAGGCCGAGCCGATCTCCCACTTGATCTGTTCGGCAGTGCGTTCGCCGATCAGCAGGTTGTACTTGCGCTTGAGGTAACCGATGATCGCCTCGTCGAGCTCGTTGCCGGCCACCCGCACCGAGCGCGAGTAGACGATGCCCGACAGCGAGATCACCGCGATGTCGGTGGTACCGCCGCCGATGTCGACGATCATGTTGCCCGACGGTTCGGTGATCGGCAGACCGGCGCCGATCGCCGCCATCACCGCCTGCTCGACCAGGTAGACCTCGGCGGCGCCGGCCTTCTGCGCCGAGTCGCGCACGGCGCGCTTTTCGACCTGGGTGATCTCGCCGGGCACGCCGATGACGATGCGCGGATGGACGTACATCTTGCGCCCGTGCGCCTTCTTGATCAGGTAGTCGAGCATCCGCTCGGTGACCTCGAAGTCGGCGATCACGCCGTCCTTCATCGGCCGGATCGCCTCGATGTTGCCGGGCGTCCTGCCGAGCATCTCCTTGGCCTCGGCGCCGACCGCCTCGACCTTGCCGGTCAGCTTGTTGATCACCACGATCGACGGCTCGCGCACCACGATGCCGCGGTTGCGCGCGAAGATCAGCGTGTTGGCGGTGCCGAGATCGATCGCGAGATCGTTCGAAAAGTGGCGCAGGAGGGAGGCAAAAGCCATCAGGAAATCCTCGGTTCGGAACTGGATTCGGGCGCGGCGGTCACAGCGTTTCCACGAACACCCGGTGGCGCATCCGTTCGACGTTGCCGGAGGCGTCGGAAGCCGTCAGCTCGACGAGGTTCCAGCCGTCGCGCGCCACCTGCACGGTCTTGGTGAAGCTGCCGTCGCTGGCCACCGGCGCCGTCTCGCCGGCCACCGTGACGACGGCGCCGGGCTCGGTGCGGCCGTGGAAGATGAACATGTTGCCGTATGCCTGCACCTGGTCGATCTCGAGCATCGGCGGCGTCGTGTCGCCGCGGTCACCGACCCGCGACGCCGCCACGACGCGGAACGTCCGCGGTTCACTCCACGGCCCCTGGAGCCCGGCGCGCGAGCGCGCCGCGACCCGCCACTCGAAAGTCCCCTCGCCGCGCAGACCCAGCCGGGCCGCGGTGGTGGTCCGCGATTCGACGTCGATCAGATTGTCGACGAAGAGGCGGCTGCGGGAGACCTGGAGCGCGTAGCGCGGCGCCCCCGGGACCGCCTCCCAAGAGAGCACGAGCTCGCGGCCGCCGTCAAGGGAACTCTGATGTCCGCTGCCCGGCTCGAGCAGCAGCGGCGCGCCCGGCAGCGCCTCCGCCTCCGCCAGCAGGGCACCGGTCTGGGTGACCTGTTCGAGCGGACCCAGGCGGCGGGTCACGCCGGCCTCCGACGTGACCTCGACCTCGCCCCGGTAAGCGGCGAAGCGGGTCACCCCGCCGGCGGCGTCGACCGAAACGGCCGCCTCGGAGTCGCTGCCTACCCGCGCCTCGGCCCGGGGCGTGGTCACCCGGCCGCCCCGCTTGGCGGTGTCGAGGTTGACCCAGCCGTACTCCATCGAAATCGCCTGGCTGCCGCCGGCGTCCGGCCCGCTGCGCTCGCGGGTGACCACGAAGAGGGTATTGGGGCGGACCGTGTAGAGCGTGCCGTCGAGAAAGACGATTTCGGCCGAGCCGGCGGCCGTCTTGACGTAGTCGCCCGAGCGCAGAACGTCGCGCACGCGCGCCGGCTCCCACTCCCCCTGGTCGCCGCGGCGCAGCTCGACGCTCCCCTGGACGGCGATGAACTGCGCCTCCCCGCGGCCGCCGGGCGCGTCGCCGCTGCCCAGCACGGCGAGCAGCAGGTTGCGCGAGCGCTGCGCCAGGGGGACGGCGGTGGCGAACTGGCGCTGCTCCCAGGCGGCCTGCGCTTCGGCGTGGCTGGCGCGCGCCGCCTCGTACTCCTCGCTGAAGGCGCCGGTGGCCGGGCGCTCGCGCGCCGCCCGCTCGAGCAGCACGCGGACTTCGTCGAGCAGGAAGCCGGCTTCGCGCTCGAGGGCGCGCTCGTTCCAGACCCGCCAGCCGAGCCAGCCACCGCCGGCCAGCAGCAGCAGCAGGCCGAGACCGCCCAGCACGCGCAGGGTGTCGAGCGACACCGTGTACCAGCCCTGGGTGCGCGCGCCGCGCTGGTTCAGCTCCACGTCCGCCTCCCGCCCGAAAGATCGGGAGTCTAGCAGGAAGGGCCTGATTCCGCTGGGACTTAGATCGGCTCCCGGGAGGCGCGGCCGGGCACCGGCGGGGCGGCGGCGCCGACGGCGCTCCTTGCCCCTGCTTCCGGGCGGCTGGTACCATCCCGCGTCTTCGGCCCGCGCCTTCCGCCGACCGCGACCGACCCGGAGTTTCCATGCTCAAAGTCCTGCGCGACAATCTGAAGTACCTCAGTTGGATTCTCTGGGTGGTGATCCTGGTGTTCATCGCCTTCGTCTTCGTCGACTTCGGCGGCGGGCTCGGCGCCCAGCGTGGCGGCGGCTCTCCGGCGGCCACGGTGGGCGACGAAACGGTCTCCTGGAAGGCGTTCGAGCGCGAGTACCGGCGCCTCGAGAGCCAGTACCGCCAGGCCTTCGGCGGCCAGCTGCCGCAGCAGCTCGTCGAGCAGCTGCGCCTTCCCATGCAGGCCCTCGACGGTCTCGTCGACCGCCGACTGCTCGCCATGGAGGCCGACCGCCTCGGCATCCGGGTCACCGACGGCGAGCTGCGCGACTACCTGCTCGCCCAGCCGCTGCTGACCGGCGAGTCGGGAGGCTTCATCGGCGGCGAGGTCTACGAGCGTTTCGTGCGCTCGAACGGCTTCGCCAGCACGCGCGATTTCGAAGAGGCGGTGCGCGAGGACCTGGTGATCCAGAAGCTCACCGGGTCGCTCTCCGCCGGCGTGGCGATCGACGAGAAGGCGGTCGAGGCGAGCTGGCGCGAAGCCAACGAGCGCGCCTCGGTGCGCTACCTCCACCTGCCCTCGACCCGCTTCGCCGCCGCCGCCCGAGCAACCGACGAGGAGGTGCGGGCCTGGTTCGAAAGCCACCGCGACGACTTCCACGTCGAGGACCAGCGCAGCATCGACTATCTGCTGGTCGACGCCACGAAGCTGCGCGAGACGCTCGAGATCCCCGAGGCCGACGTCGAGAACTGGTACCGCGACAACGCCGCCGAGTTCAGCCGCCCCGAGGAGGTCCAGGCGCGTCACATCCTGATCAAGATCGACGAGACGCGCGACGAGGCCGCGGCGCAGCGGCTGATGGAGACGGTGCGGGCCCGCCTGGCGCGCGGCGAGGCGTTCGAGACGGTCGCCGCGGAGCTCTCCGAGGACCCCGGCAGCCGCGAGCGCGGCGGCGATCTCGGCTGGTTCGGCCGCGGCCGCATGATCGCCGAGTTCGAGCAGGCCGCCTTCGGCGCGGCGCCGGGCAGCGTCGTCGGCCCGGTGAAGACCACCTTCGGCCTGCACCTGATCCAGGTGCTCGATCGGCGCGACGGCGGCACCGAAACGCTGGCGGAGGCGGCGCCGCGCATCCGCGCCCGCCTCGCCGGCGAGCGCGCCCGCGAGGCGGCCGAGGCCCGCGCCGCGGCGCTCGCCCGCCGTATCGCCGACGAGAAGCGCACCGACGCGGCGAGCTGGCAGGAGCTCGCCGACGAGCCGGTGGTCACCCTGGTGTCGACCTCCTTCTTCGGCCGCGCCGACGCGGTGCCCGGCATCGGCCGCAACCCCGCTTTCGCCGACGCCGCCTTCACCCTCGCCGCCGGAGCCGCCTCGGCGCCGGTCGAAGTGCCGCGCGGCTTCGCCGTGCTGCGCCTGCGCGAAGAGAAGCCGGCGCACCCGGCCGAGCTGGCGGAGGTCGAGGCCAGCGTGCGCGCCGCCGTCGAGCGCGACAAGGCGCTCGGCCTCGCCCGCGCCGAGCTCGAGCGCGCCCGCGCGCGGGTTGCCGACGGGGCCGGCCTCGACGCCTTCGCCGCCGAGCTCGGCCTCGAGGTCGTCGCCTCGGCCGAGCTGACCCGCACTTCGACGCTCGGCGAGCTCGGCTCGGCCCGGCCGGTGGTCGAAGCCGCCCTGGCCCTCGCTCCGGGCCAGATCGGCGGCCCGGTCGAGCTCGCCGACGGCGCGCTGCTCTTCGAGGTGACGGCGCGCGACGCCTTCGACGTCGCGCGCTTCCAGGCCGAGCGCGAGGAGACCCGCACCCGCCTGCGCGACGAGGCGGCCGGCCGCCTGCTCGCTTCGCTGCTCGCCGAGCGGCGCGCCGCCGCCGGCGTCACCTACGACCGGGCGCTGATGGAGCAGTTCGGCCTCGCCCCGGGCCGGAGCTGAGCCGGGCATCGTCCCGGCCGGTGCGATGATCGGCGCGCTGCGCGGCCGGCTCGCCGCCGCCGCCCCCGAGCGGGTGATCGTCGACGTGGGCGGCGTCGGCTACGCCGTCCACGTCTCGCTCGCCACCTTCTCCGAGCTCGACCGCGCCGGCCTCGGCGCCGAGATCGCGCTGCACGTCCACACCCACGTGCGCGAAGACCAGATCGCCCTCTACGGCTTCGCGACGGCGCGCGAGATGGAGCTGTTCGAACGGCTGATCGCCGTCTCCGGCATCGGCCCGCGGCTCGCCCAGGTGGTGCTCTCCGGCATGGCCGTCGAGGACCTCGTCGCCGCCCTCGCCGCCGGCGACCTGGCGCGGCTGACCCGCATTCCGGGGGTCGGCCGCAAGACCGCCGAGCGGATGGTCGTCGAGCTGCGCGACCGCGTGCGCGAGCTTTCCGGCGGCGGCCCCGGCCCGGCCGGCACCGCCACCGCCTCGGACGACGACCTCGTCGCCGCCCTCGAGGGGCTCGGCTACAAGCCGGCCCAGGCCGAGCGGGCGGTGGCCGAGGCGCGCCGCGAAGCCCCCGGCGCCGCCTTCCACGAGCTGCTCCCCCTCGCCCTGCGCCGCCTCTCGCGCGCCTGACGCGCCGGACACGACTAGAATCGGCGCGTGAGCGCGGAGCGACTGCTGTCGGGCGAGCCGGCCGACGAGGAGGCCGGCCTCGAGGCCAGCCTGCGGCCGCGCGAGCTGGCCGAGTACGTCGGCCAGGAGCGCCTGGTCGAGAACCTGCGCGTCTTCATGCGCGCCGCCCGCCAGCGCGGCGAGGCGCTCGACCACGTGCTGCTGTTCGGCCCGCCGGGTCTCGGCAAGACGACCCTCGCCCACATCATCGCGCGCGAGATGGGCGCGCCGCTGCGCACCACCTCCGGGCCGGTGCTCGAGCGCGCCGGCGACCTCGCCGCCATCCTCACCAATCTGCAGCCCGGCGAGGTGCTCTTCGTCGACGAGATCCACCGGCTCGGCCCGACGGTCGAGGAGATCCTCTACCCGGCGCTCGAGGACTTCCGGCTCGACCTGGTGCTCGGCCAGGGGCCGGCGGCGCGCACGGTGCGCCTCGAGCTGCCGCGCTTCACCCTGGTCGGCGCCACGACGCGCGCCGGGCTGATCTCGCCGCCGCTGCGCGCCCGCTTCGGCATCGTCCACCGCCTCGACTTCTACCCGGCCGGCGAGCTCGCCCGCATCCTCACCCGCTCGGCGTCGATCCTCGGAGTCGAGAGCGAGGCGGCCGGCATCGACGAGATCGCCATGCGCAGTCGCGGCACGCCGCGCATCGCCAACCGGCTGCTGCGGCGGGTGCGCGACTTCGCGCAGATCGGCGGCTCGGGCCGGATCCATCGCGACGACGCGCGGCGCGCCCTGGCGGCGCTCGAGGTGGACGAGCACGGCTTCGAGGAGCTCGACCGCCGCCTGCTCGGCACGCTGATCGAGATTTACGGCGGCGGTCCGGCCGGCATCCAGGCGCTCGCCGCCGCGGTGGGCGAGGACCGCGGCACGCTCGAGGACCTCTTCGAGCCCTACCTGCTGCAGATGGGCTTCCTGCAACGCACGCCCCGCGGCCGGGTCGCCACCCGGCGCGCCTACGAGCACCTCGGCTACCCGCCGCCCGCCGGCACGACCGGCCCGCTGTTCGGCGGCGGATGAGGCCGGCCCGGCTGCTGTTCAACCCGGCCGCCGGCGGCCCCGGCGGCGAGCGCGTCCTGGCGCGCCTGGTCGCCGAGCTGACGCCGGCCTTCACGCTGCGCACCGTCGCCACGGCGAGCCCCGGAGAGTGCCGGCAGGAAGCCGCGGCGGCGGCCGCGGCGGGCGAGGAGGTCGTCTTCGTGCTCGGCGGCGACGGCACGCTGCGCCAGGCGGCCAGCGCCCTGGCCGGCAGCGCCACCGCGGTGGCGCCGCTGCCCGGCGGCACCACCAACGTGGTGGCGCGCGCCCTCGGCCTGCCGGGCGATCCGGTGGCGGCGGCCCGCCTGCTGGCCACCGGCCAGGTGCGCGAAATCGACCTCGGCCACTGCGGCGACGAGCTCTTCCTGATGCAGGCCTCGGGCGGTCTCGACGCCGAGGCGCTCGCCGCCGTCGACCCGCGCTGGAAACGGCGCTTCGGACGGCTCGCCGTGGCGGGCGCCGGCCTGCGCAGCTGGAGCCGCTACGATTTCCACCAGCACCGGCTCGAGATCGACGGCGAGGATACGGCGGTCACCGGCTTCGTGCTGGCCAACCTGCCGCGCTACGCCGGTGCCTTCGAGATCGTCCCCGGCGCCCGCCCCGACGACGGTCGCCTCGAGCTGCTGCTCTTCCGCGGCGAGCGGCGTCGCTCGCTGCTCGGCTTCGCCCTCGACCTGGTGCGCCGCCGCCACACGCGGCGCGCCGACGTCGAGGTGCTCACGCCGCGCCGCATCCGCCTGCTCGCCCCGTCGGTCGTGACGTTGCAGGTGGACGGCGATCCGTTCGTCGCCCGGCCGCCGCTCGAACTCGGCCTCGCACCGGTGCGCCTGCGCCTGCTCGCCCCGGCCGGGGCCGCCCCGGCGAGCGGGACGCCCGGCGGCCACCTCGGCTAGGGTGGGCTGACGCCATGAACCCCTCCACTCCCGCCTCCGGCGCCCCGGCGCCGCGTCCGCTCGATCCGATCTTCTCCCCCCGCTCGGTGGCCGTCGTCGGCGCCTCGCGCTCGCGCGACAACCTCGGCTGGGCGATCATCCACAACCTGGTCGCCGGCCAGTTCGCCGGCACCATCTTTCCGGTCAACCCGCACGCACGCGCCATCCACTCGCTGCGCTGCTATCCGAACCTCACGGCGATCCCCGACCCGATCGACCTGGTGATGGTGGTCGTGCCGCGGCCGCACGTCGAGAGCGTGGTCGACGAGGGGCTGGCGATCGGCGTCGGCGGCTTCGTCGTCATCACCGCCGGTTTCGGCGAGGTTTCGGCCGAGGGACGCGCGGCCGAGCAGCGGCTGCGCGACAAGGTGCGCGCCGCCGGCGTGCGGATGATCGGCCCCAACTGCATGGGGGTGATCAACGCCGACCCCGAGGTGCGCCTCAACGCCACCTTCTCGCCGACCCCGGCGCGCTGGGGCTCGCTCGGTTTCGTCAGCCAGTCCGGGGCGCTCGGCGTGGCGATCCTCAACTTCGCCGAGCAGCTCGGCGTCGGCCTCAGCCAGTTCGCCTCGATGGGCAACAAGGCGGACGTCTCGGGCAACGACCTGGTCGAGCACTGGGAGGACGATCCCGACACGCGGGTGATCGCCATGTACCTCGAGTCGTTCGGCAATCCGCGCCGCTTCACCGAGATCGCCAAGCGGGTGACGCGCAAGAAGCCGATCCTGGTAGTCAAGAGCGGCCGCACCGCCGAAGGGGCGCGCGCCGCCTCGAGCCACACCGGGGCGATGGCCGGCACCGACGTGACGATCTCGGCCTTCCTCGAGCAGTGCGGCGTGCTGCGCGCCGACACCATCGACGAGCTGTTCGACACCGCCCGTGCCCTCGACCGCTGCCCGCTGCCGGGCGGCCGCCGGGTGGCGATCGTCACCAACGCCGGCGGCCCCGGCATCATGGCGACCGACGCCTGCGTCAACTCCGGCCTGCAGCTGGCCGAGCTCTCGCCCGCTACCGTGGCGCAGCTGCGCAGCTTCCTGCCCGCCACCGCCTCGGTGGCCAATCCGGTCGACATGATCGCCTCGGCCGGGGTGGCCGAGTACGGGCGCTCGCTCGCCGCGGCGCTCGACGACCCGCAGGTCGACGCGGCGCTGGTGATCAACGTGACGCCGATCCTCTCGGACCCGCGCGACATCCTCGACGAGGTCGGGCGGGTGGCCGCCGGGCACGCCAAGCCGGTGCTCGCGGTGATGATGGCCACGGAGAGCTTCTACGAGGGGCTCAAGGAGGCGCCGGGGCTGCCCCCCGTCTACCGCTTCCCGGAGCCGGCGGCGCGCGCCCTCTCGCAGCTCGCCCGCTACGCCGAGTGGCGGCGGCGCCCCGCCGACGAGGCCGAGCCCGAGTTCGCCTTCGACGCGGCGCAGATCGACGCGCTGCTCGCGCGCCCCGACGCCGACGGCCATCTCGATCCGGGCGACGCCCTGGCGCTGCTCGAGGCGATCGGCATCCCGGTCGTCCCCTGGCGGCGCGCCGACTCGCGCGACGCCGCCCTCGCCGCGGCCGCCGGCCTCGGCTATCCGCTGGTCGCCAAGGCGATCGCGCCGGGGCTGGTGCACAAGAGCGAGCTCGAGGCGGTATCGCTGGACCTGCGCGACGAGGCGCAGCTCGCCGCGGCGCTCGACGCGATGAGCGGCCGCCTCGTCGCCGCCGGGCAGCCGCCGTCGGGCTTCCTGCTGCAGCGCATGGCGCGCGGCGGCCACGAGGTGATCTTCGGCCTGTCGACCGACGAGCGGCTCGGCCCGGTGCTGATGTTCGGTCTCGGCGGCAAGTACGTCGAGGTCTTCCGCGACGTCCGCTTCGCCGTGCCGCCGCTGCTGCCCTCCGACGCGCGCGACGTGGTGCGCGGCATCCGCGGCTTCCGGCTGCTCGAGGGGGTGCGCGGCGAGCGCCCGGCCGACGTCGCCCGCCTGATCGACGTGCTGCTGCGCCTCGGCAGCTTCGCCCGCCGCTGGCCGCAGGTGCTCGAGCTCGACATCAACCCCTTCCTCGCCGCCCCCGCCGCCGCCTCCCTCGCCCTCGACGCCCGCGTGCGCGTCCGGGTCGACTGACGCGACCGCGGTCGGGAGTCCCGGCCCCGGTCGGCTACAATCGGAGCCCGTCCGAGTTTCTGTCGCCCTGTCCGCCGCCGGGGAGGTTGCTCTTGAGCGTTGCCGTGATCGATCCCGCTGCCCTCGCCCTGATCCCGCTCTTCCGCGGTCTGCCGCCGGAGCGGCTCAAGCGGCTCGCCGAGACGCTGCGCAAGAAGTCGGTGCCGGCCGGCACCAACATGATCACCGCCGATCAGCCGGGCGAGGTGGTCTACGTCCTGCTCGAGGGGACGGTGAAGATCCTCATCGAGCAGTTCGACGGGCGCGAGGTGATCCTCGCCTTCCTCGGCGCCGGCGACACGGTCGGCGAGATGAGCCTGGTCGACTCGGCGGGGCGCTCGGCCAACGTCATGACCATGGAGCGATGCACCTTCCTCTGGATGGATCGCAACGCCTTCCAGGACCTGCTGCGCAACACCCCCGAGTTCGCCCAGAACCTGGTGCGCATGCTCTCCTCGCGCCTGCGCATGGCCAACGAGCAGATCCAGTCGCTCTCCTCGCTCGACGTGGCCGGCCGGCTGGCGCGACAGCTGCTCGCCTTCGCCGAACGATACGGGGAGGCGACCCCCGAAGGGACGAAAATCGGACTGCGCCTGACGCAGACCGACCTCGCCGAGCTGGTCGGCGCCTCGCGCGAACGGGTCAACCAGGTGATGGTCGACTTCCGCCAGAAGGGCTACCTGACGGTCGACAGCTCGCACCACATCCAGCTCCACCAGCCGGCCGAGCTGGCGAACTTCTGCCGCTGACGGCGGCCCGGGCCGCGGCGCCTGCCGCTTGGCCCAGATTCATCACGCCTGCCTCTTGCGCCGCCCACGAAAGCGGGTAGACTCCGTCCGTTCAGCCCACAACTTCGGCGCGCGGGTCGGGACGCAAGTGCGTCTCTTCGCAGCCGGACAACGAGGAGACGCAATGGTGAAGTCGCGTACCCCTGTCGCATCCCGGATCGCCCTCGGCCTCGCGCTGCTGGCACTGCCCGCCTTCGCGGCGAGCAAGCCGGGCGCCGACGCCCTGGCGCAGAACGGTCGCAACCTCGACCGTCGCGTCGTCGAAACCGCTGACGCCCCGCAGCTCGCCCCCGCCCAGGCCGAGGCGCTGGCGCGCTGGCAGAGCGCCGTGCCCTCGCTGCTCCACAAGGTCGACCCGACCACCGGCGGCCTGCGGTCGATCTCGAACGCGGTCGGCTACCTGACCGGGCCGCGCGCCGGCGACGCCGAGTCGATCGCCCTCGACTTCGCCCACGCGAACCTCGACCTGCTCGGCCTCACCGCCGCCGACCTCGACGACTACGAGGTCACTGACTCGGTTACCTCGGCCCAGTCGGGGGTGACCCACCTCTACCTGCGCCAGCGCCACGACGGCATCCCGGTCTACAACGCGCAGCTCCACTTCAACATCGCCGCCGACGGCAGCATCCTGCTGGTCAACAACCAGTTCGTGCCCGGGCTCGCCGCGGCGCTCAACGCCACCGCGCCGGAGCTCTCGGCGGTCGAGGCGATCAACGCCTTCGCGCAGGATCTCGGCAGCTCCTCGTTCTCGGCCAACTCGGGCAAGGCGCAGCTGATGATCCTGCCGATCCGGCCCGGCGAGGCCCGCCTGGTGTGGAACTTCGACGCCGAAATGAGCGACGGCCAGGCCTGGTACGACGCCACCGTCGACGCCCTCGACGGCCGCGTCTGGACCCGCTTCGACTGGGTCGCCGACGCCCAGTACCGCGTCTACCCGACGCCGGTCGAGCACCCGGGCTACGCCGCGCCGGCGCCGCCGGCCGACGGCCGCACCACGGTGGTCGATCCGCACGTGGCCGGCGGCACCTCGCCGGCCACCGGCGCCTCCCCCTGGGGCTGGCACGACACCAACGGCGCCGCCGGCGCCGAGTTCACCGACACCCAGGGCAACAACGTCGACGCCTACACCGACACCGACGCCAACAACACGCCGGACGCCGGCAGCCGCCCGAGCGGCGGCGCGTCGCTGGTCTTCACCCCCGCCATCGACCTCAACCAGGCGCCGGCCAACAACCGCCCGCCGGCGGTGGTCAACCTGTTCTACTGGAACAACATCATCCACGACATCGAGTACCAGTACGGCTTCGACGAGGCGTCGGGCAACTTCCAGGTCAACAACTACGGGCGCGGCGGCGCGGCCAACGACTCGGTGCAGGCCGAGGCGCAGGACGGCAGCGGCACCTGCAACGCCAACTTCGCCACCCCGGCCGACGGCTCGCGCCCGCGCATGCAGATGTACCTCTCGTCGAGCGGCTGCTGGTCCGGCACCCCGGCGCGCGACGGCGACCTCGACAACATGGTCATCGTCCACGAGTACGGCCACGGCATCTCGCGCCGCCTGATCGGCGGCCCGTCGAACGTCAGCTGCATGAACAACACCGAGCAGCCCGGCGAGGGCACCTCCGACTGGTGGGGCCTGTCGCTGACCGCCACCGCCGCCCAGACCGGACCGACGGTGCGCGGCGTCGGCACCTGGCTGTTCGGCAACCTGGTTCCGCAGGGGATCCGTCCCTTCCCCTACTCGACCGACAACGGCGTCAACCCGCACACCTACAACTCGATCGCCGGCGGCGTCGCCGTGCCGCACGGCGTCGGCGCGGTCTGGGCGCAGGGGTACTGGGAGGCCTACTGGGCGCTGGTCGACGAGCACGGCTTCGACCAGGACTTCTACAACTTCACCGGCGGCGCGGGGGATGCGGGCAACATCCGCGCCAAGTACTACATGAACGAAGGGATGAAGAACACGGCCTGCCTGCCGGGCTTCGTCGACGTGCGCGACGGCATGCTCGCCGCCGCGGCCGGCCCGCCGTACAACGGCGAGGACACCTGCCTGCTGTGGGAGGCGTTCGCCGGCTTCGGCCTCGGCTTCAGCGCCAACCAGGGCAGCTCGGGCTCGATCACCGACCAGACCGAGGCGTTCGACATCCCGACCAGCTGCTCGTTCGGCAACGCCGGCGACGACGCGCAGATCTGCGCCGGTCAGACCCACGTGCAGAGCCTCCTGGTCGGCCCGGCTTTCACTTCGCCGCCGGTCGACATGTCGGTCAGCGGCCAGCCGGCCGGCACCACGGCCGTCTTCAGCGAGGATCCGGTCAGCGGTCCGCTGCCCGAGACGATCACCCTGACGATCGGCAACACCGGCGGCGTGAGCGCCGGGACGTACGCCATCACCGTGACCGGCAACGACGGGGTCAACATCAACGACGACACCTTCGACCTGACGGTCGACACCGCCCCCGCCGGAGCCACCACGCTCGTCTCGCCCGCCAACGGCGCGACCGGCGTCTCCACCACTGCGCCGCTCTCCTGGACCGCGGTCGCCGGCGCCGGCACCTACGACGTCGAAGTCGACGACAACTCGAACTTCTCGAGCCCCGAGTTCACCGCCACGGTGCCCGGGACCAACGTCGACGCCACCGGCCTCGCGGTCGACACGCTCTACTTCTGGCGCGTGCGGGCCAACAACGGCTGCGGCGGCACCTTCACCGCGGCGCGCAACTTCACCACCGCGCTCGAGTACTGTGCCACGCCGAACCTCGCGATTCCGGACAACGGCGCGGCGGTCACCACCTCGATCGTCGTCCCGGCTGGCGGCAACATCCTCGACCTGGACCTCTACATCCGCGGCAATCACACCTGGGTCGGCGACGTGACCTTCGGCCTCTCCAAGGACGGCGGCGCCAATCAGCTCCACTTCAACCGTCCGGGCGTGCCGGGGTCGACCTTCGGCTGCAGCTCCAACGGCCCCGACATCACCCTCGACGACGAGTCCGGCGTGCCGGTCGAGTCGGCCTGCCCGACGAACGACTTCGTCGGCACCTTCTCGCCCAACGTGCCGCTCTCCTTCTTCGACGGCCAGTCGATCTCCGGCACCTGGACGCTGTCGGCCGACGACAACGCCGGCGGCGACTCGGGCTCGCTGCTCGAGTGGTGCCTCCTGCCCACCGTCGAAGTCGACCCGATGCCGTTCCTCGACGGCTTCGAGACCGGCGACACCTCCCAGTGGAGCGCGACGCAGAACTGATTCCCGCGCGCTCCGGCAGTTCCCGCGGCCCGTCCCCTCCCGGGGCGGGCCGCTTTTTTTGTCGCCGAGTCGGAACAAAACTGAAATCAGGAAGGTGAAAGGCAAAGGCAAAACACTTCCAGGAAGGGAGAAGACGGCTTCCGGGAGCCTGCGCGGAGTTGGGGCCGCGCTGGAAGCGGGAGGTGGAAGGATAAAGACGAAAAGCTTCCATAGAAGGGAAAGACGGCTTCCGGAGATGGGCCAGGCTGCGTGGGTCTCGCGGGCGCCGGGCGGCTCCGCACTGCCGCCCGAATCAAGCCATGGAGGCCGAGGGCTCCTCCGTCCCTCGTCTTTCCCTTCTCTGGAAGCTTCTCTTTCGTCTTTGCCAGTCGTCCCGGAGTCCGCGGCCGCTCCGCCCTGACCTCTCCCACCCCGCACGAGGACGCCTTTCCCTTCTCTGGAAGCTTTTCGTCTTTGCTCTTCTCGAAGCCGCATGCCGCCACGTCCGAGGTTGTCCCGGCCTCTCGCGGCCCGCGGGAGGCA
>CAYYIK010000063.1:0-18172 GCA_964471955.1 uncultured Thermoanaerobaculia bacterium | reverse complement strand
TCGAACGGGCCGACTACGGCCAGGAGATGCCGTACCTGCTCGCCCGCACGCCGGGCGTGGTCGCCTACTCGGAGACCGGTCTGCAGGCGGGCGGCGGCTACGGCTACTTCTCGCTTCGCGGCCTGCCGCAGGGGCGGGTGGGGATGACCTTCGACGGCGTGCCGCTCAACGACCCGGAGGAGTCGGCGGTCTACTTCGCCAACTTCGGCGACTTCGCCGGCGCGCTCTCGGCGATCCAGGTGCAGCGCGGCGTCGGCACCTCGAGCGTCGGGGCGCCGTCGTACGGCGGTGCAATCCACTTCGAGAGCCACGCGCCGGCCGACGTGCCGGGACTCACCGCCGAACTCGCCGGCGGCGCCTGGGGGACCGGCCGGGGCGCCCTCGAGTGGCAGACCGGGCGCTCGGCCGGAGGCTTCGCCGGCTGGCTGCGCACCTCGTACCAGCAGACCGACGGCTGGCGCGACCACTCCGGAATCGAGCAGCGCTCGCTCTACTTCGGTGCCGACTGGCGCGGCCGCTCGACCTGGGCGCGCATCGGCGGCTTCTCCGGCCGCGAGCAGACCGAGCTCGCCTTCTATGCCGTCGAGCCGGAGGTCCTGGCGACCCACCCGCGCGCCAACCCGATGCAGCCCGACGAGACCGACGCCTTCGGGCAGGACCTCGTCTACCTGCGGGTCGGCCACCAGGTGAGTCCGGCGGTCGACGTGGCGGCGCAGATCTACTACAGCGGTGCCCAGGGGAGTCTCGAGCTGTTCGACGACCCGGCGGCGCGCCAGGGGCTGACCGAGTACGGCATCGACGGCCAGGCCACCGGTCTGCTGCTGACCGCGCGGGCCCGCGGCGACCGCTGGAGCCTGGATGCCGGCGTGCACGGTTCGACCTTCGAACGGGAGCACTACGCCTTCGCCGAGGGCGGCGAGCGGCTCTACTCGAACACCGGCCACAAGGACGAGGCGTCGGCCTTCGTCAAGGTCGCCTTCGACGCGGCACCGGGCTGGCGACTGTTCGGCGATCTGCAGCTGCGTCGCGCCGAGTTCCGCTACGCGGGCGCGGTCGAACTCACGCCGGTCGACTGGAGCTTCGTCAACCCGCGCCTCGGCGTGCGCTATGCGATCCGCGACGGACTCGCCGTGCGTGCCTCGGTCGGCCGGAGCGGCCGCGAGCCGGCGCGCAACGACCTGCTCGAGGGGCAGGACGACCTCGGCGCTCCGGTCGACCTCGAGCGGGTGCGCCCCGAGAAGGTGGTCGACTACGAGCTCGGGCTCGACTGGAGCGGCGAGAGCTTCGATCTGGCGGCCGGCCTCTACGCCATGGAGTTCCAGGACGAGATCGCGGCGACCGGCGAGCAGTCCGAGCTCGGCTACGCCATCCGGCGCAACCTGCCGGAGAGTTCGCGGCGCGGCCTCGAGCTCGAGGCGACCTGGCGCCCCTCGGCGACCTGGCAGCTGTCGGCGACCGCCAACCTGGCGCGCAACCGGATCGCCGTCTGGCGGCAGGCCGTCGACGTCTACGACGCGGCGGGAGAGTGGGTCGGAACCCAGCTGGTGACGGTGCGCGACGTCGAGCCGGCGCTGTCGCCCGAGCGCATCCTCGGCGCGGCGCTCGAGTGGCGGCCGCGCCGGGAGCTGCGGCTGGAGCTGGCCGGCAAGCACGTCTCGCGGGCCCAGCTCGACAACCTCGGCGTGGCCGGGCTGGCGACGCCGTCCTGGGAGTGGTTCGATCTGGCCGCCGAATGGGATCTCGCCGCGTTGGTGCGCCCCGGCTCGCCGCGCCTGCGGCTGCAGATCAACAACCTGCTCGACGCCGAGCGGGTCTGGCCCTCGGGCTACAGCTACCCGTTTCTGCTCGGCGGCACGGGTGGCGCGCCCGAGCTGACCGGCAAGCCGTACTACTACCCGCTCGCCGGACGGCACGCCATGATCGGCCTTGCCGTGAGCTTCTGAGCCGTGCGGGCGCTCGAACTGGCGGGCGTCGCGACCGGCGTCCTCGCGGTGGCGTTCACCGTGCGGCGCAGTCTCTGGTGCTGGCCGGTCGGCATCGTCAACGTCGGTCTCTTCGCGATCGTCTTCTGGCGCGTCGGGCTGCTGGCCGACGCCGGTCTGCAGCTGGTCTACCTCGCCCTGTGCGTCTACGGTTGGTGGCAGTGGAGCCACGGCGGGCCGGCCGGCGGCGAGCTGCCGGTCGGGCGCGCGCCGCGGAAGATTCTCGGCGGCCTGCTCGGCGCCGCGGCGCTCTTCGCGCTCGCCCTCGGCGCCCTGCTCTCGCGCGTGCCTTCGGCCTCCTGGCCCTGGCTCGACGCCACGCTCGCCGCCGGCTCGCTCGCCGCGCAGGCGCTGCAGACGCGCAAGTGGATCGAGAACTGGGCCGTCTGGATCGCCGTCGACCTCGCTTACGTCGGCCTCTACCTGGCCAAGAACCTCTTCGCGACGGCGGCGCTCTACGCGATGTTCACCGTCCTGGCGGTGGCCGGTCTGCTCGCCTGGCGCCGCGCGCTGGCCGGCCGCGGCGCGGCCGCCGGTGCCGCGGTGGAGGCAGCCGGGTGAGCGCCGGCGCGCCGCGGCGCATCGTCTTCACCGGGCCCGAGTCGACCGGCAAGACCTGGCTGACCGGCCGGCTCGCCGCCGAGCTCTGCCTGCCCTTTTCCGGCGAGGCGGCGCGCGAGCTGGCCGAATCGGCGGGCCGGGCGCTGGTGCCGGCCGACATCGAGCGGGTGGCGCGGCGACAGATCGAGCTCGAGGAGGCGGCCCTCGCCGAGGCGCGACGGTGCGGCGCTCGGGCGGTGCTGCTCGACACCGATCTGGTTTCGACGGTGGTCTACGGCTGGCACTACAACGGCACCTGCCCGGAGTGGATCGAGCGCGCCGCCGCGGCGCGACGCGCCGACCTCCACCTGCTGTTGCTCACCGACGTCCCGTTCGTCGCCGAGCCGGGAGTGCGCGGTGACGCGGCCGATCGCGCCGCGCAACTGCCGCTCTTCCGCGCCGGGCTGGCGCGCCTGGCGGGCGCCGTCGCGGAGATCGGCGGCAACTGGGAGGAGCGGGCGGCGCGGGCCCGCGAACTGGTGCTCGCCCGTCTCGCGTCGGCCGCTTCAGGCGACTGAGCGGCGGACGACCCGGGAATCGGTGACCACGCCGTGCATCGGCACGTCGTGCGGCTCGTCGGCGATCCGGTCGACCAGCTGCAGATCGAAGGCGAAGCCGAGCGACGGGATCGGGTGGCGGGCGAGGAAGCGGTCGAAATAGCCGCTGCCGTGGCCGAGGCGGAAGCCGCGCCGGTCGAAGGCGAGCCCGAGGACGAGCGCCGCGCCGACCCGCGAGGCGATCTCGCCGGGGGTGAGCTCTGGCGCACCGCGCGGCGGCTGGCGCAGTCCGAATCCGAGGGTGACCAGCTCGCAGGGCCAGCGGTGGACGTGCAGCTGGCGATCGCGCGGATCGGCCCGGGTGACGAAGAGCTCACGCCCGCCGGCGGCCAGCCGCTCGATCAGCGCCGCGGTGTCGATCTCGTCACCGAAGGAGAGGCAGACCAGGATGCCGTCGGCGTCCGCCTCGGGTTGGGCGAGCCAGCGTTCGGTGGCCGCCGCGGCGGCTCGGCGCCGCTCGGCCGGGTCGAGAGCCGCCAGCCGCGCGATCATGCGGCGGCGCAGCTCGGGCTTGGGGACCGTGTCCGTGTTCACCCCGGCATCCTACCGGGGTGGCCCTGCCGGACTCACTCGCCGACGCGCGGTGGATAGGCGAGCAGATAGACGTAGGCGGCCTCGATCTCCTCGCCGCGCAGGTAGCCGAGGCGCGGCCGGTGCGCCGGAACGCTGCCCGGGGAGGCCGGGGCTTCGCGCACCAGGCGGGTGAGGGCGCGCACGGCGTAGCGGTCGGGAATCTCGGAGAGCGCCGGCTGGATGCGCTGGCGCGTCGCCTGCGGAATGCCGGGCACCGCGTCGTGGCAGACCTGGCAGACCGCCTTGACCACGTGTTCGCCGACCCGCATCGCCGGAACGCGGACACGCGTGGGTGCCGTCGCGATGGCGGTGCCGGCCGCCCCCTCGAGGTGGGCGAGCAGGGCCTCGACCTCGGCCGGGGTCAGGTGGGCCATCGCCGGCATGACCTGGCCGCCGATCAGCAGCCGGTGGCGCAGCGCCAGCTCGGTCGTCGCCCCCCCTTCGGCGGCGCCCTGGCGCAGCCGCGCCACGATCGACGGGATGTCGCCGCCGAGCCCGCGTCCGCCGACGCCGTGACAGGAGCGGCAGTTGATCCGGTAGAGATCTTCGCCGGTCAGTTCGAATCCCCTCTCGAGCCAGTCCTCGCCGGGCGCGGTCGACTCGCCGGCGGTCGCCGCGGCGGCGCCGATCTCGCCGGCACGACCGAGCGAGGCGCGGTCGAACTCGGCCCGCAGCCGGGTGAGCAGGCTCGGCCCGGCGGCCGGCGTGACCGCCGGCGTGGTGGTCTGGGCGCCGCCGTCGGCCGGCAGCAGGAGCGCCGCCGCCGCGAGGGCCAGAGGGGCGAGGAGCGCGAGCGCGCGCGCCGCGCGGGATCGATCACGTCCGGGTTCGCGAGTCATGGCGGTCGCCTCCTGTCGGTCCGGGCGGCCCGTGGTGCGGCCTCCGGCGTGCCCGGGTGGAATGGGCGCAGTCTAGGCCCGGCGGCGCGCCGGCCCCGCCACCCCCGCGGGTGGCCGGCCGTTGGCGGCCGCACCGGCGGCGTCCGCTCAGCCGAGCGGCGGCCGCGAGCCGAACAGGAGGGTGCCGACGCGCACGTGGGTGGCCCCCTCCTCGACGGCAACCTCGAAGTCGTCGCTCATCCCCATCGACAGGGCGGTGAAGGGGCGCGGCCAGGCGAGGCGCCGGGCGAGTTCGTCGCGCAGCTCGCGCAGGCGACGGAACCAGGGGCGCGAACCCTGGGGATCGTCCGCCGGGGGCGGGATGGCCATCAGGCCGAGCAGGCGCAGGTTGCGGCAGGCGGCGAGCGGCGCCGCCTCGTCGACGATCGTCGACGGGTCGAAGCCGTGCTTGCTCGACTCACCGCCGAGATTGACCTCGAGAAAGCCGGTCAGAGGGTGGCCGAGCGCGCGGGCCTCGGCGTCGAGCAGACGGGCGATCTTGACTCGATCGACGGCGTGGAAGACGGTGAAGATCGCCGCCGCGGCGCGCACCTTGTTCGACTGCAGGGGGCCGAGAAGGTGCCACTCGATGTCGTCCGGAAGCTGCGGCTGCTTGGCGGCTCCCTCCTGAACCCGGTTCTCGCCGAAACAGCGCAGCCCGGCGGCGTGGGCGGCGCGCAGCGCCGCGACCGGCTGCTGCTTGGAGGCGCCGACCAGCGTGATCTCGCCCGGATCCCGGCCGCTGCGCGCGGCGGCGGCGGCGATCCGGGCGCGGATCGCCGCCAGCCGGGCGGCAAGATCGTCCGCGCCGTTCACTCGGCGGATTCGGCGCGCAGGAAGCGCCGGCAACTCTCGCACTGAATGATCACGCCCCGGGTGCGGATCTCCACCGCGACCTGCGGCCGGACCTGGAAGTTGCAGCTCGCGCAGAACCAGACGCTGTGGGCGGACGGCGTGTCGGCGCGTGCGAGGGTGGCGAGGGCGACGCCGTGGTAGCGCTCGGCGAGCCGCTCGTACTGCGCGACGACGCCGCGCGACAGAGCGGCTGCCAGCTCGCCGCGCCGCGCCTCGAGCTCGGCGGCGCGGCGCGCCACCTCGGGCTTGCGGGCCTCCCACTCGGCCATGCCGGCCTGGTAGCGCGTCTCGAGTTCGGCGAAGTTCCGGCTCTCGTCGGTGTGCGCGGCGGTCGCGGTGTCGACCTGTTCGATCGCCGCGAGGGCTTGCTCTTCGAGTCGCTTGATCGTCGCCTTGACCGTGTCGATCTCCGACAGCAGGGCGCCGTACTCGCGCTGATTGCGCACCTGCGGCACCTGGGACTGGTAGCGCTTGAGCTTCTCCTGGGCGTCGGCGATGGCCATCTCGGCTTCGGATCGCCGGCTGCGAGCTCCGGCAGCCTCGGCCTCCAGGGCGTCGAGGTGAGCCCGGGCCGCGGTGTACTCCTCGTGCAGCGAACGCATCTCGTCGGGGACTCCGGCGAGCAGCTCGCGGGTCGCCGCGAGTTCACGTGAGACAGTGTCAAAGTCAGACAGAATCTGCAGGGCGTCACTCATCTGGGGAAAGACCTCGAATTCTGGGGGGCAGGGGAGGGCCCGGTGGTGGGTCCACCTGGGTTCGAACCAGGGACCTGCCGGTTATGAGCCGGTTGCTCTGACCGCTGAGCTATGGACCCGGGAGAGGACTCGGCGGGCCGCAGGCCCCGGGCCCGTGCGGTCCGCCGGTGCGGCGCGAGAGTTTCAGCCGAGGTCGGGATAGCGACTCCGGTAGCTGTCGGCCAGCACGAGGATGCGCTTGACGTAGTTGCGGGACTCCTCGAGCGCCAGCCCTTCGAGGAAGCGATCGAGTTCGGCGTTCGGACCCGCGGCCCGCCACAGACGCGAGATGCGCCCCGGTCCGCCGTTGTAGGCGGCGAGCGCGAGTTCGACGTTGCCGTCGAACAGCCCCAGCATGCTGCGGAAGTAACGGGTGCCGAGGCGGACGCTGTACTCGGGGTCGCTGAGCCGGCTGGTCGACCAGGGGAGGCCGAGCCGGCCGGCGACCTCCCGTCCGGTCGCCGGCATCAGCTGCATCAGTCCGCGGGCGCCGGCGTGACTCGTCGCCGCCGCGTCGAAGCCGCTCTCCTGGTGGATCATGCCGAAGACCAGCGGCGCCGGGATGCCGTTGGCGGCCGCCGCGGCCGTGACCGTGGCCTGGTAGTCGAGCGGGTAGTAGAGCGCCAGCGCCTCGGGCGGCGCGCTCTCCTGCAGCGCCGTGCCGAGCTGCGGGAAGGCGCGCTTGAGCTCGCGCAGACTGGCGCGCGTGTCGCCGCTGCGCGCCAGGACGAGCGCGGTGAGGGCGGCCGTGGCGCGCCGCTCGCCGCGCGGCGCGAGCAGTTCGAGTTCGGTGCGCGCCGGGCCGTCGAGGCCGAGATCGGTGAGCAGGCGCACGCGCGCCAGCGCGGGATCCTCGGGCCACGGTTCGGGCGCCGGTGCCGGAGTCGACGTGGCGGTGGCGCCGGCCAGCCGCAGCGCCGCCTGGCGGGCGTAGAAGTCGGCCGTCGAACTGGCGACGATCTCCAGGTAGGCACGCCGCGCCGTCTCGCCGTCACGCCGGCGGTCGTGGGCGCGGGCGGTCCAGTACCTACCGCTGCGCGTCCACGGGCTCTTCGGGTAGAGCCCGGCCTGGCCGCGCCAGATCGCGATCGCGGCTTCGAGGCGGCCGGCCAGGTACTCCTGCCAGCCGGCCTCCCAGAGCGGCCGGGCGCCGGTAGAGTCGGTCGGGTCGGCGGCGAGCAGCTGGCGCAGCGCGGCGGTCGCCTCGTCGCGCCGCCCCTGCTCGAGGTAGGCCGCGGCGAGTCGGCGCAGGGCCGGCAGGTGCAGTTCGTCGCCGCTCCCGGTGGCGCGGACGACCGCCAGCAGCCGCTCGCGCTCGACCCGCTGCCAGTGCCGCCGGACTTCGGCCGAGACGGCCGGGTTGCGGGCGGCATCGCCGGCGGCGCGCGCGGCGCGGGCACGCTCGAAGTCGAGGCGGACGGCCTCGGCGGCCGGACCCGTGGCGCCGGCGAGGGTGGCGAAAGCCTCCGGACCGCGGTTCGAAGCGGTCAGGGCACGCGCTTCGAGCAGTCGCCAGTCGAGGTCGCGCTCGCCCGGCGGCACGGCGGCGAGGGTGGTCAGGGCTCCGGCGGGCAGATCGGAGTCGAGCAGCGCCGCGGCGCGCGCCACCAGCTCGTCGCTCGAGAGCCAGAGTCGCCAGTCCGAGCCCCCGCCGCGGGCCGCGACGAGGTCGACGACGCGCATCTTCGAGGCGGTGAGCGGATCGATCACCAGCAGGCGGCGCGCCGCCTCGCGCAGCGCCGCGGCATCCCGGCGCGCGGTGGCGATCCGGAAGGCGAGCTGTTCGAGCGCCACCTCGCGGCCGCGCGGCAGCCGTTCGCGGCGCCCCCGGGCGATCCGGTCGAGAGCGGCCGCCGCGTCGCCCGACTCCCAGGCCAGCTCGGCGAGGCGCACGATGGCATCGGAGCGCAGGGGCGAGTCGGGGTGGCGCGCGAGCAGCTCGCCGAGCGCCTCGCTCGCCCGCTCGGGGCGTCGCCGGGCGGCGGCGACGTCGGCCAGCACGTAGAGACGCCAGTCGTCGAGCAGCGCCGCCGGCGCGCCCCCCTCGAGCAGTTCCAGGGCCAGACCGGTCTCCTCGTGAGCGTGGGCGAGCAGGCCGAGTACGGTGCGGGTGCCGGCTTCGGCGAGGCGGGGCGTGGCGAGCTCGCGTGCCGCCGAGAAGCCGTGCTGGCGGGCCTGTTCGCCGAGGGCGAGCCAGAACGGGTCGATCGCCTGCGGGACGGGGGCCGGCCGGAGGGTCGCCGCGCCGCCGACCGGTTCGGGCCCGGGCGGCACCATGCGGCTGGCCGCCGGCCCGCCGACCAGCAGGCCGAGGCCGAGTGCTGCGGCAGCGGCGCGCGAGCGCGACATCGGCGGACGGCGTGGGAGCGGCACCGGCCGGCCTACATCCCCAGCGCGCGGGCGTCGCCGCCGGCGAGGCTGCGCACCAGCTCCTGCTGGAAGTAGTCCGTCCCCTGCCGCACGCTCTCGTGCACCCGCTCCTCGTAGATCTGACGCGAGCGGTCGATGTCCTCGCGCAGGCGGGCGTAGAGATCGCGATTGCGCCGCCCCTCGAGGACGTTCTCCTCGTTGTAGAGCTTGATCTCCGACACCAGGAGCCGGGCGAGGCGCCTGGCCTCCTCGTGCAGGGCGTTCTCGCCGGTCGAGCGCGCCGCGCGCGCGGCGGCGAACGCCAGCCCGGGGCCCTGCAGGTCGGGCGGCGGCGCCACTTCGGTCGACCTTCCGGCACGCGCGGCCGTGCGGTCCTGGGTGTCCTCTTCGGGCTCGGCGGGCGGCGGCGCTGCCGGGGGGGCCGCCGCGGCCGGCTGCACCGGGACGCGGCGGGTCATCAGCAGGGTGGCGTCCTCCTCCGGGGCAGCTGCCTCTTCGGCGGGCTCCTCGGCGGGGACGGGCCAGGCCGGGGGGGCCGGCGAGGGCGTCATCTGCGGCACCTCGCGGGTGCCGCTCAGCTCGCTGGCGAGCGGCGCGGTCCGTTCGTCGAAGGCCGGCGGTGCCGGTTCGCCGCCGGTCGCCGCGGCGGGGAAGACCGGGATGCGCACGGTGGCGTCCGCCGGGGGCGGCTCCGGAGCGGATTCGGGCGCCGGCTCGAAGGCCGGAGGCTCGAAGGCCGGGGGCTCGAACGACAGCGGCTCCGGCTCGACCGGCTCGGCCGGCGGGGCGACCTCTTCCGGAGCGGCCTCGAACTCGAACCCCGAAGCCTCGGAAACGGCCGGTGCGCTCGTCTCCCAGGGGAAGGGCTCGGCGGCGGCCGCGGCGTCCGGCTCGGGGGCGAGCTCGAGGATCTCGGGTTCGGCCTCCATCTCGAAGACCGGCTCGCCGGCCGGCGGCGGCGGCTCGACAACGCTCTCGGCGGCGGGTTCGGCGATCGGCTCGGGGGTGGGCTCGGGCGGCGGTGCCGGCGCGGCGAAGTCTTCGAACGTGAAGCGGGCCGGCGGCTCGGCGGCGGGCGCCTCGACGACGGGCGGAGCCAGCGGAGCGGCGGCGACGGGCTCCGGCGCGACGGGGATCGCCGCGAGCCCGGCCGGGGCGAGGCCGGCCGGGGCGCTGTCCCAGCGCGGCAGCCCGGCATCCGGAGCCTCGGCGGCGGCGTAGAGCGACGGTGTCCAGGTGCGGTCCGAGAGGGCCTGCAGCTCGATCTGGCGCGCCGCCGTGGCGACGAGCAGCTGCAGCGCCGCGGTCTCGACCCGCGCGCCGTCGGCATAGAGCAGCGCCGCCGTGCGGTCGCGCAGAACGAGCGGGATCATCACCGCGGCGGCCGGCGTTCCGGCGAACCCGAGCCGCTCGCCGAGCGCCGCGATCGCCGTCGCGTCGAGGTCGACCACGCCGCGGCAGTCGCCGAGTGCTCCCAGAGCCGGTTCGCCCCAGGCGAGATCGCTGCCGGCGAACGGGTCGCCGACGAAGCCGGCGCTCCCCCAGCCGCGCAGCGCGTCGGCGCGCGCCAGCAGCAGGCCGGCCCGTTCGGCGAAGCTGGTGGCGGCGGCGAGCAGACTCGACAGGGCCGCGGCCTGGGTCGTCGTGCGATCGATGTCACGCGCGGCGCCGAGCAGGGCGGCGAAGGCCTCCTCGCGGCCGAGCCGGCGCGGCACGCTTTCGAGGTCGGGCAGCTCGAGGCCGGCCAGCGGCTCGGCCGGCGGCGCGACCGCGGCGACGGCCGACAGCAGCCCCTCGTGCGCCTGCCGCAACCGATCCTCGTACTGGCGCCGCAGGTCGTCGAAGGCGGCGTCGAACCGGGCGCGGATCCGGCTCTCGAAATCGGCGAGATGGGGCGGAAGGGGCATGCTCGATTCCTCCAACACGGGCGGGCGAGACGGGGACCGGTCGCGAACTTGTCATTATCGGGAGCCGGCGCCCCGACGTCAAGGCGGGGCGAGGTCGAAGCCGCGCTCGTTCAGAGGTTTGCGCGGGGGCGGGGCACCCCGCCGGGGTGGGGAGCGGCGCCGTCGTTGTGTTACCGTCCAAGGTCGGCAGTCGTTCCGGAGGAGAACCCCGACATGCGCACTTCGTGGATCGCTTTCGCCCTGGCCGCGGCCGTCGTCGCCGGATGCCAGCCGAGCGAGGAGCAGCAGCAGGCCGCCCGGATGGCCGAGCGGCAGAAGGTCTGGAGCAGCATCGAGGCCGAGAAGGCCGAGCTGGACAAGCAGCGGGCCGCCCTCGCCGAACTCCAGGCGCAGGCCGCCGCCGGCACCGCGACGGCCGAGCAGGTGGCCGCCGCCGACGCCGCGGTGACCGCGGCGACCGATGCCTTCAGCTCCCGCCTGGCGACCTTCATCAACGACGACCCGCCGGTGCAGGGTGAGCCGATGCGGCCGGACCAGCTGGCGGCGATGCGGCTCAACTCGGCCGAAGGGATGCTGGTGGCGCGCGAGTACATCGAGCGCGGCGGCGACTATCGGCGGGCGATCGACATCTACAACCAGTTGCTCGGCGCCGACCCCGACAACGCCGACCTCAAGGCGGCCAAGGCCGACGCGGAGGCGAAGCGCTTCATGACCGTCGAGCGGCTCGCCGCGGTCAGCAAGGGGATGGGCGAATCCGACGTCCTGGCGGCGCTCGGGCGCCCGCTGGCGCGCAACATGAAGGAGTATCCGGAGAAGAAGGTCACCGCCTGGTTCTACCCGACCGACGAGGTCGGCAACGCGGCGGGCGTCTTCTTCAACGACAAGATGGTCGTCTACGACGTCAAGATCGACGCCGTGAAGGCCGAGACCCCCGGCGCCTGAGACCGCCGCGCCGTTCCGGGCGCCGTCCCGGAGCGGCGCAGTTGACCGGCGCGGCGGCCGGAACTAGAATTCCCGGTCCGAGCCATTTCCGACGGCCCCTGCCGGGGCCGAGTATCCCGAGCGAAGCGAGGTGATGTCAACGTGCCGATCGTCCATGTCCGCGAGGAAGAGAGCTTCGAGAACGCCCTGCGCCGCTTCAAGCGCAAGTGCGAGAAGGCCGGCGTGCTCACCGAGCTGAAGAAGCGCCAGCACTTCGAGAAGCCCTCCGTGAAGCGGAAGCGCAAGGCCATCCAGGCGCGCAAGAAGATGCTGCGCAAGGTGATGGAGGAGAAGCGGCTCGGCCTCGCCTGAGGCGGGCCGGACTCCGTTTCGCCGCGCCGGGTTTGCGACGGGGCCGCGGGTCGAGTGACCCGGGCCCCGTTTTCCGTTTCTGCGCCCGGTCGCCGCTGCGAAGGTCCGCCGCCCATCTCGATCCCGCGATTCGACTCCCACGATTCGAGTCCCACGATCTGATTCCGATGCTCGCCAGTCCCGCCACGCTCGCCGCGCTCGAATGGGAGGCGCTGGTCGCCCTGGTCGCCGCCGAGGCGCGGACCGACCTCGGTGCGGAACGGACGCTCCGGCTGACCCCGACCAGCGACCGCGCCGAGCTCGACCGCCGGCGGCGGGCTTTCGCGGAGGTCGAGCGGCTGGCCGCCGAAGCCCCCCTCGTCCCCTCGCTCGGCGAGCCCTTCGCGCCGCTGCTCGAGCGACTCGAGACCGGCCGGCCGCCGCTCGACGGCGGCGAGATCCTGCTGCTCGCCCGCCTGCTCACCGCGGCGGGCGAGGCGCGGGCGCGGGTGCTCGCCGCCGATCCGCCGCTCGCCGAACTGGCCGGTCGCTTCGCCGGAGTCGAAGATCCCGAGCCGCTGCTCGCTCACGTCCGCCGCGTGCTCGACCGCAAGGGGCAGGTGCGCGACGACGCCTCGCCGCGCCTCGGTGAGCTGCGGCGCGAGGTCCGCGGCGCGCGCGAGCGTCTCTACTCCCGGCTCGAGCGGCTGCGCAACGACAATCTCGAGCTGTTCGGCGAGGAGACGGTGCCGCTGCGCGGCGGCCGGCTCCTGCTCGTCCTTTCGGCCGGAGCGCGCGGCCGCATGCCGGGTCTGGTGCACGGCCGCTCGGCCTCCGGGCGCAGCTTCTACTTCGAGCCGCTCGACGTGGTCGAGGACAACAATCATCTGCAGACGGCCATGGAGGAGCAGGAGGCCGAACGGCGGCGGCTGCTCGCCGAGCTGCTCGCCGCCTTCGCGGCCGCGCTGCCTCAGGTGCGGGCGCTCGCCGAGCGCCTCGGCGAGCTCGATCTGCTGGAGGCGGCCGGGCGCTGGGCGCGCCTCGTCGATGGGCGCCTGCCGGAGATCGTGCCGGCCGGGAGGCTGCGGCTCGAGTCCGCGCGCCACCCGCTGCTCGATCCGCGCCTGGCGGCGCGGCGCGAGCGGGTGCTGGGCTTCGCCGGGCACACCGGCGAGGCGGTGCCGCTCGAGCTCGAGCTCGGCGCCGATCGCCGCGTGCTGGTGGTCACCGGTCCGAATGCGGGCGGCAAGACGGTCGTCGCCAAAACGCTCGGCCTGGCGGTGCTCGCCGCGCAGGCCGGCCTGCCGGTGGCCTGCGGTCCCCGCTCCGAACTGCCGGTCTTCGACAGCGTCGTGGCAACGGTCGGCGACGAACAGGATCTGCTCGCCGACCGCTCGACCTTCAGCGGCCGCCTGCTGCGGCTGACCGAGGCCTGGGAGTCCGCCGGCGAGCGGTCGCTGGCGCTGCTCGACGAACTCGGGTCGGGAACCGATCCCGAGGAGGGGGCGGCCCTCGGCGTCGCCCTGCTCGAACGGCTGCTCGACGCGGGCGGCCTGGCCATCCTCACCACCCACCTCGGCAAGGTTGCCGCGGCAGCCCTCGAGCTGCCGGGTGCCGGCTGCGCCGCGATGGAGTTCGATCCCGATTCCGGCCGTCCGCTCTACCGGCTGCGCCCCGGCGCGCCGGGGGGGAGCGAAGCGCTGGCACTCGGGCGCCGCCTCGGCCTGCCCGGCGCCTGGCTGGCGCGCGCCGAGGCGCTGCTCGGCAGCGAGCACCGCGAGCTGCGCCGGCTGCTCGCCGAGCTCGAAGCGACGCGCTCCGGCCTGGCGCGTGCCACGCTGGCGGCCGAGGCGGAGGCCGCCGCTGCGGCCGCGGAGGCCGCCCGCCTCGAGCGCGAGCGGGCGGCGCTCGAAGCCGAGCGGCGGGTCGTCGGCAAGCGGCTGGAGGGGGAGCTGCGCGGCTTCCGCGAGCGGATCGGACGCGAGCTCACCGGCGCCGAGGAGCGCCTGCGCCGGGAGTTCGAGGCCGGGCGGCGACGGGGCGTGGCGGCGCAGGAGGCCGCGCGCCTGTTCGAGGCGGCTCCGCAGCTCTCCCCCGCCGAGGAGGGCACGGCGCCGGCCGGCGACCTGGAGGTGGGGGCACGGGTCCGCCACCGCGCGCTCGGTTGGACCGGTCGCCTGGAGAAGCTCGCGGGCGAGCAGGCCGAAGTGGCCGTCGCCGGCAAGCGGGTCAAGGCGCGCACCGGCGAGCTCGTCGCGGTGGGAGACGGCCGGCCGGCGCGGCCGAGTGCTGCACCGGCCGTGCCGCAGGAGAGCGCGGCAGCCGAACTGATGCTCCTCGGCCGCCGGGTCGAGGAGGCACTCGTCGAGCTCGACGACTTTCTCGATCGGGCGGTGCGAGCCGAGTTGCGCGAGGTGCGGGTGGTGCACGGCCACGGCACCGGCCGGCTGCGCGACGCCCTGAGGGAGCACCTGCGCCGCCATCCCCTGGCGGCGGCGAGCCGCGCCGGGGCCCCCAACGAGGGGGGCAACGGCGCCACCATCGTCACCCTGCGCGTCTAGAATCACGCCGTGTCGACCCATCTTCCGGACGACGCCGACGCCGCGGCGCCCGGCGCCGGAGAGATCACGACCCTGCTCGCGGCCGCCGGCGCCGGCGACCGCGGCGCCTCCGACCGCCTGTTCGAGGCGGTCTACGCCGAGTTGCGCCGGATCGCCCGACGCCAGCGCGCGGCTGCGGCGCCGATGGCGACGCTGTCGACCACGGCGCTCGTCCACGAGGCCTACCTCAGGCTCTCGGGCGAGGCGCGCTGGTCGGTCGAGGACCGCCGGCACTTCTTCGCCCTGGCGGCGCGCGCCATGCGTCACGTGCTGGTCGACCACGTCCGGCGGCGCGGACGGCTCAAGCGCGGCGGCGGCGCGCTCGCTCTCGATCTCGAGGCCGAGGAGATCGCCGCACCCGACCGCGGCGAGGAGCTGATGGCGCTCGACGAGGCGCTCGGCCGGCTCGAATCGGTCGAGCCCGAGCTCGCCCGTCTGGTCGAGTGGCGCTTCTTCGCCGGCCTTTCGGTCGAGGAGATCGCCGAGCTCACCGGCGTTTCGGATCGCACCGTCAAGCGGCGCTGGCGCGCGGCCCGGGCCTTCCTCTACCAGGATCTGGCGGCGCAGGGCATCACCCCCTGAGGAGCGCGCTGTGAGTCGACCGGATCCGGCGCGCTTCGCCGCGGCGCGAGCCCACTTCGAGGAGCTGATCGAACTCGATCCACCGGCGCGCGGCGAGCGGCTCGCCCGGCTCGCCGCCGAGGACGCGGAGCTCGGGCGCGTGGTCGCGGCGCTGCTCGAGGCCGACGAGGCCGCCGGCGAGTTTCTGTCGGCCCCGGTCGCCGCCTCGGCGCGCACCCTGGTCGACGAGTGGGTCGACGGCGGCGCGCCGGCCGGGGCGGGCCGGACCATCGGGCCCTGGCGCCTGCTCGCGCCGCTCGGGCGCGGCGGCATGGGGGAGGTCTGGGAGGTCGAGCGGGTCGACGGCCAGTTCGAGCAGCGGGCGGCGCTGAAGCTCCTGCGGCCCGGCATGGACAGCGACGAGATCGTGGCGCGCTTCCTGCGCGAACGGCAGATCCTGGCGCGCCTCGTCCATCCCGGAATCGCCCGCCTGCTCGACGGCGGCCGCGCCGCCGACGGCCGCCCGTTTCTCGTGCTCGAGAAGGTCGACGGTGCCACCGTGACCGAGCACTGCCGCGCCGCCGGGCTCGGCGTCGACGAGCGCGTGCGCCTGATCGCCGGGGCCTGCGACGCGGTCGAGTCGGCCCACCGCCAGCTGGTCGTCCACCGCGACCTGAAGCCCTCGAACATCCTGGTCACCCGCGAGGGGCGGGTGCAGCTGCTCGACTTCGGCATCGCCAAGCTGCTCGACGACACCGGCGGCGAGGCCGCGCTCACGCGCACCGGTCTCGGCGCGCTGACCCCCGCCTACGCCGCCCCGGAGCAGATCCTCGGCGAGCCGGTGACCACCGCCACCGACGTCTACTCGCTCGGCGTCGTGCTCTACGAGCTGCTGGTGGGCGCGCTCCCGCACCGGCGCGCGGGGCGCACGGGCGCCGCCCTGGCGGCGGAGCTCACGAGAGAGAGCGTGCCACGCCCGTCGGCGCAGGCGCGTCGCGGCGCCGCGGCCGGCGCCGGTGGGCGTGAGCTTCGGCGGCTCGAGCGGCAGCTGCGCGGCGACCTCGACACCATCCTGCTCAAGGCGCTGGCGCGCGACCCGGAGCGGCGATACGCCTCGGCCGCGGCTCTTGGCGACGATCTGCGCCGCTTCCTCGCCGGACGTCCGGTCCTGGCGCGGCCCGACACCGCCGCCTACCGGGTGGGCAAGTTCGTGCGCCGCCACTGGATCGGCGTGGCCTCGGCGTCGCTTGTCGTCGTATCGCTCGCCATCGGCTTCGTCGCCGCGGCGTGGCAGGCGCGCCGGGCCGAGGCGAGCTCGCGCGCCGCCGCGGCCGAGGCGCGGCGCGCCGAACGGACCAAGGAGTTCCTGATCAGCCTGTTCGAGGTCGCCGATCCCACCAAGTCGGGCGGCGAGACGGTGACCGCGCGCCAGCTGCTCGAGCAGGGCGCCTCGCGGCTCGCGACCGAGCTCGCGAGCGAGCCCGAGCTGCGCGCCGACCTGCTCGAGGCGGTGGCCCGGATCGAGGCGAGCCTCGGCCTGCTCGACGCCGCCGAGCGGTCGGTCGAAACCGCGCTCGAGCTGCGGGCCGTCGCCGACGCTCCCCGTCGTGCCTCGGCCGAGGCGACGCTCGGTTCGATCCGGATCCAGCAGGGGGATCTCGAGGCCGCGGGCGAGCTGCTCGAGCGCTCGCTCGCCGCGCTCGAGGCGGCGGGGGCGCCGCCGCTCGAGATCGCGCGCGTCGCCAGCGACGCCGCGCAGGTGCGGTTCTGGAAGAAGGAGGTCGCGGCGGCCGAAGCCGCCGAACGCGAGGCCTACGAGACCTTCCGGGACGAGCTCGGCGACGAGCACGTCGAGACCGCGCTCCACCTGCGCAACCTGGGCGTGATCCTCGACGATCTCCAGCGCTACGACGAGGCGGAGTCCGCCTACCGGGAGTCGCAACGGATCCTCGAGGCGAGCCTCGGAGCCGACCACCCCCACCTCGGCCAGAGCTACCTCTCGCTCGGCATCCTGCTCGCGAATCGAGGCCGCTTCGCCGAGGGGGAGCCGCTGATCCGTCGCGCCCTCGAGGTGCGCCGGAGGGCGCTCGGCGATCACCACCTCCAGACCGGGCAGACCCTGCAGAACTACGCCCACGTCCTGGTCGGTGCGGGCCGCCTCGAGGACGCCGAGGTCGCCGGCCGTGAGGCGCTCGCCATCTTCCGCGCCCTCAACCCCGACCACTTCGAGGTCGGCAAGTGTCTGAACGGCCTCGGCATCGTGGCGGGCAAGCGCGGAGAACACGCGCGCGCCGAGACGCTGTTTCGCGAGAGCATCGCGAACTTCGAGCGCTCACTCGGCCGCGACCATCCGTTTTACTGGTGGACCGCCGGCAATCTCTCGAAGGAGATCGTCGCGCAGGGTCGCCTCGCCGAGGCGGGGGCGATGCAGGCCGAGGTTCTCGCCGCGCTCGAGCGGGTGAGCGGTGCCGAGAGCGCCGACGCGCAGTGGACCCACGAAATGATCGCGGACCGGCTGCGGCTCGAAGGGCGCGCCGCCGAGGCGGACGCCGCGGCCGCGCGGGCGCGGGCGATCGCGGAGAAGCTCGCGGCGGCGCGGTAGCGTCGGACCGCGTCACCAGGCCGTCGTGCCGCCCGTCTCGAAGCCGTCCGCGAACAGCAGGGCGCTGCGCAGCCGCGCGGCGCCGACGACCGGATCGCCGAGCGAGCTCTCGGCCTCGCCCGCGACGGCGACGCCGCCGGGCACGAGCGCGACCGCGCGGCCGAAGTCGTGGTCGTCCGGATCGGCGCCGAAGTCGATGAACTGCTGGCCGTCTCCGGAGAAGGTCGAATCGAAAGTGCCGTCGGGCAGCAGCCGGTAGACCAGGAAGTTGTACTCCGGCGCGGTCGACCGGTTGGTGCCCGCGAGCAGGATGCGGCCGAGGCCGTCGACCGCGACCGACTCCGGTTCGCGGAACGGCAGGAAGACCATCCGCCCGTCGGCGTCGAGGGTGGTCGAGAAGAAGCCGTACTGCGGGTCGAGCGCCGAGAGCGTGCCCCCGGTCTGCCCGACGGGCGGCGAGCCCGACAGCCCCCACCCGGTCACCAGCAGGCGGTTGCCATGCGCATCGAACGTCGCGCCGAGCAGGTAGTCCCAGCGTGCGTACTCGATGCGGACGACGCCGGTCTGCGGCAGGACGCCGAAGTCGGGGTCGGGGGCGCCTGCGGAGTCGAGCTTCAGGACGAAGCCGGCGGTGCCCGGCCCACCGCCGGGCTGAGTGTCGGGATCTTCGGCGTAGCCGAC